>LJHX01000114.1 GCA_001295935.1 alpha proteobacterium AAP81b
ATGCCAGCGCACGTTGGCATGGCCGCGTTTTTTGGGGGGGTGTCTCCTATGGCGCGCGCCCCATGGGTTGACCCCGGCGCCGTCCCGCGCCACCGCTGCGCCATGAACGACGATCCCCAGACCCCCGAAACCGAAACCGCCGACGCCCCCGCAGCCGCCGCTGCGCCGGCGACCGAAACCCCGCCCGACCGGCTGTCGGTCAATCCGCGCAGCGATTTCTACGAACCAGCGCTGCTCCAGCGCGGCATCGGCATTCGCTTCAACGGCACCGAAAAGACCAATGTCGAGGAATATTGCGTCTCGGAAGGCTGGATCAAGGTCGCCGCCGGCGCCAGCCGCGACCGCCATGGCAACCCGCTGACCATCAAGATCAAAGGGCTGGTCGAGCCCTGGTTCAAGAGCTGAGCCGCGGGGGTCATGCCAGCGCAAGCTGGCATCCAGCCGCGCCGCGGGAGCGCCAACGCCGTGGGCGCCAGCCCCTGATCGGGCGGCCGGTGCCGGCGCTCAAAGATCGAGGTCGACAAACACCGCGGCGTGGTCCGACGCCGCATCCTCCGGGCGCTTGAGTTCGGGGAACACGGCCCATTTCTTCGGCCGCACCCCCGGCCACATGCCGCGGCGATAAATGCCGCCGCCCTGGACCTTGGCGAAGAGCGCAGGCGACAGCAGGATATAGTCGATCTTGTGGGCGGCGGTGGCGCTGCCATAGGTGCCGGGAAAGCCGCCATCGTCGAAGTTCGGGTGGGTCTGGGCGTCGGTGAGGTCGGTATCGGTGAACAGCGGCGCCAGCGGCGCGGCGGCCGGCGTGTCGTTGAGATCGCCGAGCACGGCGATGTTGGTTTCGCCCGCGGCGATCAGGCCATTGTAGATTTCGGCGACGCGCCGCGCCTGGAGCAGCCGCCGGGCATTGTTGCCGCGCTGGTTGGGGCCGCTTTTGCTCTTGAGATGGTTGACCAGCAGGATCAGGCGATTGCCGGCCGGCGTGGTGACGCAATATTCGGGGCAGTCGCGCGAGAAGATCAGCCGGCCATTGTCGTCGGCGTCGTCGACATGGCTGCGCATCGTCCCGATCGGGAAGCCGGCGCGGCTGCACAGGCCGACATCGATGCCGCGCTCGTCATTGCCGTCGATGACCATCAGATGGGCAAAGGGCGTGCCGCCGACGGCGGGGACGACTTCGGTCATGAAATCGCGCAGCACCGGGCGGTTTTCGACCTCGACGATGCCGAGCACATCGGCGCCGACGCCGTGGATGGCGCGTGCCGTGTTGCGCATCGCCTCGGCGGGGATCGGCGTTCGGCGCAGTTCGAGCCCGCCGACCCAATCCGACCGGCCATTGGCGGTGATGGTCAGCCCCGCGGCGCCGCGCTTGACGAGCTGGCCGCGGTTGCGGCGCAGCAGCGCAAAGGGCCCGGTATCGGACTTGGCGAGGCCGAGCGTGGTTAGCAGCCGCACCATTTCGGTCTTGTCGGCGTCCGAATAGACGACCTGGTTGATCAGGACCGACAGCGCGGCGAAATCGGCAAGCGTCGCGTCGCCGTCGGCGGGATCGGCGAGGTTCATCGCCTTGGCGCGATCGAAGAGATTTTCGACATTGTAGGACGCGAGGCGCATGCACAGATCCTCCCCTGGATCGGATAACATTGCGCGCCGAAAATGAACTTTGGGTGGCAGCCGCCCCTTGCGCGGCCGGTCAGCCCATCTGAAAGCACCAGGATGGACCTTTTTGCCCCCGATTCCGGCCCGGAAGCCGCCCCGCCCGGGTCCCGCCCGCTCGCCGAGCGGCTGCGGCCGCGGGCGCTGGCGGAGGTCGTCGGCCAGGACCATCTGACCGGCCCCGATGGCGCCATCGGCCGGATGGTGGCGGCGGGCAATCTTGCCAGCATGATCCTGTGGGGGCCGCCGGGCACCGGCAAGACCAGCATCGCGCGGCTGCTCGCCGAGGCGGTGGGGCTGCGCTATGTCGGGATTTCGGCCGTGTTTTCAGGGGTCGCCGACCTGAAGAAGCTGTTCGCCGAAGCGCGTGAGGCGGCGCGCGCCGGCAAACGCACGCTGCTGTTTGTCGACGAGATCCACCGCTTCAATCGCTCGCAGCAGGATGGTTTTCTGGGTGTGGTCGAAGATGGCACGGTAACCTTGGTCGGCGCGACGACCGAGAACCCGAGTTTCGAACTCAACGCCGCCGTGCTCAGCCGCGCGCAAGTCCTTGTTCTGAAACGGCTCGACGAGGCAGCGTTGGCGGAATTGCTGGCGCGCGCCGAGGTGTTGGAGGGCGCGCCTTTGCCGGTGACGGCCGACGCGCGCGCGGCGATGCTCGTCGGCGCCGATGGCGACGGGCGGTTCCTGCTCGGCCAGGCCGAGGCGCTGTTCGCCGCGAAGCCGCCGCAACCGCTTGATCCTACGGCGCTTTCGGCCTTCCTCAACCGCCGCGTGCCGGTTTATGACAAGGATCGCGAGGGCCATTACGGGCTGATTTCGGCGCTCCACAAGGCGCTGCGCGGTTCCGATCCCGATGCCGCGCTCTATTATCTCGAACGCATGCTGACCGCCGGCGAGGAACCGCTCTACCTGCTCCGGCGGCTGGTAAGATTTGCCAGCGAAGACATCGGCTTGGCCGATTCACAGGCGCTCCAGGTGACGCTGGCTGCCAAGGACGCCTATGATTTCCTCGGCTCCCCCGAAGGCGAACTGGCGATCGCCCATGCCTGCCTGTATCTGGCGACGGCGCCAAAATCGAACGCCGCCTATGTCGCGGAAAAGGCAGCGAAACGCAGCGCGAAGGCGACGGGGTCGCTGATGCCGCCGGCGCATATCCTTAGCGCGCCCACCCGGCTGATGAAGGACCTGGGCTATGGCAAGGGTTACCAATACGACCATGACGCCGAGGACGGCTTCAGCGGCGCCGACTATTGGCCCGATGGCATGGCGCCCGAGCAATTCTACGCGCCAAGCCCGCGGGGCCAAGAGGCACGGATCGGCGAGCGCCTGGCCGAATGGGCGCGACGCCGGGCACGAAAGCGCGAGAGTTGAATGACCTGGGAAGACATTGTCGCGATCGGCCTGGCGCTGCCCGGCGTCGAGCTCGGCGCCAGCTATGGCCGCCCGGCCTTGAAGCTGCGCGGCAAGATGCTGGTGGCGGAAGGCAAGGCCGCGGGGCATTTCGTGCTGTCGGCGCCGCTCGACGAGGTCGAGATGCTCAAGGACACCGACCCCGACGCCTTCTTCCAGACGCCGCATTATGAAGGCTGGCCGGCGGTGCTCGTCCGCTACGCCGCCGCTGACCCCGAGCGCATCGCCGCGCTCATCGAACGCGCCTGGCAGCGCGGTGCGTCGAAGGCACAGCGCGCGGCGCGGAAATGATGGGCATCGCCGAGCTGATCGATTATGCTCCGCCGGTGGCGGCCGATTATGTGACCCGTATCGTCTCGATTGCCGGCGGCGTTGGCGGCAAACCCTGTGCGTGCGGCACACGGCTGCGGGTGCGCGATGTCCTCGAATATCTCGCCGGCGGCGATAGTGTCGACGAGCTCCTGCTGGCCTTTCCCTCTATTTCGCGTGGGGACGTTCTGGCGTGCCTGGCCTTTGCCGCCGACCATAGCGATTATCCGGTGCTCGCTGCCGCCGAATGAACGTGGCGGCGTTCGAAGCGGGCGGGACGATCGTCGAGCTTCGATGAGATTCACGCGCTTCATCGGCATCGACTGGTCGGGCGCGCGCGGGCTGCGCCACCCTTCGATACAGCTCGCCGTCGCCACCATCGGCAGCGCGCCGCCGCAGCTGGTGCCGCCGCCCGGCGGCGCCTGGAGCCGGCTCGGGGTCCTCGACTGGCTGCAAGTGCAGCAGGATGACGTCCTTGTCGGGATCGACGCCGGCCTGGGCTTCGCCGCCATCCCCGGCTGCGACGGCCCGGCGCGCGACCTCTGGGCGGAGATCGACCGTGTCGCCGCCGCCGATCCCGATCTCGGCGGCCACCGCTTCATCGACCACCGCCGCGAGCTGTTCTGGACCGGCATCGCCGACGGCCCGCGCGCGCTGCGCGCCCATCTGCGTGTCGCCGAGCAGGTCCATGCGGCGTCGCGTGCCGGCACGCCGACATCGAACTTCGTGCTGCTCGGCGCGGCGCAGGTCGGCAAGGCGACGCTGTCGGCGATGCGCCTCGCCCATCGCCTCGGTTGGCCGGCCTGGCCCTTCGATCCGCTGCCGACAAGCGGCCCGGTGATCCTCGAAATCTACGCCCAGGCCTTTGCCGCGATGGCGGGAACGCGCGGCAAGCTGCGGACCCGCGCGGCGCTCGATGGCGCAATCGCGCATTTCGGCTCGGCGCCGTTGCCCGGCGCGTTTCCCGCCGTCTTCGCCGACCATATCGGCGACGCCATCGTCACCGCCGCTGGCCTGCGCGCCATCGCCGCCGAGCCGCGCTGGTGGGCGCCGCCGGCGATGACTCGGGCGATCGCCGCGACCGAGGGCTGGACCTTCGGAATCGCCTGACCCCGCGCTGGTTTTCGCACTACACCACCCGCCATGACCGCCGTCGCGCGCCTCAGCCTGACCGACTTCCGCAGCTATGCCGCCGGCGAAGTGCGTGTCGGCGCCGGCGCCATCGTCATCACCGGCGAAAACGGCGCGGGGAAGACCAACATCCTCGAGGCCGTGTCCTTCCTTGGTCCGGGGCGGGGCCTGCGCGGCGCGGCGCTTTCCGAGGCAGCGCGCGCCGGCGGTGCCGGCAGCTGGAGCCTCGCCGCGACCCTGGCGGCGCCCGGCGGCGAGGTCGAGATCGGCACCGGCACGCTGGCTTCCGCCCCCGAGCGCCGCATTGTCCGCATCAATGGCGCGACCGCGAGTGCCAGCGCGCTTGGCGAATGGCTGGCGCTCGTGTGGCTGACGCCGGCGATGGACCGGCTGTTCGCCGACACCCCGGCGGCGCGGCGGCGCTTCCTCGATCGCCTCGTCCTGGCGCTTCACCCCGGCCATGGCCAGCAGAGCCTGCGCTATGACGCGGCGATGCGCGCCCGTACCCGGCTGCTGACCGGCGAAGCGCCCGCCGACCCCGCCTGGCTGACAGCGCTCGAAGTGGCGATGACCGAGCATGGCGCCGCCATCGCCGCCGCACGCGCCGCGACGGTCAGCGCGCTCGCCGCCGAACTCGCCGAGGCACCCGATGGCCCCTTCGCGCGGCCGCTGCTGGCGCTCGCCGGCGGCGCTCCCGGCGACGATTTCGCCGCGCTGCTCGCAGCGGGCCGTGCCGCCGATGCGGCCGCCGGGCGCGCCCTCATCGGCCCGCACCGCGCCGACCTCGACGTCGTCCATGTCGCCAAGCAGGAGCCCGCGGCGCGCGGCTCGACCGGCGAGCAGAAGGCGCTGCTCATCGCCATCATCCTTGCCCATGCCAGGCTGGTCACGGCGCGTGCCGGGCAGCCGCCGCTGCTGCTGCTCGACGAGGTCGCGGCGCACCTCGACGCGCGGCGCCGTGGTGCCCTGTTCGAACGCCTGGCGGGCATGGGCGCCCAGGTCTGGATGACCGGTACCGATCCCGCGCTGTTCGACGGGGTTCGCGGCGACCGGCTGCACGTCGACGCCGGCGGCATCGCGCCGCTTTAGCCGGCGTCGCGCTTTTCGCGATTGTCGCTGTCGCGCGCCACTGCCGCGTCGAATCGCGCCCGCGCCGCGCCGTCCTGCTGGCTGGGGTGGTCGCGGTAGTCGCCGTCGGCGTCGTCGGGGGCACTCGTCCGGCTCGCCGCATGATGGTCGCCGCTGCCCTCGGCGCCGGCCTGGCCGCCGCCATGGCCTGCGGGCTTTTCGGCGTCGCCGTCGACATGCGGGTTGGGATAGGCGCCGCCGGCCGATTCGCCGCCGCCGACCCGCCCGGCATATTGATCGTGGCCGTCGCCCGGGCGCAGTCCCATGACATTGTCCCTCACCTTGCGGTCTTTCGCGTCCGTCATCGTCGCTGTCCTCTCGTGGCGCCCAACGAGCCGGCGCAGCGCGGCGTTCCCGCCGGAACCCGCCGACACGGCGAAGGGTTGGCAACGCGCCCCCAGGAGACCGATGATGGCGACAACTCCCCCCGACCACGACCGCGCGCCACCGACAGCGCCCGACGACGCCGCGACGCCGAGCGTCGGCGCGCCGACGAGCCTGCCCGGCCAGGCGCCAGAAGTCGATGACGCCGCCGGCGGCGATGACGCCGCTGGCCACGACGCGCCCCCGGCGCCCGGCCATGTCCGCAATGCCGGCCCCGACGCGATGGTCGGCGACGAGCCCGACTGGGACCCTGTCGACCAGGCGATGGACGAAAGCTTTCCGGCGAGCGATCCGCCCCCGGCCAGCCCCGGCGCGGATTGAGGCGATGGCGGAGACAATAGCGACGCCGGCCGCCTCGGCGCGGCTGCCGTCGGCCTTGCTCGGCGGGGCCGCCGCGCTGGCAGGAGCTGCTGCCTTCAATCATCTGGCGGCGCGTGCCGCCGAACGGCGCTTTCGGCCGCAGGGCCGCATCATCGGTGTCGATGGCGCCGGCATTCATGTCCGCGACAGTGCCGACCCCGGTCGCACCATGACAGGGGCGCCCGCCGGTGCCCCCGTCGTCGTCATCCATGGCAATGGCTCGCTCGGCGACGATTTCGTCGCCGCCGGGGTTGCCGACACGCTCGCCCGGCAACGCCGCGTCGTTCTCGTCGATCGCCCCGGCTATGGCCACAGCACTCGCCCCGCTGACCGCGCCTGGACCGCCGAGGCACAGGCGGGGGCGATCGCCGGCGCGACGCGGCGGTTGGGGCTTGGCCCGGCGGTCGTCGTCGGGCACAGCTGGGGGGTGCTGCCGGCGCTGGCCTGGGCGCTTGCCCATCCGCACGAGGTCGCGGCGCTGGTGCTGATCTCGGGCTATTGTTATCCGACGCCGCGCCTCGATGCCCTCGGCCTCGGCATCGTCAACGTGCCGCTGCTCGGCCGGGCCTTCAGCGATGGCTGGGCGCCGCTGCAGACGCGCGTCATCGGGGCACTCGGAAACCGCCAGATTTTTGCACCAAGCGCGCCTACGCGCGGGTACAAGCAGCGCATGCCCTTCGGGCTGATGCTTCGCCCCGGCCAGATCCGCGCCAGTGCCGAGGATGGCGCGCAGATGCCGGCAAACGCCCGGCGCCTTGCCAAGCATTATCCTGAACTCGCCCTGCCGGTAACAGTGATCTGGGGCGATTCCGATCACCTCGTGGGGCAGCAAGCGCAGTCGTTCCGGCTTGCAAATGAACTCGCCAACGCCCGCGCCGTGCCGCTGGCCGGCCACGGCCATATGTTGCATCACGTCTTGCCGGGGTTGGTGTCGCGATTGATCCTTACCGCCGGCGAATAGATTTTTCGCTTCATCGCATTTTGCCTAGCAATACTACAGGGAAGGGGCTGGCGGCGCTATTGCCCCGGCCGAAAAAATTGTAATCGTGCGGAACCGCGGATGACCGGGGGGGTTATGCACGATTTAGCGATCGCGACCGAAAATTCGGCGCAGCCTTGGCCGGCGGCCGATGCCCAGCTTTGGCACTACCGCCAGCCCTGGCTGGTGGGCTGCAATTTCACGCCATCCTCGGCGGTCAATCAGCTCGAAATGTGGCAGGCAGCGAGCTTCGATGCGGCCACCATCGACCGCGAGCTGGCGCTGGCCGCATCGCTCGGCATGAACGCGCTGCGCGTTTATCTCCACGACCTGGTGTTCGCCGCCGATCCGCTCGGGTTCCTGGCGCGTATCGACAGCTTTCTCGACATCGCCGCCGCGCATGGCCTCAGGACGATGCTGGTGCTGTTCGACAGCTGCTGGCACCCCGAACCGGCACTCGGCGACCAGCCGGCGCCGACCCCGGGTGTCCACAACAGCGGCTGGGTGCAGTCGCCCGGCACCGCGGCGCTTGCCGATCCGGCCAATCGTGAGCGCCTGCGGGCCTATGTTGAAACCGTCGTGGGGCGTTTCGCCGACGACCCGCGCGTGCTCGCCTGGGACATCTGGAACGAGCCCGACAATGGCCCCGAGGTCTCGCGCTGCGACCCCGATGAACTCGCCGCCAAGGCGGCGCTGGTCATCCCGCTGCTCGTCGATGCCTTCCGCTGGGCGCGCGGCCGCCGCCCGAGCCAGCCGCTGACCAGTGCCCTGTGGCTCGGCGACTGGTCGAAGCTGACCCTGTTGTCGGGCATCCAGGCGATCCAGCTCGCCCATTCGGACATCATCAGCTTCCACAATTATGGTGACGCCGATGATTTCGGCCGCCGCGTGCAATGGCTGAAGGCCTTCGATCGCCCGATCCTGTGCACCGAGTTCATGGCACGGCCGACGGGCAGCACCTTCGAGGCGATCCTGCCACTGGCGCGCGCCAAGGGCGTCGGCGCGCTGTGCTGGGGGCTGGTGCGCGGCAAGACGCAGACGCACCTGCCGTGGGACAGCTGGGCGACGCCCTATCTCGAGGGACCGGCAGGGCCCTGGTTCCACGACATTTTCGAAGCCGATGGCACGCCGCACGACGCCGCCGAGGTTGCCTTTCTGCGCGCCATCACCGCCGCGAACGATGGCGCGGCGCGCTGGGTCGCCGCCGAATAGCCCGGCGCCGCACTGCCGGCCGATTCAACACGAGGGTCGCGCACGCGCGCGCGGGAGTCTATAGTCACGCCAAGGCGCGGCGCCGATCGCCTGCCGCGCGACAAGGAACCCGGTTTTGAGTGACGCAACCCACCAGGCGCCCGCCGATTATGGCGCCGATTCGATCAAGGTGCTCCGCGGTCTCGACGCGGTGCGCAAGCGCCCCGGCATGTATATCGGCGACACCGACGATGGATCGGGGCTGCACCACATGGTCTTCGAGGTTTCGGACAACGCCATCGACGAGGCACTCGCCGGCTATTGCGACCGCATCGTCATCCGCTTGAACCCCGACGGCTCGGTGAGCGTCACCGACAATGGCCGCGGCATCCCGACCGGCATCCATTCCGAGGAAGGCGTTTCGGCGGCCGAGGTCATCATGACCCAGCTGCACGCCGGCGGGAAGTTCGAGAACAGCGACGCCAATGCCTATAAGGTTTCGGGCGGGCTGCACGGCGTCGGCGTATCGGTGGTCAACGCGCTCAGCGAATGGCTCGAACTGACGATCTGGCGCGACGGCGAGGCGCATTGGATGCGCTTCCGCCATGGCGACGCCGAGGCGCCATTGAAGGTCGTCGGTGCTTCCGAGGGGAAGCGTGGCACCCGCGTCACCTTCCTGCCGTCGCCCGCCACCTTCAAGATCCTCGAATTCGATTTCGCCAAGCTCGAACATCGCTTCCGCGAACTCGCGTTCCTCAATTCGGGCGTGCGTCTCGAACTCGTCGACGGCCGCCACGCCGAGGAAAAATCGGTCGAGCTCTATTATGAAGGCGGCATCGCGGCGTTCGTCCAATATCTCGACAAGTCGAAGTCGCCGCTGATCGACAAGCCGGTGGCGATCCATGGCCGCTCGGCCGACATCGGCATCGATGTCGCGCTCGAATGGAACGACAGCTATTATGAGCAGGTCCTCTGCTTCACCAACAACATTCCGCAGCGCGACGGCGGCACGCATCTCGCCGCCTTCCGCGCCGCGCTGACCCGCACGCTCAACAACTATGCCGAGAGCTCAGGGGTCCTCAAGAAGGAGAAGGTCAGCCTGACCGGCGACGACATGCGCGAGGGGCTGACGGCGATCGTCTCGGTCAAGCTGCCCGACCCGAAATTCTCGTCGCAGACCAAGGACAAGCTGGTTTCCTCGGAAGTCCGGCAACCTTTGGAAGCCCTCATTGCCGATCGCCTCGCCATCTGGCTCGAGGAGAACCCGCAGTCGGCGCGCGCCATCATGGCCAAGATCATCGATGCGGCGGCGGCGCGCGAGGCCGCCAAGAAGGCACGCGACCTGACCCGCCGCAAGGGCGCGCTCGACATCGCGTCGCTGCCCGGCAAGCTCGCCGACTGCCAGGAACGCGACCCCGCCAAGTCCGAACTCTTCCTGGTCGAGGGTGACTCGGCCGGCGGCAGCGCCAAGCAGGGGCGCAACCGCCAGTTTCAGGCGATCCTGCCGCTGCGGGGCAAGATCCTCAATGTCGAACGCGCGCGCTTCGATCGCATGCTGTCGTCGAAGGAAATCGGCACGATGATCCAGGCGCTCGGCACCGGCATCGGCCGCGACGAGTTCCGGCTGGAAAAGCTGCGCTACCACAAGATCGTCATCATGACCGACGCCGATGTCGACGGCGCCCATATCCGTACGCTGTTGCTGACCTTCTTCTATCGCCAAATGCCCGAACTCATCAAGAACGGCCATCTCTTCATCGCTCAGCCGCCGCTCTACAAGGTCAGCCGCGGGCGTTCCGAGGTCTACCTCAAGGACAATGCCGCCAAGGAGGAATATCTCATCGAAGCCGGCCTCGGCGGGCTGGCGCTCAGCGTCGGCGGCGTGGCGCGCGGCCCGGGCGAGCTGCGCGCGCTGGTCGAACACGCCCGCCGCTTGCGCGCGGTGATGGCCTATGTGCCGCGCCGCTACCCCGCCGAAGTCATCGAGGCGCTCGCCATCAACGGCGGCTTCGACGCCGATCTCGGCGACGACGCAGCGCGCGCCGCGGCGACCGCCACCGCGCAATGGCTGACCATCGCCGAACATGACGGCGCGCGCTGGACGGCACAGCCCGCGGTCGAAGGCGGCTATCACCTCCGCCGCGACTGGCGCGGCGTCGCCGACCACCTCCTCGTCGACAAGGGCTTCCTGACCTCGCCCGAAGCGCCGCGCCTCCACGCCGTCGCCGCCGCCGAGGCCGAAGCCTATCGCGGCGAGCTGAGGGTCAATGACACCCGCGTCACCCGCCCGTCGGACCTGCTCACCGCCATCCTCGACGCCGGCGGCAAGGGCCTCGGCATCCAGCGCTACAAGGGCCTCGGCGAAATGAACGCCGAACAATTGTGGGAAACGACCCTCGACCCCGCCGCGCGCACGCTGCTGCGCGTCGACGCCGACGAAGCCGACCTCGCCGACGAGATCTTCACGAAACTGATGGGCGACGTTGTCGAACCGCGCCGGGCGTTTATTCAGGACAATGCGCTGAATGTTGCCAATCTGGACGTGTAGTATCGCGTCCGATAGCCGGCTGCGGTTCGTCCCCCTCTCCCGCTTGCGGGAGAGGCGAGTCGCGCGCCAGCGCGCCGGGTGAGGGTGTTCCTGCCCGTCGAAGCAGAAGAAGATACACCCTCACCCGCTCGCCGAAGCCGGCGAGTCGCCTCTCCCGCAAGCGGGAGAGGGGAGTGGGGCAGTGCTATCCCCAGAGCCGGAATCTGCTACTTCGCCAATTCGCGCCGCACCACGTCGAGCGGCAGCGCCCGAACCGTCACCGTCTCGCCGGTAACCGCGTCGCGGCTGGTCGTCGTTTCGGCCATGGTCAGCGAATTGGCGATGGCTTCCTCGGTGGCGTCGGTGACGGCGATGAAGAGCGGCGTCATCAGGTCGTTGGGGACTTCGGGAAAGCTCGCCACCGCCGACCGCCGCGCCGGGGTGCGGCGCGCGGCGTCGGCGGTCGAGAAGGCGATGGCATAATCGCCCGAGCCGTTCGAGAAGGCCGACCCCGTCCGCGCCAGCCCGGCGAAGGCGCGGAAGGCGAGCCGGCGCAGGTTGCGATCGGAAAGCGGCGCGTCGGTGGCGACGACGATCATGATCGAGCCGTCGACCTTGCTCCTGAGCGTCCCCGCGGTTGGCGGCAGCGCGGCGGAGAGGTCGCGGCCGCCGAGGCGCAGTGCCCCGCCGAAATTGCTCTGCACCAGCACGCCGACGGTGCTGCCGTCGGGAAGGCGCCGCGACGCCGTGCCGATGCCGCCCTTCCAGCCGAACGCCATCGTGCCGGTGCCGGCGCCGACCGCGCCTTCGGCGACCGGGCCCGCGACCGCGGTTTCGATGGCGCGGCGGACGTCGGCCTTGGTGACCATGCGCGCGCGGATGTCGTTCAACTCGCCGTCGTTGGTCTCGCCGACGATGGCGTTGACCGAGCGGACGCGCTCGTTGCCCGGCTGGGCGAGGCTCCATTCGACACTGCCGGCGATGCCCTCGGCGACCGCGAGCGTGTTGGTCAGCACCACCGGCGCTTCGATCTCGCCGAGTTCCTGGACCTGGCTGAGGCCCGCGAGCTTGCCGAAGCCATTGGCGACGACGATCGCCGCCGGCACCTTGTCCTGGAACAGATTGCCGCCGTGGGGGAGAATGGCGGTGACGCCGGTACGGATGCTGGCGCCTTCACGGCGGGTGACCTGGCCGACGCGGACGCCGGGAACGTCGGTGATCGCATTCAACGGCCCCGTCGGCAGGGTGCCGAAGGCGATCCCGAGCCCGCGCGCCCGCGTCGGCGGGTCGGCCGCCGCCGGGGCGGCGACGGCCAGAACGACGATCAGGGTGGGGAGCAGGGCAGGGAGGGCGCGGCGGAACATGCGCCAGTGTTTCACAGCCGGGCCGCGGCCGGCAAGCGCGGCGCGGCTCAGTTGGCCGACGGCGCCGCGGTCGAGACCTGCGTAGCGACGGCGGCGGTGGCGCCGGCGATCGCCGACTTGACGCAATCATTGTGGACGGCGCGGCTGGCGAGATCGCTCGGCTGGCTGCCGCAGACGCGCGTCGCGGCGGCGCGGACGCGGGCATCGAAGGTGGCGCGGCCGGCAGGAGCGGCGAGGTTGAGGTCGGCGGTGCGGACGACTTCGCTGCGCGTCGCGGTGGCGGTTTCGGCATTGGCGGGGCCGGCGGCGACCGACAGGCAGGCGCCAGTGAAGAACAGGGCACCGGCGGCACCGGCGAGGACATGCGAGAAGGTCGGGATCGTGGCGAACATGGCGGAAACTCCTTGATCTGGCGGGCGTCCGGGGAGGTCCGGCGCCACGTGCCATGCTTTGCATCGAGTGTGCCAACCGCGCGCGCTCCGCTTAAGTCTCGTTTTATCAACAGGTTGGTGGATAGCTTGGTGTGTTGTTGGCGCAATACGCATGGCGTTTCTTGCCGATCGTTGGGGTTTCGTCCCATCTGTTGGTAAAGTCCTGTCGGCCCCCTCGCCGCGGGCTCGCTTGTGCAACCGCGCGACAGGCGGCATAGAAACCTTACCAATGCTCACCCAGCGCTCCCGCTACGCCCTGCGCGCCCTGATCTTCATCGCCCGCGCCGATAGCGCCGCCCCGGTGCCGATCTCGGCGATCGCCGCCGACCAGAAACTGCCGCGCAAATTCCTCGAGATCATCCTGCTCGAACTCAAGAATGGCGGGCTGGTCGAAAGCTTTCGCGGCAAGATGGGGGGGTACCGCCTCGCCCGCCCGGCCGAGACGATCAGTTTCGGCGAGATCATCCGGCTGATCGAAGGGCCGCTGGCGCTGGTACCGTGCGTTTCGGTGTCGGCCTATCAGCGCTGCGCCGACTGCTTCGAGGAGGCGACCTGCGTCATCCGCAAGACGATGCTGATCGTCCGCGACCAGACCGCCGCCATTCTCGACCACACCAGCCTCGCCGACCTCGCGACCGACCGTCTCGCCGCCTGACGTCACCGCCTGACGTCACCGCCTGACGTCGCCGACTGACGCTTCGGCCACCCCAAGCCGGGCTTGGCCATGCCGCAACAAAATCATCATGAAACCCCTATTGCCTAGTAGGAATAGGGAGTTTAACTTCGGCCTCAGGATTGCGACGCCGGGGGGCGGCGACCAGCGTGTCCTGCCCCCCGACATCGGCGGTCCGCTACCACCCGACAGCCACTGACGGCGCCTGGCGCCGAACGGCGGCGCTTGCCCGAAGGGATTTGCCCGTGACCTTGCGCGCCCTGCTGCTGCTCAGCCTGTCGAGCCCGGCACTCGCGATGGCGACGACCGCCGAGACGGCAGCTGCCGATGCCGCCGCTGCCGCCGATGCGGCGGACACCGGAGACAGCGGCGAAATCATCGTCACCGCCCGCCGCCGCGCCGAAAATGTCCAGGACGTGCCGCTCGCCATCAGCGTCGTCGGCGGCCCGCAGATCGAAGCCACCGGCAGCTTCAACATCGCGCGGCTGACCCAACTGCAGCCCTCGGTGCAGTTCATCTCGTCGAACCCGCGCAACACCGCGATCAACATCCGCGGCATCGGCGCGCCCTTCGGCCTGACCAATGACGGCATCGAACAGGGCGTCGGCCTCTACATCGACCAGGTCTATTATGGCCGCATTGCCGCGGCGACGCTCGACTTCGTCGATGTCGAGCAGGTCGAGATTCTGCGCGGGCCACAGGGCACGATCTATGGCAAGAACACCACCGCCGGCGCGCTCAACATCACCACCAGGCGGCCGAGCTTCACCCTCGAGGCGCGCGGCGAAGTCACCTATGGCAACCTCGATTTCCTCCAGGCCAAGGTTTCGGCGTCGGCGCCGATCGTCGCCGACAAGCTCGCCGTGCGGCTGAGCGCGTCGTTCACGCAGCGCGACGGCACCTTGTTCAACACCGTCACCGGCCGCCGGGTCAACGAGATCGACAACCTCGGCTTCCGCGGCCAGGTCTTCTGGCAGGCGACCGACAATCTCGACCTGACCTTCAGCGGCGACTGGAACCGCCAGGATCCCGAAGGCTTCGCCCAGAATTACGTCAAGGCGGTGGCGACGGCGCGCGCGACGAACCGCCAGTTCGCCAATCTCGCCGCCCTGTCCAACTATGCGCCGGCGAGCACCAACCCCTTCGATCGCCTCGTCGACAATGATTCGCCGCTGACCGCCAGGAACACCATCTTCGGCGCCTCGCTGCTCGCCAATTGGGATCTGGGGCCGGCGACGATTACGTCGGTCTCCTCGTGGCGCGGCTGGGATTGGGTGCCGAGCAACGATCGCGACTTCACTGGCCTCTCGATCACCCCCGTTTCGGCCAATCCGTCGCAGCAGGAACAGGTCAGCCAGGAGGTGCGCATCGCATCGAATGGCGATCACCGGTTCAACTATGTCGCCGGTGTCTTCTACTTCCACCAGACGATCAACACGCAAGGGGTGCAGCAGCAGGGGCCGTTCGCCGGGCTATGGCTGCTCGGCCCCACCGTCAACGCCGCCAACCCTGGGCTGATCGACGGGCTGCGCTCGGATAACGACATTCGCTACAAGAATGACAGCTTCGCGGTGTTCGGCAAGATCACCTGGAACATCACCGACCGGCTGAGCTTCGCCCCGGGCCTGCGCGTCAACTACGACAAGAAGGTGGGCAGCTATGATGCCGTCGTCACCGGCGGGCGCACCAACATCACCCCGGCGCAGCAGACGATCAAGAACGGCGTGCTGCAGAACCAGCGCTATGACGCCCGCTTCAGCGAATGGAATGTTTCGGGCGACGCGACACTGTCGTTCAAGGCCAGCGACAAGGTGCTCGTCTATGCAACCTATGCGCGCTCGTTCAAATCGGGCGGCATCAACCTCTCGGGGCTGCCCACCCGCGCCGATGGCGTCACCCCGGCGCTGGAAACGGCGACGGTCAAGCCCGAGGACGTGACGCATTATGAATTCGGCGTGAAATCGCAATTCCCGGGCAACACCGGCAGCCTGAACCTCGCGGTCTTCCGCACCGAGATCACCGACTTCCAGACCACCGTCGTCAACAACACCGTCGGCGTCATCCGCGGCTATCTCGCCAATGTTCCCAAGGTGCGCAGCCAGGGCTTCGAGCTCGATCTCGCCGTGCGCCCGTCGGAGAATTTCAACGTCTATGCCAATTTCGCCTATACCGACGCCAAATATGTCTCCTTCCCCGGCGCGCCGGTGCCCGTCGAGCTGTCGGGCGGCTCGGTCCAGTTCGTCGATGCCTCGGGCGGCCGGCTGCCAGGCGTTTCGGAATATGCGCTGAGCTACGGCGCCGAATATCGCATCCCGGCGCCGCTGTTCGGCCGCGACGGCAATTTCTACGCCAGTGTCGATGGCAGCTTCCGGTCGGAATTCTCGTCGAGCCCGACGCCGTCGGCGGTGCTCAACATCGAGGGGTATGACATCGCCAACTTCCGTGCCGGCTACCGCACCGACGGCGGCTGGGACATCTTCGGCTGGGTGCGCAACGCCTTCGACACCCAATATTTCGACTTCCTGACCGCGGCGCCGGGCTCGACCGGGCTGATCGTCGGCCAACCGGGCGACCCGCGGACTTATGGGGTGACCTTGCGCGGGCGGTTCTAGAAGAAAGTTTTTGCCTCCGGCGGCAAGGGGCTGAGCCCCTTTACCCACCTTCCATTTGTGCTGTGCTTTTGTTTCGTGGGGCTGGCAGCGACGAAAGCGCTTTTGTGTCAACGCATACCCTCCTGAACGGCGATTAATAGTGGAAAGCGGTCGTAAGCTTGCGTATTCCTGAGCCATGAACGGCAGTGAGGACCAAGCGCGGTTTTACCGAAAGCTTCGTGAGGAGCGTAGACCGCATGATCGCCAGCGGTGGATATTGCTGATTAAGGAGCTACGGGCGATGCACGGTTGCGGCATTTATGACGCCGAGCGCATCGCGCTGCAAAATCCGATCTGGAAACGATGGGTAGAACACAAGATCAATCATGATCTGCGGTGCGCAAAGATGGCACGCAGCCACGTCCGACACAACGGCGATGCCGCCCTTCTCGTCGATAATGATGGGAAGCTGACGGTCCGTTAGGGGGCGTAAGCAGCCGTTGGCTTGCAATTGACATGATCGCGCTGTCGCTGGTGCCAACATGTGCTGCGAAAGTACGTAACGGAAGGAAAGTGGGTCAAGGGGCTCAGCCCCTTGCCGCCGGAGGCTCCTGTTTACTTCAAACCAGCCGCCCGCCGCCGCGGACGAAGAACAGCCCCGCCAGCCCGACCACGAGCATGCCGACGATCGGCGCCAGCCCCCAGGCCTGGCTGCCGCCGGTCCGCGTCGCATATTCGACGAGCAGCGGCCCCAGCCACAAGGTCGCGGTGCCCGACAGCGCGTATAGGCCGAAGAACACCCCCAATTTGTCGGGCGGTGCGACACGCGTCAGCATCGTCCGCGACGAGGCATAGGCCGCGGTCACGCCGATGGCGAGGAAGCAGCCGAGGCCGAGGAAGGCGAGTTCGGGCAAGCTGGCGAACAGCGGCGACGCCCAGACCGGCGCCGGGCTCGCCGCCAGGAAGACGATGTGCGTGCGGTCCATGCCGAGGAACAAGGTTTCGGCGACGGCGATCAGCGAAATCTCGGCGATCAGCGCGCGGCGTGGCCCCAGCCGCGTATCGGCGACCGCGGCGAGCAGGCCGCCGGCGACCGCGGCGATCGACAGCACGATGCCATAGCCGAGCATTTCGAGCGTTCCCCAGCGCATCGTGCCGGCGGCGAACAGCCCGCCGAAGATCAGGATCGAGGTCAGGCCATCGGTATAGATCATCCGCGCGCCGAGATAGACCAGCGCGTTGCCGTTGCCGCGCGATTCGGCGACCAGTTGCCGGAGGTCGCCGGCGCCGGCACGCAGCGCGGCGACGAACGAGCGCCCCGAGGCGCGGACATCGGGGACCACCAGGAACAGCGGGATGGCGCCGACCGACATCGCCGCCGCGACGATCAGGGTGACGACGCGGTCGGGCTCGCCGAGCGCTGGATCGAGCCCGAACAGCGGTGCCGCCGGCAGCCAGGGCCAGGGAAGCTTGCCCGGCAGCGCGAAGGCGATAAGCACGCCGATCAGCATGAACACCGAGACGAAATTGCCCCCGGCGAGCGCCAGCCCCGAGGCATGCGCCGCCCCCTTCACCCCCGCCGCCGGCAGCAGCAGGGCGTTGTGGAGCATGTCGTGAAAGGCGATCAGCACGCTGAAGCAGGTGAAGATCGCCACGACCTGGGGGATGCTGAGGCCGCTGCCATCGGGCGGCGTGAACCACAGCAGCGCCGTCAGCCCCGTCAGCAGCGCAATTACCGCCCCGAGCCAGGGCTTGCGCGGGCCGAGGCGATCGATGGTGGCGCCGAGCAGCGGCGCCGTCGCGACGACGATCCAGCCGCCCCATTTGTTGGCTTCGGCAACCAGCGTCTGCCCCGCCACCGGATCACCGACAAAGCGCGTCACAAAATAGGGCGCGAAAATATAGATGCCGATCAGGATGACATGCGGATCGCGCGTCGCCTGCGCCAGTGCCCAGGCAAAGGCGGCGGCGCGCGACGGCGGGCGGCTGGCGGCGCCATGCGGGGCGTCGACGACGCGGCCCTCGATCTCGTCGGCGGCGAGCGCAACCACGCCCGGAGCGGCAAAGGGTTCGATGACGATTTCTCCCGAATCGGACGCTGGTCGCGCCTCTCGACTGTATCATGGCGACCGGACGCCTTGCGGCAAGCTGGTGTTTTGCCAACGGTCGGCTAGCCTCTACGAACGGTAAGGGGGGACGGCACGATGGACGTGACACGACGCGGCGCACTGGCAGCGGCGGCGGGGCTGGCGGGACTTGCCGCCGCACCGGCGCGCGCCGACGACGAGGCCGGCTGGGCGGCAATTGCCGCGCTCTATCCGGTGACGCGCGCCGTCACCCAGCTCGAGAATGGCTATTGGGGCAGCATGGCGACGCCGGTGCTCGAGGCCTATCAGGAGCTTGGCCGGCGGATGAACCGCGACAACAGCTGGTATGCGCGGCGGGCGATGCAGAAGGACATCGCCGCGGTCGTCGCGCGCGTCGCCGCCGAGATGGGGGGAGCGCCGGAAGAAGTGGCGCTGTGCCGCAATGCGTCGGAAGGCCTGTCGGCGCTGATCGCCCAGGTCCGCGATGTCGGCGCCGGCGACCGCATCCTCTATGCCGACACCGATTATGATTCGACGAAGGGCGACATGGTCTCGCTCGCCCGCGCCCGCGGCGCCGAGGCGGTGCGCATTGACCTGCCGAAGTTCGCCACCCGCGAAACGGCGCTCGCCGCCTATGCCGACGCCATCGCCCGCACCGACCGGCTCAAGCTCGTATTGCTGACGCACATGAGCCACCGCACCGGGCTCGTGCTGCCGATCGCCGAGATCGCTGCGCTGGCGCGGGCCAGGGGCGCCTTCACCATTGTCGACGCGGCGCAGAGCTTCTTCCAGATGCCGTTCAAGGTCGGCGACTTCGGCACCGATGCGATCGTCGTCAATCTGCACAAATGGGTCGGCGCGCCGGTCGGCACCGCCGCCTTCTGGATCCGCCGCGACGCGATCGCCGCGATCGCCCCGGCGCCGGCCACTCCCGATGCGCCGGTAGACTCGGTGGGGGGCCGCGTCTATCCCGGCACGGTCGATTATGCGGCGCAGATGGCGATCCCGGCGGCGTTCGATTTCCAGCCGCGCCTCGGCACGCCGGCGGTCAAGCTCGCCCGGCTGCAAGCCTTGCGCAACCGCTGGGTGGCGCCGCTGCGGGGCCTCGATGGCCTCGAAATCCTCTCCCCCGACGATCCGGCGGCGCATGGCGCGCTGACCTCCTTCCGCATCCGCGGCCGCACTAGCGTCGCCGACAACATCGCCATCACCGACGCGCTGCTGAACCGCTTCGGCATCATGACGGTGCATCGTGTCGGGCTGGCGGCCGGCGCCTGTGTGCGCGTGACGCCGTCGCTGTTTACGACAATGGCCGAGGTCGACCGCCTGGTGCCGGCGCTGCGGACGCTGGTGGGGGAGCTGGCGGTTTAGCTGCGAACTTTTACTCTTTAGCTGATCATCGCGTTGCCAGTCACTATTATTCGCCGCTTTAGGACGCATTTTCCATGATTTGGCGGTATTGGAATCAAAAAACATTGCGGCGATTGCTGCTTGCGGCTTCGGTTCTTTCTATTTCGCAAATTCTCGCGGTTGTTTTCCATTCGGGGTGGCTGTTTGCGAATTCACCCTTCATTTCGATCGGGGCGCTTATTATGGTGTCTTTTATCGCAAAGAGACTTGGATTTAGCGACAAGATATAGGGCAATGTTGCGTTTCGAGCATCTTGTGGGCTGGCATGATCGGTGGAAGGGCGAGTTTGAAGGACCCTTAGCGGTTGACGGCCGCCGCTACTCCCGCCCCACCCAGTGCAGCCCCCGACCATTGGCGCGCAGCCAGCGTGTCGCGGCGCGGTCGTTGGGGTCGAGGCTCCCCAGCAGCGCATGGAATTCGGGGCCGTGATGGCCGTGCACCAGATGCGCGACCTCATGCGCGACGACGCAGCGCCGCACCCAGGCCGGCGCCAGGATCAGCCGCCAGCTATAGGCGATGCGCCCGCCGTCGGGGTTGCGGCCGCCGGCGCAGCTGCCCCAGCGGCTACGCGTGTCGCCGACGCGCACCGCCGCCACGCGGCGCGCGACGCGCGCGGCGATTTCGTGGGTCGCCGGCGTCAGGTCGGCAAGCGCTTCGGCCTTGAGCCAGCGCGTCACCCGGCCGGCGAGCAGCGCCGGCGGGCCGCCGAGGACCAGGCGGTCGCCGTCGCGGCGCGGCGTGCGCGGTGCGG
>LJHX01000115.1 GCA_001295935.1 alpha proteobacterium AAP81b
CGGCGACCACCCCCTCCCGGGCCGCCCTACGGGCGTCTCTCGCCTCCCCCCTCCAGGGGGAGGAGCCCGTTCTCCCTGCCCTACCGCACCACCTCGGCCTCGACCATCGCCGGCGGCACAATCCCCGCGTCGCCGACCCGCGCCATCAGCGCACGCACGTCGAACCTGGCGCCCTCGGCGTGCGACGCCGCGGCGATCAAATGGTCGAGCATCAGCTTGCCGTTGATGTAGCTGGCACCATAGCCCGGCTGGCGGAGGTAGAGCAGCTGCTCGAAGCCGACGAGGGGACTTGCGGCGTCGGACCAGCCGCGCGGGGTCCAGCCGGCGTGGAACTTGCCGGCGGCGGCCAGGTCCATGCGGTTGGCCTGGACATCGAGCGACGCCAGCCCGCGCGCGGCGCGATTGGCGAGCATGATCCAGACCAGTTCGCGGCCATGCGGGATATCGTCGTAGAGCCCGGCGTGGAGCGCCATTTCCTCGAAGGCGGTGGCGAAGCCTTCCGAGCGATCCGCAAAACTGTTGAAGGGCGGCGGGGTTGCGCGGATCGGGTCGGGGTGGGGCGCGCTGCGATAGCGTTCGAGGTCGATCCAATGGGTGAAGTGCGACAGCAGCGGCAGCGGGTCGCCGGCGTTGACATGGGCGAAGAAATTGCGATCCGGCGCCGCGACATGGTCGATCGCCTGCGCCGCGACGGCGGCATGCGCCCAGGGCGCATCGGGGATCAGCCCGGCATCGGCCATGAAGCGGGTGAAGCGCGCCTTCTTGGCGGTAACCGCCGCGGCGAAGGCTTGCGCGTCGAGGTCGGGCAGCGGCGGCAGGGCGCGGTTGCGCACTTCCTCGAGGCGCAGCGCGGCGAGGCTGCGGTCGAGCTCGCGTTGCAGCAGCACGCGCTGCGCCGCCCAGTCATAGGGCGAGCGCGCGACGTTCTTCGCGTACCAGTCATATTCGGCGATGCCGACGCCCGATGGCCCGGTGCGCTTGGGCGCTTCGGCGGCGACCCAGGCCGCGAAGTCTTCGGTGGCGGCGCGCGCTTTGGCGATGGCGGCAAGCAGCGCCGAGCTGGCGCCCTTCATGTCGGCGCGTTTGCGGCCGTCGAGGGTGACCATGACGAGGCGGTTCTCGGCAAGCGCGGCGAGCGTCGCCGACTGTTCGCGAAAAGCGGCGCTGCCATAGGCCCAGAGGTCGTGCGCCGTGCTGTCGGTTAGGGTGACGCGGGCGGCAGCAAGGTTGCCCGGGACCGCCGTCAGCGCCGCCGTTAGCCGGCGCTGGTCGGCGGGGCGCAGCGGCCAGGCGAAATCATAGAGGTCGAGGTTGGGATGGGCCGAGGGGCCCTCGTGGCGCGGCACGTCGCTGCGATCGGCGAAGACATTGGCATGGAAACTCGGGTCGCGCGCCCAGGGCCGCAGCACGCGCAGCTCGAAATCGAGGCCGTTCATCTCGGCCTCGACGAGATGCCAGTCGTGGCGCGAGGCGAGCGGCCAGCCGCTGGGGTCGATCGCCGCCAGCCGGGCGCGGAAGCGCGCCAGCGTCGCGGTGCGCGCCGCGATGGCGGCGGGACCATAATCGCTGCGATAGTCGCCCGGTGGCGGCAGCAGGAAGGCCCGCCATTCGGCGAACAGCGCGCGCAGCGCCGCCTCGCCGGCGGGACTGGCTGCGACGGCCGGCGAGGCTGCTTGCGCCGTGACCGCGCCCGGCGCCAGTGCCAGCGCTGCCAAGGCTGCCGCGATGATCGTCCGCATGTCCAATGTCCCCCGATGCCAACCGGAACTTCAGACCGCATTTCGGGCGGGCGCGTCAACGCCGGTGGCCGGCGATCGCGCGCCGTCGCCAGTCCAGCGCTGTCGGGACTGGTCGGCGATGGTGTCGAGGCGCTATCGCAGCGGCATGATCCGCACCGTCGCCGCCCTGTTCCTGCTCGCCACTGCCACGCCGGCTGCCGCCGACGATGCGCAGCTCTGGCTGCAGGGCGTCGTCACCGGGCCGATTCGCGGGCGTCTCGTCACTTGGATCGAGGTGCAGCCGCGCCTCACCGACGATGCCAGCCGCGTCGGGCAATTGTTCGTCCGCCCGGCGCTCGGCGTGCAGCTGAAGGGCGCGCAGCTGCTGGTCGGTTACATGTACGGCCGCTTCGATCCGCAGGGCGGCGCGGTCCGCCATGAACATCGGCTTTGGCAGCAGGCGCTGGTGCCGATTGTCGGCAAGCCGGGGCAGACGCAGCTCATTTCCCGCACCCGGCTGGAGCAGCGATTGTTCGAGGACAGCAGCGATACCGGGCTGCGGCTGCGGCAATGGCTGCGGGTGCAGACGCCGATCGCCCCCGGCTGGCAGGCCATCGCCACCACCGAAGCCTTTTTCAACCTCAACGACACCGATGCCGGGCAACGTGCCGGCTTCGACCAATGGCGCAATTTCGTCGGCGTCGGCCACCGCCTGACGCCGCGCCTGACCGTCGAAGGCGGCTATCTCAACCAGTGGGTCAACGGTCGCGCGCGCGATTCGGTCAATCATGCCATCAGCTTGACGATGCTCTATCGGATCGGTTGAGGCCGCGGCCGCGGTTTGCCGCCACGAAGCCCGGCAACCATGCGATGGGCGCCCCGTTTGGCGTTCATGCACAGTTTCATGTTCGCCACCGGCATCGAGAACAGCTACCCGATGGTCCGCGGCCGCCGTGTCGATCAGATGGAATCCTGCGGCCATTATGAGCATTGGCGGACCGATTTCGCACTGACCGAGGAGCTTGGCATCGGCTTCCTGCGCTATGGCCCGCCGATCCACACGACCTGGCTGGGCGCCGACCATTATGACTGGCAGTTCGCCGATCTGAGCTTTGCCGACATCCATCGCCGCAACCTCGTGCCGATCGTCGATCTCTGTCATTTCGGCGTGCCGGACTTTGTCGGCGATTTCCAGAACCCCGATTTTCCGGCGCTGTTCGCCGATTATGCCACCGCCTTCGCGACACGCTTTCCCTGGGTGCAGCTCTACACGCCGATCAACGAGATGTTCATCTGCGCGCTGTTCTCGGGCAAATATGGCTGGTGGAACGAGGCGCTGACCAGCGATCGCGGCTTCGTCACCGCCTTGAAGCACATCGTCAAGGCCAACGTCCTGGCGATGAACGCCATTCTCGATGTCCGCCCCGATGCGATCTTCATCCAATCCGAATCGAGCGAATATTATCACGCCGAGGGGCCGCAGGCGATCAAGCCCGCCGAAATCTTCAATGCATTGCGTTTCCTCAGCCTCGATCTCAACTATGGTCGCCGCATCGATACCGAAATGTATGAATATCTGCTCGATAACGGCATGACGCGCGAGGAGTACCACTTTTTCCTGGGCACCGGGATCAAGTAGCACTGCATCATGGGCAATGATTATTATCTGACCAACGAACATCGCGTGCTGGCCGATGGCAGCAGCGGCGCCTCGGGCGAGGTGTTCGGCTATGATGGCATCACCTGGCAATATTATGAGCGCTACCTGCTGCCGGTGATGCACACCGAAACCAACCTCGCCGATTATGGCGATGGCCAGGCCTCGGTCGACTGGCTGTGGAAGCAATGGGCGAGCGTGCCGCGCGTCCGCAACGACGGCATCCCGATCGTCGGCTTCACCTGGTATTCGCTGATCCACCAGATCGATTGGGACACGGCGCTGCGCGAGGACAACGGCCGGGTCAATCCGCTCGGGCTTTACGATCTCGATCGGCAGATCACGCCGGTCGGGCGCGCCTATCAGCAGCTGATCGCCGATTGGGCGACGGTGCTGCCGACGCAGAGCGTCTGCCTGACGGTGCCGGTGGTGCGGCCGCATGAATACAAGGAGGCCTGGGCGGTGCGCCGGCGCGAGGCGGCGGCGACGTTCCGACGGCGGCGCAACGCATCGGTGGCGCCGACCGAGGATTTCGGTCCGCTTCGGTAGTCAGGGCGCCATCCACTTGGGCGAAACCTCCCAATCGCTCATGCCGAGCGAAGTCGAGGCACGCCGTGAGCGCGGGCATGTGCCTCGACTTCGCTCGGCATGAGCGGGAGTTGGCCCAGTTGGTGTCCCCCCAAACCGCTAAGCGACGATCGTCACCGCATCCCCTGGCACCATCCGCCCCAGCCAGCGCAGCAGCACCTCGCGCTCCATGGCGATGCAGCCCGCCGTCGGGCGGCCTTCGCTGCAATGCCAGAAGATCGCGCTGCCCAGGCCCGGCAGCGGCGGCGCATCATTGTGGCCGAGTACCAGCACCACGTCATAGGCGCCGTCGTCGCGCCACATGGCTTCGGCCGAGGCGCGGTAGGGCAGTTGCACCGGGCGGTTGTAGTGGGGGTCGGCGGGGGCGTCGCACCAGCCGTCGTCGCGGCGCAGCCAGCGCCAGGGGAGGGCGGTCGCCAATGCGGCGACGCGGTCGCGGCGGAGCAGCGCGGCGCGGATCGGCCAGGTTCCCAGCGGCGTCGCGCCATCGCCTTCGCGCTTGGCGGCGGCGGGGATAGCGCCGGCGCGGCCGAACTGCGCGGGCATGGTCTCACCGAAGGCGGTGACGGTGCCGGCGGCGACCGAGGCGAGGATCAAGGCCTCCTCCCCCTCGAGGGGGGAGGCGACTCGCGCGCAGCGCGGCGGGAGGGGGTGG
>LJHX01000116.1 GCA_001295935.1 alpha proteobacterium AAP81b
GGCGGGCGGCGGCGCGCCGGCGGTTTCGGGTGCGGCGCCCGGCGAAATGATCGTCCGGCCGTCGTCGGGCGGCGGCGGGGCAGTGTCCTCGGGCGGCGGCTGTGGCGTATCGTTCATTGCCCGGGCATTTCGTGCAGCGCGCCGAAGCGCAACAGGGTCGGCTCGCTGACCGAAATCATCATTAGGGTAACATTGTCGGGGGCGCCGCGCTCGCGGCAGTGGCGGATCATCGCCGCGCCGGCGGTATCGGGGTCATCGGCGCGCAGCAACGCGGCGATCTCGGCGTCGTTGAGGACGCCGTGAAGACCGTCGCTCGAAAGCAGGAAAAGGTCGCCTGGGAACACCGCATCGGCGACCATGTCGATCTCGACCTCGGGATTGATGCCGATGGCGCGGGTCAGCACGTTGCGGCGCGGGTGGGTCTCGGCGTCGGCAGGACTGAGAAAGCCCCGATCGATCAGCTGCTGGACCTCGCTATGGTCGCGGCTGACACGGTGCAGCGCCTGGCCGCGGAACAGATAGGCGCGGCTGTCGCCGCTCCACAGCACGGCGAAGCGGCGGTCGCGGATGACCAGCGCGACGACGGTCGATCCCATCTGCTCGCCGCGTGCCGCCGACAGCGCATGGATCTCGCTATTGGCCTGGCGGATGGCATCGGCGGTGGCGGCAGTCGCGGCGTCGAAATCGGCGACATCGGGCAGCGCCGCCAGCGCCGCGGTGACGATCGTCGCGGCGCGGTCGCCACGGGCAAGGCCGCCCATGCCGTCTGCGACCGCCCAGACGCCGACCGCGTCGGAGCCCCAGTAGCGATCCTCATTGGCTTCGCGCACCAGGCCGGTGTCGGTCAGGCCAAGGCCTTCGGTGCGCAGCGGAATCATGCCCCGGATCATCCCCCGACAATTCTCGGGCCGACCCTAGCGCCAATGCGGGGCGGGCGGCAACCGTCGCCGCCCCGCGACGACGCGCCCGGGCGCAACATGGCGATTTCCTTGCACGACAATCGCCGCTAGGCTGGCATGGCACGCAAGGGACTGGTGTGGCCGAGGTTTTCAGCAACAGCTATGATCCGCGAACCTGGGTGGCGCCGGCGCTGCTGGCGGTTCCGGCGCGCCCCGTCGTGGCGGCGCCCGGGGTCGTTGGGGGCGTTCCCGGCAGGCTGACCCTGGCACTCGCCGGGTCGGCGCTGCTGCTGGCCGCTGGCTTTGCCGGCGCCTGGTGGTCACGGCCGCCAACACGGGTCGCTACCGCGGCGGCGGCCAGCGCCGAGGCCGCGGCGGTGCGCCGGCGGATGGTGCTGGCCTCGCCCGGCGATCTCGAGGGCGCGCTGCGCGCCAACGGCCTTGCCGATGGCGAAGCTGCCGCGGTCGCCAATGCCATCCGCCCCGGCCTGCCCGCCAGCGGCGAGCTGCGCGCCGCGATGCTGCTCGATGGCAGCGGCGGGACGATGCATCTGCTGCGGCTCGAGATTTCCAACCCTGATTCGTCGGGAGTGGTGCTGCGGCGGCAGGACAAGGGCTTCGCGCTGGCGCGGGTCGCGGCGCAGCTGTCGACGCGCGTGCTGGTCAAGCGCGGCCGCCTCGACGGCAAGAGCTTCTATTCGTCGGCGGTCGCCGCCGGCATCACCGACAGCCTGATCCCCGGTTTCGCCCGCGCGCTCGCCTTCGACTTCGATTTCCAGCGCGAGATCGGCCCGGGCGACGCCTTCGAAGCCGCCTTCGCCCAGCCCGTCAATGGCGATGGCGAAGCGGTCGGGCCGCCCGAATTGCTCTATGCGGCGCTCACCACCTCGGCGAAGTCGGTCGCCGTCTATCGCTTCGCCCCCCCCGGCGAGGCCGCCGACTGGTTCGACAGTTCGGGGCGGAGCATCGTCCGCGCGCTGATGCGGACCCCCGTCGACGGCGCGCGCGTCTCGTCGGGGTTCGGCTTTCGTGAACATCCGGTGCTCGGCTACATGAAACTGCATCGCGGCACCGACTTCGCCGCGCCGACCGGAACGCCGATTTTCGCCGCGGGCAGCGGCACCATCGAGTTCGCCGCGATGAAGGGCCCTAACGGCAATTTCGTCCGCCTGCGCCACGACAATGGCTGGGAGACGCTGTACCTCCACCTCAACGCCTTCGCGCCGGGGCTGGCGGCGGGGCAGCGCGTCATGCAGGGCCAGGCGATCGGCGAGGTCGGCACCACCGGCCGCTCGACGGGGCCCCACCTCCACTATGAAGTCCATGTCGATGGCGAGCCGGTCGACCCCCAGTCGATCGTCACCGAACAGGGCAAGACGCTGAGCGGGGCGGCGCTGGTCGCCTTCGAAGCGGCGCGCGACCGGATCGACGTCAGCCGCGCGGCGCAGGCGAACTGATCGCCACAAGCAGAAAAGCGGGGCCTCCGGCGGGCAGGGGCTGAGCCCCTGCACCCACTTTTGTGGGGGCCGGCTTTTGCTGCGGCGCGACGGCAACCGGTCGGCGGCCGCAACTGCTTATGAAATACGATCGGCCGGAGTATGGGCCGCAAGCGGCGCCCGGCCTACCGCCAGCGGCACGATCAGTGCCAGCAGCACCGCCGTCGTGCCGAGGCTGGCATTGAGCCCCTGGTCCGATCCGCCCCACCAGGCGCTGCCGATGAGATCGAAGTCCGCCAGCGCGCCATAGGCGCCAACGCCGGGATTGGGATCGAGCCCCAGCAGCAACTGCTCGGTGGTGTTCCAGGCGATGTGCGCCGCCGCCGGCAGCGCGATGCCGCCCGAGCGCCAGGCGAGCAGCGCGAACCACAGCCCGCCAAGAAAGAGATTGACCAGCGCCAGCGGCGCCCGCGCCCCACCGACGAGGTGCATCGCCATGAAGGCCAGCGTCGGCAGCAGCAAGGCCGGCAATGGCCCGGCGGCGCGCGCCAGCAGCGGCTGCAGCCAGCCGCGAAAGGCGATTTCCTCGCCGCCGGCCTGGACGAGGATGGCGAGGATGCCGAGCAGCAACCAGGCCGCCTCGTTGGCGCCAGTGGCACTCGTCAGCGTGCCGGCGACGATCGCCTGCGCCGCGGCGAGCCCGACGCCGGCGAGGCCCAGCGCCAGTCCCAGGCCGGCATCGCGGCCGGGGTTGGGCCCGGCTACGCCCGCCAGCCGGTGCTCGCGCGCCAGCATCACCGCCGCCAGCGCGGCGATCGCGCCGAACAGCAGCAGATTGGCGGCAAAGCCGATGATCGCCGGCGGCAGGGCGGCGATGCTGTCGCTGGCCATGGCGATGCCGAGCAGCGCCTGGCCGCCGAGCAGGATCGCCGCGATCACCGCGACGCCGCCGCCAAAGGTCAGATAGGCGGTGCGCTGCTCCATGGCGTCAGTCTGGCATCGCCGCGCCTGCGCGCCAAGGGGTCAGTAGAGCGGCATCGACTGAGTCGGCGGCAATTCGCAGCTGTTGCGGTTGCGTTCTTGCCAGTTGAGCATCGCATCGAGCGCGCTGCCGATGCTGGCATTGCCGTCGATGCCGGCGCGCGCCGCGGCATGGCCCTGCATGCGCCGCGCCGCGATCTGGCGCTCGAAATCGGCGAGGCGGCCTTCGAGGCTGACATCCTGATAGGCGAGGTAGCAATTGCCGCCGACGTCGAGGCCATCGAGCATCATCGCGCCGATGTACCAGGCCCAGGTGGCGGGGCCACCGGCGCCGGCGGCGGGCGCGGTGCTCGCCGTCAGCCCGAAGGAAACGATCGACGCCACGCAGGCGACGCGATTGTCCGCCGAAAGCCCCGACAGCGACACCGCCTTGCCGCCGAAATAGCGCACGACATCGGCCTTGGTCGGTACGCCGCCGCGCTCGATCGACTGGACGATCAGGTCATAGGCAAGTTCGAATTGTTCGAGGACGAAGGCGATCACCGCGGCGTTGGCGGTCTGGCCTTCGAGCCATTTCTTGAATTTGTCCTTGGCGAGCTTGCGCGATGCGTCGGCCAGCGGACTCGCCATCAGCGCCCGGCCCCGGTCGGCGCGGCGGTCAGCAGCGGCCGCGCGCCGTCGCCGACGACGAAGAAGGCGCCCCAGAAATAGGGGTGGGAGAAATTGGGCTGGGCGATGATCGTGCGCTGGGCGATCGCCAGCGAATCGGCGATGCCGTTGCTGCGGCCGCTGCGATAGAAGGCGCCGATCAGATCGTTGGTTTCCTTGCTGTCGGGCACCCGCCAGGCGGTCGCCACCACCGATCGCGCATTGGCGGCGAGGAAAGCGCGCACCAGCCCGTCGAGCGATGGCGACGAATCTTCCTGACCGGCGAGACGCCCCTGCGCGGTGCTGATCCCGGCGGCGGTCTCGCACGCCGAGAGGAAGACGAGGTTGGCGTTGAGGCGCAGCCGCGCCACATCGTCGAAGCTGAGCAGGCCATCGGCGATTTCGCCGGCGGCGCCGCCCGCCGGCGGCGGCAGCAAGGTCGTCACCAGCGCCGGCGGCAGGCCGCCGGCGCAATCGGGGTGACCGGGGAAGGGCGTCGCCGGCAGGCCGTGGGTGGCGAAGTGCAGCACCTGATATTGCGCCAACTCGCCCGCTGCCGCCGCCCGCAGCAGCGCGACATCGGTGAAGGCAGGGCCGGTAATCGACGGCGCGCCGGGCACGCCGAGCGCATCGGCGGCGATGGTAAGTTCGCGCGCGCTGATCGGATCATTGCCATTCTGGATCGTCGCCCATTCGCCATAGCGGACGCGGCACGACTGGCCGAGCTGGACGGTGCGGTCGGCGGCAGCGCTGTCGTCGGTGGCGCGGGCATTTTCGCCAAGGCCGAGGAAGGGCTTGGGCGCGATCTCGCCGCCCTGGCGCTCGCGCGTCACGACGAGGCTGCGCGGTGAAAGTGCCGTCGACAGCTGGCTGCGCGATGCGAGAAAGGCGATACCGGTGTAATCGAACTTCTTTTTGCTGGCGGCATAGGCAGTGACCGAGGCGGGATCGGTGACGAGGATCGCCATCGGCAGATTGCGCAGGTCGCCGACGGGATCGAAGACCAGCGCCTGCGCGCCGAGCACCAGATCGCGCGCCGGGCCGGTGATCGCATCGAACAGCCGCGCCGCATCGGCGACGGCAAAGGCGCGGACCCGGCGGCCACGCACCGGATCGTCATAGCTGCGCGCCGTCGCCAGCACGCGCTGCGCCAGGGCGTTGACTTCGCTCGCCGGCAGCGCGCTCTTGAACATCCGCGCGGTGTCGCCGGCGATGGCGATGCCATAGAGGCTGCCGCCGACTTCGGCGAGCTTGAGATAGGCCTCGCCCGGCCGCAGCACCTGGCGCAGCCGCGCCATCTCGACGGGCTTGTCGTCGACGGCGCCGATGCGCGAGCCGAGCAGGCGGGTGTTGACGGCGGTACGCGCTGCCTCGGCTGCGGTGCGCTGCGCCTCGAGCGCGGCGATGGCGGGATCGCCCGGCGCCGCGGCATTGATCTGGTAGCGCAGCCGGATGACTTCGCGTTCGAGCTCGTCGCGGTCACGCAGGTCCGAACGCACCGAGGCGTCGCTGGCGACGACCGACTGGAGCCGGGCGAATTCACGCGCCACGGCGGGCTCGCCGACGGTCTGCAACGCGCGGAAAAAGGCATCGGGGGCCTCGGGGGCGGCGGTGGCGATCAGCAGGTCGAGATAGCCCGCCAGCGCCGGCGGTGCCGAGCCGCTGCTGCTGCTTTCGGCGGCGAGCGTGTCGATCGCCGCGCCATATTCCTTGAGCAGCGCGCTGCGATCGCCGCCGGGACGGCGTGCCTGCAGGGCAGCGCGTTCGAGCTGGGTTTCGGCGATCACCGTCGGGCCGGCCGGGCGGCCGAGGTCGCGATCGGGGGCGTCGGTGAACAGGCAGCGCGCGCTCGCCGGCACGCGGCCGGCCTGGAGGGTGATGATCGCGCAATCGAAGGCGGCGACGGCGCCGTCGATATCGCCGCCGCGCGCCAGGATACGCCCCTGCTGGCGCTCGAGGCCGGCGCGCAGCCAGCCGATCGCTTCGGGGCGGACGCTGCGCTGCAACTGGCGCGTCGCATCGGCGCCGGCGGCAAGCGCGGCCCGCGCCGGGGCGAGCTCGCCGAGCGACAGCCGCGCCAGGCTGCGCGCCCATTGCCCGCGGGCTTCGATCAGCAGCCCGGCGAGCTGGATCGACGAGGCGACATCGGTGGCGACACCGCGGCGCGCCGGCTGGTTCAACTGGCTGAGGGTCGTCGGATCGGTCAGTGGCGCGCCGCTGCCGGCGGCGGCGCTGTCGAGCGCGCTCAGGGCTTCGCGCGGGCGCTGGCGGTTGAGCGCGTCGAGCGCCGTATAGACGCTCGCCTGTTGTTCGAGATTGGCGCGCGCGTCGGACGGCGGCGCCCCCGCGATCAGAACCTTGGCGAGGGCGAAATGGCCGCGCGCCGCGTCGAACTGGCGGATGTTCGAATCGGCCAGCCCGGCGTTCAACCGCAGTTCGGCCTGGACGAGCACCGGCGCCGACGCCGATTCGCTGATCGCGTCGTTGAGCAGTCGCGAGGCTTCGACATGGCGGCCGGCGTGAATGAGCGTCAGGCCCTGGACGAGCGCGACCTCGGGGCGCAGCCCGCCATCGCCGCTGCCGGTGCCGGCGCTTACCGGCACCGGCGCCAGCTTGGCGACGTCGATGCTTGGCGTCGGGCGGGCATCGGTCCCGGGGGCGGTTTCGCCGACGAGCGCGACGCGCAGCAGCGCTTCGAGCGGCGCCAGCGCCGTCGCCGCGGCGGCGGCATGGATGCGCTTGCCGCGGTGTTCGAGGTTGAGGTCGACAACCGCGATGCCGAGGCGCGGATCGAGGCACTGCCGCGCCGTCGCGGTGCCGAGGCCGGCAAGGGTGACGGTGGTGGCGGCGCCGCAGGCGGCATCCTCGACCCGGGTGATCGCGTCGCCGCCGTCGAGATAGCCCTGGGCGCGCGCCGCGGCGACGCCGCCGCAGGTGACGCTATGGCCCTGGTCGCCGGCGAAGCCGATCCCCGCCGTCAATTGCTGCCAGTTGCGCGCCGCGGTGCAGCGTTCGCCATTGGCATCGCGGCCGAGTGGCAACACCTCGGGCAGGGTCGCGGCAGGCGCGGCGGCGGGGATCAGCGCCCCGCCGAGCAGCGCCCCCAGCAGGATCGAACGGCGAGCCTTGGGGATCATGGACGGGGCTCCTGCACCGGGCAACCGGGGGCGCCCGGCACCGAACAATCGACGGCGCCGGTGGTGGTGATGTCGCCGATCAGGGTTTCGTTGTTGGTGCCGACGAGCGGGTTGAACGGCACCGTCAGGTCGACATTGGGATCGAAGAGCTGGAGGTTGCGCTCATCGAGGATGCGCAGCTGTGGCGGCGGGATGTCCTGGATCAGACAGCCACGGCCGGGCGAGCCGACGACGCAGCCGTTGATGCGCGAATTGGCCAGCACGAGGCGGGTGACGCGGGTGCCGCCGGTGCCATCGGCGAAGCTGACGACCGCCGCGGGGAGGACCGCGACGGTGCGGTTGATGAAGCCGTTGACCCTGCCGAAGGCGGCGAAGGCGTTGTTCGGTACCAGGGTGCCGCCGCTGTTGAGCGTCAGCGCCAGCGCCGTCACCGACAGCGGCGGGTTGGCGGTGCCGAGCATGATGCCGGCGGCGCTGGCCTGGTTGCCGGTGTTCTGGAACAGCGCCAGGTCACGATAATTGAGCGTCAGTTGGTTGGCGGAGAGGAAGCTGCGCGAGGCGAGCGCCCGGCCGGTGTAGAGTTCCGAGCCGGGGTTGGAGACGATGTCGCGGGCGATGGTGTCGATCAAGGCATCGGTGATGGTGCCGTTGATGCCCAGCGCCGCCAGCCGGTCGAAGCTGAGCTGCGAGCCGAACAGCACCATCCGCGCCCTGAGGTCGAGGACGCCGCTCGGCAGGGTGATCGATGGCCCGCCGCTGGCGAGGATGACGCCGTCGATGCGGTTCGCCAGCCCGGTGCCGGCGGCGATATCGGCGAGGCTGAGCGCCGCGGTCGAAGTGCCGCCGATCTGGACGGTGCGGGCGAGGCCACCGGTGGCGACCGCCAGCGCGACGGGCGGGGCGGCGTCGCCAAAGGCGCCGGCAAGGGTGATCCGGCCCGAGGACAACAGGCTGAAGCGGCTGTCGCCGGTGTCGGCGTCGAGGACGAGATTGCCGATGGTGGTGGTGATGCCGCCGCCCGCCGCCGTCGTGTCGATGGTGACGCGATCGCCGTTGAGCAGGTTGATCTCGGCCTGCGACAGCCGGAACTGTGCCGCGGGGGCAGTGCCGGTAGCCGCGTCGAAGTCGCCCAGGGCCGCCGTCGTCGTTCCGGCGCTGGCGGCGACGACGAGATCGTTGCTGCCGATGGTGTTGCTGATGACGACATCGCGCGCGATCAGCGACACCCGCTCGGCGGTGGCGGTGCCGATGGTGAGCGTGCCGAGAGGTGCCGTCAGGGCGACGCTGGTCGCCGCGGTGGCGCTGCCGACGTTCATCGACCCGGTGGTTGCCGTCATCGCGATGTTGGTGGCGGCGGTGGCGGTGCCGACGGTCAGCTGCGCCCCCGAGACGGTGACCCTGGCGCTGCCGTTGTTGGCGGCGAGCGTCGTGATGTTGGCGTTGGCGGCGGCGATGGCGATGGTGTCGGTCGCCGACGCGGCCGTCGCCGTGCCGGCGCGAACCGTGCCGAGCTGCGCGGCATTGACCACCGTCGCGCTGACGCGCCCGCCGCTGCCGCTGGCGACGAGGTTGGCGCCGCCGAAGCCGGCGACGGGTACGCCGCCGGTCGGGGCGGCGCTGGCGACGCCGCCGATCAGGCTGACGGCGCCGCGGCTGGTGGCGGTATCGAGGCGCAGCGCGCGCCCGGCGGTCAGCGTCACCGCATTGGCATCGGCGCTGCCGATGGCGATGGCGTCGCCGTTGACGTCGATGCTGCCGCCGGCGCCGATGCTGGCGATCTCGACATCGCGCGGCGTCGTGCCGCCCGGTGCCGCCCCCGGCACGTCGCCGGCGCGGACGGTGATGTTGCCGCGGGCGATCAGCGTCGCGCCATTGTTGCTGCCGACATCGCTGCCGCCGGCGAGGCCGGTCAGGACATCGGTGTTGGCGGTGATGGTGCCGGCGGTGGTGGTGGCATTGCGCAGCCGCACCGTGCCGCCGGTGAGGGCGATGTTGTTGGTCGCTGCAAGGTCACCGATGACGCCTTCGCCGCGAACGGTGGTGGTGATGCTCGCCGCGTTGACCGAGTCGACCGCGAAGCCATTGATCGCCGCCAGCGCCGGCACGCCGCGGACATTGCCGCGGGTGGCGGTGATGGTCAGGTTGCCGGTCGTCGATTCGACGTTGGTCAGCGCGATATCGCTTGCCACCAGGCTGCCGCCGAAGGTCGCGCCAGTGGTGGCAAGCGCGATGTTGCCGCTGACCAGCACGGTGCCGGTGGCGGTGATGCCGCCGCTGTTTGCGGTCACGTCGAGGGTGCCGGCGCTGACCGTCGCGTTGCCGAGGCCGATTTTGCGCGCCGCGGTGATGGCGACATTGCCGCGCGTCGCGGTCAGGCTGGCGGCGGTGACGTCGGTATTGCTGGTGATGACGATGCCGCCGACGGCGCCGGCCTTCGTGCCGGCGGTCAACGTGCCGAGGCGCAGGTCGTTGGCGGTCGCGTCGGCGCCGTTGGGCAAGGTGCCGCCGGCCTTGGTCAGGCGGACGCCGGTGGCGACAACGGCATTGTCGATGTTGAGCGCACCGGCGGTGGCGAAGCTGTCGCCGCGCGTCGTGCCGGTGGTGGTGACGGCGAGGCCGCCGTTGTTGACGCGGGCGTCGGCGATCGTCGCGCGGCCGGCGGTGATGGTCACCGTGGCGGCGCCGCCATTGGCGACATCGGCGGCGCTGACGTTGGCGGTTGCCGCAGGGCCAGCGGTGACGACGCCAAGCTGGGCCAGTTCCGACGTGGTGACGCTGATCGTCGCCAGCGTGTCGGCGCTGGCGGTGAGGTCGGCGCCGCCGAAGCCGGCGCGCGGCAGCGTGTCGCTGTCGCTGCCCGAAGCGCCGATCGCCGTCAGGTCGAGTGTGCCGGTGCCCACCGTGCCCAGCCACAGCGTGCGCGTTTCGACGCTGGTCAGCGTGCCGGCGCCGATGTTGCCGACGGCGATGCTGCCGCCGGCGGCGAGGGTAACGCTGGTGCCGGCGGTGATGCTGCTGGCCTGGATGGTGTCGTCGGCGGTCAGCGCCACGGCGCCCTGGGCGGCGACGAAGCTCGGCGCGGCGAAGGTCGCGACCGCGGCGTCGTCGCCCGCGGGCAGCCCGGTCAGTTCGCGCGCGGTGATGGCGATGTCGCCGCCGCTGCTCGTCGCCTGGCCGAGGCGGACGTAGCTGTTGCCGCCGGTGCCACTGCCGCTGTCGGTGAAGGCGATGTCGCCAGCGGCAGTGAGGCTGCCGACGAGGGTCTCGCCTTCGAGATCGATCCGGGCATTGCCGCCGACGCTGGCATCGAACAGCCGCGACGCTCCGCTGACAGCGAGCAGGGTGGCACCGCGGATGCTGCCGCTCGTCGAGGTGGCGACGATGCTGCCGGTGCGCGCGAGGACGCTGGCGGTGGCGGCATCGCCATCGACGATGGTGATATCGCCCTCGGCGATCATCGAGACATTGGCGTTGGCGTCGATCGCCGGGATGGTGCCGGCGGGGAAGCCGAGGACGGTGATGGCGCCCTGCGGCGTCGCCAGCGCGATGCTGCCAAGGCTGGCGGCGATGCTGCCGACGGTGATGTTGCTGGCGTAGCTCGCGCCGGCGCCCGGGGCGTCGCCGCTGGCGGTCAGGGTCACGTCGCCGGTGCCGGTGATGGTGTCGGCGGTGATGCTGCCGGTCGTCGCGGTGGCGGTGAAGGTCGCGCCGACGCCGGCGGCGCTGCCGCTGACGGTGGCGCTGCCGATGGCGATGTTGCGCGCCGCGGTGATCGCGACATTGCCGCGCATGGCCGTGAGGCTGGTGGCGGTGACATCGGTGTCGCTGGTGATGGCGATGCCGCCGACGGTGCCTGCCGTGGTGCCGGCGGTCAGCGTGCCGATGCGCAGGTCGTTGGCCGTCGCGTCGGCGCCGGCGGGCTGCGTGCCACCCGCCTTGGCCAGACGGACGCCGGTGGCGACGACGGCGTTGTCGATAACGAGCGCGCCGGCGGTGGCGACGCTGTCGCCGCGCGACGTGCCGGTGGTGGTGACGGCAAGGCCGCCATTGTTGATCTGCACGTCGGCGATCGTCGTGCGCCCGGCGGTGATGGTGACGCTCGCGACACCCCCCGCGACCACATCGGCGGTGCGGACCGCGCCGCCCGCCGGGCCGGCGGTGATCCGGCCGAGCTGCGCGAGTTCGCTGGTGGTGACCCGGATCGTCGGCAACGCCGTGCCGGTCACGGCCAGGTCGGCGGCGCCGAAGCCGCTCGCCGGCAGGCCATCGCTGTCGCTGCCGGCGCTCGCCGCGGCGGTGACATCGAGCCCGCCGGTGCGGACGGTGCCGAGCCACAGCGTGCCGGTGCGGGCCAGCGTCGAATCGCCGGCGGCGATATTGCCGACCGCGATGCTGTTGCCGGCCTCGAGCGCGGCGAGGCTGCCGGCGGTGACGCTGCTCGCCTGGATGGTGTCAGCGGCGCTGAGGACGACCGCGCCGAGCGTTGCCATGAAGCTGGGCGCCGTAAAGCCGACGACGCCGGCGTCGTCGCCGCCGGGCAGCCCGGTCAGCTCGCGCGCGGTGATGTCGACGCTGCCGTCGCTGCTGCTCGCCTGGCCGAGGCGGACGAAGCTGCTGCCGCCGCTGCCGGCGCCGCTGTCGCCGATGCTGATGCCGTCGCGGGCGGCGATCGTGCCGATCAGCGTTTCGCCATCGAGCGACATGCTGGCCCGACCATCGGCGCCCAGGTCGAAGAGCCGCGATGCACCGCCGACGGCGAGCCTGGTGGCGCCGCGGATGCTGCCGCTGTTCGACGTGGCGACGATATCGCCGGTCCGCGCCAGCACGCTGGGAGTGGTGGCATCGCCATCGACGATGATGATGTCGCCTTCCGCCCGCAGCTCGACGCGCCGATTGGCATCGATCGCCGGCACGCTACCGGCGGGCAGGCCGAGGACCCGGATGGCGCCGGCGCGGGCTTCCGCGAAGATGTTGCCGGTGCTGGCGACAAGCCGCCCGACCTCGATGTCGCTGGCATAGCTGGCGCCGGCGCCGGGGGCGTTGCCGATCGCGGTCAGCGAGATGTCACCGGTGCCGGTGAGGCTGTCGATGGTGATGCTGCCGGTGTCGGCGATGGCGGAGAAGAAAGCGTCGGTGCCGCTGGTCGTCGCCGACGTCAGGTCGATGTCGCGCGTCGCGGCGATGTTCACGTTGCCGCGGGTGGCGACCAGATCGGTCACGACGACGTCGCTGTTGCTGTTGATGGTGATCGCGATGCCGTTGGTGCCGGCCGACTTGGTGCCGGCGACGAGGCTGTCGATCCTGACGATGTTGGCGGCATCGGCAAGGTCGCCGCCGAGCTTGCTGATGAGAACGCCGCTGCCGGCGGTGATGCTGCCGACGCGCAGCGCGCCGGCGCTGTCGACCGCGGTCGGCAGCGAGCCGCCGGTGGCGAAGAGGTTGAGGCTGCCGTTGCTGGCGATGATGCTGTTGATCGAAACGCGGCCGCCGCCGATGTCGATCGTCCGCGCCTCGGTGACCCCGGGATCGCCGGCGACGCCGGCGGCGACTTCGTCGAGCTGGACCAGTTCGGACGCGGTGACGGTGATCGTCTGGGAAATGTTGCCGGTGGCGAAAAGATCGGCGCGGCCATAGCCCGCGATCGGCAGGCCGGCCGAATCGCTGGCGGCGCCGCCGTCGCCCGACAGGATGACGGCGCTGCCGCCGCTGCCGTCGGACAGGGCCAGGCCGCTGCCGGCGACGAGTTGCAACACGCCCCCGGCGCTCGCCGACTCGATGTGGATGCGGTCGGCGACCACGGTGGCGTCGTTGCCCGCGGTTACCCGGCGCGCCTCGACGGTGTCGCTGGCGGTCAGGCTGACGTTGCCGGCGCGCGCGGTGAAGGTCGGCGCGACGGGCGCGGCGACCGCGGCGTCGTCGCCATCGGGCAGGCCGGTGACTTCGCGGCCGGCGATGACGATGTCGCCGCCGCTGCTGCTCGCGGTGCCGAGGCGGATGAAGCCGGTTCCGGCATTGGCCTCGTTGATGCGGATGTCGCCGCTGACGGTGATGCTGCCGATCACCGCTTCGCTGCCGGTGCGGACATCGGCGCTGCCGCCGGTCAGCGCGAAGGCGCGGAAGCCCTGGGTGACGCCGAGCGGATCGAGCCCGCCGATGCTCCCGCTATCCGAGATGGCCGTGATGCTGCCGTTTCGTGACAGCACGCTGTCCTGGTCGGGGCTGGCGGCGAGTATGCGGATATCGCCACGCGCCTGGAGGGCGATGTCGCCGCCGGCGCTGAGCCCGGCGAGCGGGTCGGCGGTCGGCGCGCCGAGCACGGTGATCGTGCCGCGGGTCGCTTCGAGCGCCAGGCTGCTGTTGGCGCCGGCGACGTCGACGGTGCGCGTGGTGATGCCGCCGGCGATTGCGTCGATGCCGGGGGCGGTATCGCGGCCGGTGCTGACCAGATCGAGGCTGTCGGTGAGGGTGACGGCATCGAGGAAAGTCACCGCGCCGAGGACACGCAGCGTGCTGCCGGCGGGGTTGGGGTTGATCTCGCCGGCCTCGAGGCCCTGGAGGCGCAGCGCCGAGACGCGGCCGAGGGTCAGCGTCGGCGTGTCGTTGCCGATGGCGATCGCCGCGCTGCGGCTGGCGAGGCTGGCGCCGCCCATGGTGATGCCGGGCAGGCTGATGCCATCGCGGGCGCGCAGCAGCATCGGGTCCGCGCCGCTTTCGGCGACGTTGCTGGCGAGCACCAGCCCGGCGCCGCCAGTGATGGTACCGACGTTGATGGCGCTGCCGAGTGCGGTCAGCGTGACGCGGTTGTCGGCAAGGTGGTTGATGACATTGTCGCCATTGCCGAGCGCGATGCCGCCGGCGGTGATGCTGTAATTGCCGCCGGTCAGGCTGCCGGCGATCGTCGCTTCGCGCGCCGTCACATCGCCATCGATGAAGGTGCCGAAAGTCGAGGTGATGCCGATGTCACCGCCAGTGGCGGTGAGCGTCGAGACGACGGCGCTGGTGTTGCTGATCAGCGTGATGTTGCCCGGCGCGTCGCTGCCGGTGCCGGCGACGATGCTGGTGCCGGTCAGGCCATCGCCGCCGCCGAGCTTGGCAAGGCGCACCGAGCCTGCCGCGGTGACCGGCCCGACTTCGAGCGCGCCGTCGCGGGCGGCGCCGGTGCTGCCGCCGAGGGTGGTGACATCGATCCCGCCGTTGCCGGCGGTCAGCGTCGCGATCGTCGTGCGGCCGGCGGTGATGCTGATGCGGTTGCTGGCGACAGGGGTCCCGGCGCCGGTGCTCACCGCACCGAGCTGCGCCAGTTCCGAGGTGGTGACGCTGATCGCGCTGGTGGCGCCATTGGCGGCAAGCTCGGTCGCGCCGAAATCGGCGACAGGCAGCCCCGACGACGCGACGCCGGCGGTGCCGATGGCACTGATCGCCACGCTGGCGGCGTCGACGCTGGCCAGCGCCAGCGCCGATCCGGCGGTGATGGTGAAGGCGCCGCCCGCCAGCGCGGTGGTGACGTCGACGCGATCGGCGGTCAGGCTGGCATCGGTGCCGGCGGTAACCCGCTGCGCCGCGATGCTGTCGCCGGCGGTGAGCGTAACCGCGCCCAGGGTGGCGGTGAAGGTCGGCGCGACGATCGCCGCGACGGCGGCGGTGTCGCCGGTGGCGAGGCCGGTCAGGTCCTGGGCTTCGGCGGTGATGTTGCCGGCGCTGCTGGTGGCGCGGCCGAGGCGGACGGAGCCGCCGCCGCCGGGGTTGATGGCGATGTCACCGCTGGTGTCGATGCTGCCGATGACCGCTTCGCCACCGACATCGACACTGGCGCTGCCGGCGTCGATCGTCGTGACGCGGACGCCGCTGATCGCCGCCGGGGCAGCGAGGCCGGTGATGCTGCCGCCGGTCGAGGCGATGTCGATGAAGCCGGTGCGCGCCAGCACGCTGTCCTCGCCGGCGGGCGCGGTGACGATGGCGATATCGTCGCGCGCGGCGATGCTGACATTGGTCGCGGCGTCGAGGCCGAGGACGGGGCTGGCGCCAGCGCCGGCGATGGTGACGCTGCCGTTCGGTGCGCTGATCGCGATGCCGCCGAGGCGCGCGACGACGCTGGTCAGCGCGATGTCGCTGGCGATGGCGCCGCCGGGGGGGACGACGCCCGACGCGGTGAGACTGGCGGTGCCTTCGACGGTGATGGCGCCGCTGGTGATGCTGCCGCTCGTCGCGGTCAGCGTCAGATTGTCGAGCACGGCAGCGTCGGCGGCGGCATCGGGGGCGAGGCCGGCGACGCTGACGGTGGCGAGTTCGATGTTGCGCCCCGCCGTCGCGGTGATGCTGCCGCGCGTCGCGGTCAGCGTGCCGATGCTGATGTCGGTATCGCTGGCGAGCGCGATGCCGCCCGGCGAGCCGGCGGCGACACCGGCGGTGAGGGTGGTCGCGGTCAGGCTGTCGTTGCCGGCGGCCTTGGTCAGGCTGATGAAGTTTCCGGCGGTGGCGGTGGTGATCGCCAGCGCGCCGCTGAGGCCGGGGGCGCCGGTGGTAACGGCGATGCCGCCGTTGAAGGCGGTGGCGGTATCGATCCGCGCGCGGCCGGCGGCGATGCTGATGCCGGCGTTGCCGGCGGCGAAGGCGGTGCCGGTGGTCGCGGTTGCGATCTGGGCGAGGTCGCTGACAGCGATGCCGATGCGGCCATTGGCGCCGCTGGCGGTGAGCAGGGTGCCGGCGAAGGCGGGATCGTCGGCGCCGGGGCTGGCGGGGGCGGCGACGCCGCCCTGGCCCTGGGCGAAGACCTCGCCGGCAAGCGCCGTTGCCGTGCCGATCGACAGCCCGCTGCCGGCGTTGATGGCGATATTGCCGCCGGTGCTGGTGGCCTGGCCAACGGTCACGGCGTCGGCGCTGACGGTGATGGTGCCGCCGGCGTCGATGCGGTCGAGCCGGGCGACGCTGGCGACTCCGGCGCTGCCCGCGGCGATGCTGACATTGCCATTGGCGGCGGTGATCCGCGGGCCATTGTTGGCAAGATTGGCGGCGCTGACGGCGCCGAGGCCGGTGACGGCGGTGCCGAAGATGTCGATCGCCCCGCCGGTCGAGGTCAGGCTGCCGATCCGCCAGCTGCCGGTGTCGCCGGCCTGGCCGAGCGCGATGTCGCCGCTCGTCGCCGCGTCGTTGACGATGGCTTCGCCGGCGGCGATCAGGCTCAGGCTGGCGGCGTCGATCTCGGCGATGGCGAAACCGCTCGCCGCGGCAAAGGCGCCGAGGCCGACGACATTGCCGTCGCTGCTGTCGATGCTGATGCTGCCGGCGGTGCTGCGCAGGCTGTCGCCCGCGGCGCCGAGGCGGATATCGTCATGCGCGGCGAGCGTGATGTCGCCGCCGGCGAGGATCAGGTCGCGGCCGGTGATGCCGCCGATATTGTTGCTGGCGGCGGCGGTGAGCGTCGCCGTGGTGCCGGCGTCGAGCCCGCGGACGTCGATCGACCGCGTCGCCTGAAGGCCGATCGCGCCGCTGGCGCGGCTGGCATCGAGCTGGATGTCGCCCGCGGCAAGGACAAGGTCGCCGCCCGCATCGAGCAGCGCGCCGCCGACGCCGGCGAGCAGCCGCGCCGGGGCTTCGGGCGCGCCGCCGGGGGCGAGGCCGGACAGGGTTTCCGCGGCCAGGCGGATGTCACCGGCGCCGGTGAGCGTGCCGATGCGGATGGCGCCGCCGGTCGAGGCGATGTCGATATCCTCGGTGACGAGGCCGTCGATCAGGCTGAGATCGCCGTCGAGCCCGGTGACGAACAACCCGCTGGCGCGGACGATGCCGAGGTCGATCTGGGTTGCAGCGCCGGGGGCGGCGTTGATCGTCACGTCCGACTGACGCGCGGGGCCGCCGTTGAGCATCGCGGCGGCGAGGTCGATGGTGCCGCCAGCGAGGGTGATGCCGCGGCCGCCGAGCGGATCGGCGACGCCGGCGCTGTTCGAGGTGATGACCAGTCCCGCGGTGCCGGCAAGGCTGCCGGCGGTGGCGGCGAGGTCGATGAACCCGGTGGCGGCGAGCGTGCCGTTGCCGAGGGCAAGGCTCTGCGCGGTGGCGGTGAAGTCGCCCTGGGGCTGGCTGCCGCCGGCGGTGACATCGGCATTCAGCGTGATGCTGCCATTGGCGGCGCTGAGCACGACATCGTCGCCGGGGGCGAGCGTCGTGGTAATGACGAGATTGCCGGCGGTGCTGGCGAGGCGGATGTCGCCGGTGGCGGTGACGGTCTCGGCGGTGAAATCGTTGGTCGCGGTCAGCGTCGCGTCGAAGTCGCTGCCGGGATTGCCGAAGCCGGCATTGGTTTCATCGATGTCCAGCGTCAGGCCGCTGACGGTGACCGCCTGCGAGGCGGCGAGGCGGGTCGAGGTGACGCTGCCGGCGTTGGCGGCGATGGCGATGTCGCCGGCCGTCACGGTGACGCGGCCGGCGAAACTGCCGGCGGTAAGGGTGAGGCCGAAGCTGTCGACCAACGTCGCGGTGCCGAGGGTGACATCGGTCGCGGCGGTGCTGCCGGCGAAGGTCAGCGCGCGGGCGTTGACCGTGCCGAGGGTGACCGTCGAGGCGGCGGCGGGCGGCGTCACCAGCACCGCCGAGGCCACGCCATTGGCGCCGCCATTGAGTGTCGTCCCGGCGAGCGCGATGCTGCCGCCGGTGGCCGACAGGCTGAGCGCGCGGGCGACGCCGGCGTCGACGGCATTGCCGCTGTTCGAGGTGATGGTGAGACCCGCGGTGCCGGCGATGCCGCCGGCGGTCGAGGTCAGGCCGATCAGTCCGCTGGCGGCGAGCGTGCCATTGCCGAGGCTGAGGCTGCGCGCCGTGGCGGTAAAGTCGCCCTGGGTGTCGGTGCCGCCGGCGGTGACATCGGCGTCGAGGGTAATGCTGCCATTGGCGGCGCTGAGCACGACATCGTCGCCGGGCGCGAGCGTCGTGGTGATGACGAGGTTGCCGGCGGTGCTGGCGAGGCGGATGTCGCCGGTGGCGGTGACGGTCTCGGCGGTGAAATCGTTGGTCGCCGCCAGCGTTGCGTCGAAATTGCTGCCGGGGTTGCCGAAGCCGGCGCGAGCTTCGTCGATG
>LJHX01000117.1 GCA_001295935.1 alpha proteobacterium AAP81b
CATGCGCCGCCTCGGCGGCCAATTGCGCCGCCCGCCAGCGCGCGAAGATCAGCTCGGCCTCGGCGCGCTTCAGCCGGTCACTGAGCTGCCGATAGCGTTCGGCCACCCGCGCCTGGCGACGCAGCGCATTGGCCTGGGTCTCGGCGGCGCGGATGACGTCGTCCAATCGCAGCACATTGGCCTCGGCGGCGCGCAGGCGGATCTCGGCCTCGCGGCGGCGGACGTGCAGCCCGGCGATCCCGGCGGCTTCCTCGAGCAATTGCCGGCGCTCGGCGGGTTTCGCCGCGATGATCGCGCTGATCCGCCCCTGGCCGACGATCGCCGGCGATCCCGACCCCGTCGCGCTGTCGGCGAAGAGCAGTTTCACATCCTGGGCGCGGGTGTCGCGGCCGTTGACGCGATAATCCGAACCGGCGCCGCGCTCGATGCGGCGGCTGACTTCAAGTTCCTCGCCGGCGGCGCCCGCCAGCGCCAGGGTGACGCTGGCCTGCGTCCGCGCCGGGCGGCGGGCGGTCCCGGCGAAAATGACATCGTCCATGCCGCCCGAGCGCATCGACTTGGGGCTGGCCTCGCCCATCACCCAGCGCAGCGCTTCGAGGAGATTGGACTTGCCGCAGCCATTGGGGCCGACGACCCCGGTCAGCCCCGGGCCGATGACCAGCTCCGCCGGTTCGACGAACGACTTGAAGCCGGCGAGGCGAAGCTTGCGGAATTCCAACTATCGCCCCCCGGCCCCGCTCAGCGCAGCGCCTGCTGGATCCGCGGCTCGAGCTGGTCCCAGGTGAAGACATTCTCCTGGGTCTTGCCGTTGAGGATGAAGCCCGGGGTGCCGGTCAGCTTGTAGGTGTCGGTTGCCTGGGTGCGCAGTTGCTGGATGGTGCTCGAGGCCTTGGGGTCGGCGAGGCACTGGTCGAACTTGGCGCGGGTGATGCCACGGGTGCGGACATAGGCGTCGAGCTTGCCGAGCTCGGCGAGCGCCTTGATCTGCTGGTCCTCGGGCATGGCCTGCAGCCGCGCCTGATCGGCCGGCGTCAAGGTCGTGAAGGGTTCGAGCCAGCTCGTCTGGTCGCGGAAGAAGCTGCCGAGCAGCCCGAAGAACGGCCGCGGCCCCTGGCAGCGCGCCAGCACCGAGGCGGCAAAATCCGCGCCATTCAGCACGAAGTTGCGGAATTCATAGGAGACATTGCCGCTGGCGACATATTTGTTGCGGATCGTCTCGAATGCCGCGGCGTGAAAATCCTTGCAATGCGGGCAGCTCAGCGAAGCGAATTCGAGCAGCTTGACCTTGGCATTGGGGTTGCCGAGCAGGAAGCCGCCCTCGGGGGTGGCGACGGCGGTATTGGCCCAGTCGATGCCCGACTTGCCGGCCGGCGCGGCAGCGACCTTGGTGACCGCCGCGGCTTTGGTGCCGGCGGCACTCGACGGGTCGTCGCAACCGGCGAGCAGCACAAGCACCGCCGCGGCGGCAAGACGATTGGGGACGAACATCAAGGCGACCTCACGCGGAACAAGAGATGGCCAAGGCATAGGCCAAAGCCGGGCGGCGGAAAAGCCGGGATGATGGCCGTGGCGGTTGGGGAAGCCTCGGCGGCGCGAGCGCGGTCGTGTCCTTCCTGCGGCTTCGCCCCCTCACCATGGTCATGCCAGCGCACGCTGGTATCCCGCCGCGCCGCGGGTGGCAACGGTCGGCGCCTGGCACCGCAGCTGGATGCCAGCGTGCGCTGGCATGACCCCAAGTTGGTGTCGGTGCCGTGCAACGTCATGTGCCGACCGGCGGTCAGATGCGCGCCGGGTCGGCGCCCGGCCGGGCCGATCCGAAGTCGCCCGCCTTGCGCGCGGTGACGCCCAGCCAGCGCGCCGGCGCGCCGAAATAGCCCTGGCCGTCATATTCGGCGAAGGCGATTTCCGCCCAGGCGCCAGCGTCGCGGTAGCTGTGGTCGGCGTCGCGCCGCGACAGATAATTATAGTATCGCCCGTGTTCGTCCCATCCCGGGGGCTTGCCGGTCTTGTAGCTGGCGAAGTGCCAGCCGCCCGGCCGCAGCGCATTGCAAATACGCGCCAGGATCACCGGCAGCCCCGCAAGCGGCACATGCAGCAGCGACGCATGGGCGATGACGGCGTCATAGCCCTCGCAGACATCGAGGGCATCGAAACGCAGCACCCGCGCCGGCCGCGCCAGGCGCTCGCTCGCCAGCGCTGCCATCGCCGGCGTGCCATCGGTGGCATCGACGTCGAAGCCCAGCGCCGCCATCGCCGCGGCGTCGCGGCCGCTGCCGCAGCCGAGTTCGAGGATGCGGCAGCCCGGCGTCAGCCGCGGCAGGAAGGCGGCGAGATCGGGGGAGATTTCGTCGGGTCGCGCCGCGGCATAGTGGCGCGCGTTGGCCGCGTAGAAGCCGAGCGTCGCGTCATCGTGGAAGCGGTGGGTGGTCATGGTTGCGCTTCCCCGCCATCGGCGAGGCGCACGCGCATGTCGCGGCAGGCCGCCGCGATCAAAGCCATGAGCGCGTCGGTGTCGATATCCTGCCCCCAGCGCAGCTTGACGTGGCGCATGCGCTTGCCGCTGCCCTCGAGCAGCCCGGCGGGATCGGGCAACGCCGCGCCCTGGAAAAAGCCGACACTGGCATGGGTGCGGAAGGCGGCGACATAGCCGAAGGCAGCATCGCCGAGGCACGCCGTCGGGACGTGATCGTGGATGAGCTCGCGAACGTCATCGCCACAAGCGCGCATCGCCGCGAACCAGGGGCGGACGATCAGCCGCAGCGGTTCGAGCGGCGCGTCGAACCACGCATCCACCGCCGGATCGCGGCGGACGGCGGTCGGGAAGCGCATCAGCGCGTCCATCGCGAGCCCCTCAGTGCGCCGCCGACTGGGCGGTGAAAACCGCCAGTTGCGCCGCGAAAGCCCGTGCGAAGGCGGGCCGGGCCTCGCCGCGAGCGACATAGGCGGCAAGGTTGCCATGCTCCGCCAGCAGCGCCTCGCCGGCCAGCCGGCGCAGCACCTGCACCATCATCAGATCGCCGGCGCTGAAATCGCCGTCGAGCCAGTCGGCGTCGCCGAGACGCTGCGACAGCGCCGCGAGGCGGGTGCGGACGCGGGCATCGAGCAGCGGCAGGCGCGCTTCGTACCAGGGCGCGTCGCGCTCGGCATGGCCGGTCTGTTCGCGCTCGACGATCGGCGGTTCGATCGTGCTCACCGCGGCGAACATCCAGACGATGGCGCGCGCGCGGGCGTCGGCGTCGGCGGGCAGCAGGCCGGCGTGGCGCTCGGCGATATGGAGGAGGATCGCCGCCGATTCGAACAGCATTAGGTCGCCGGCTTCATAGGTCGGGATCTGGCCGAAGGGCTGGCGTGCCAGATGCGCCGGCTGCTTCATTTCGGCGAAGGAGACCAGGCGGACGTCGTAGTCGAGGCCGACTTCCTCGCAGGCCCAGCGCACCCCCATGTCGCGCGCCAGCCCGCGCCCGCGATCGGGGGAAGCGGCGAAGGCGGTGATCACCGGAGTCATGGCGCTATTTCACCACCGGCAGGCCCTCGCTCACCGACAGCGCCCGCGCCAGCGCTTCGAGGCGGGCGCGCAGTTCGGGATCGCCGACATCGCGCAGGGTCGATCGCGTCGCCGGGGTGAGTTCGGCGGGCGGTGGCGGTGGTGGCGGCGCCGGGGTGAAGTCGATATCGGCCTGGACGAGCGCCAGTTTCGCCACCGCGGCATAGCCGAGGATGCGGTTCACCCGCTCGATGACCTGGGGCTCGACATGGCGCAGCATCGGCGCCAGCGCGCCGGTGACGGCGATTTTCAGCGTGCCACCGTCCTTTTTGCCGCGCGGGAAGCTCAGCGCCTCCGGCCGGCTGTGGCGGGCATAGCGTTCGCCGACGACCTCGACCCAGCGACCGAGCAGCGCCGATTGGGTGAAGCCGAAGCGGCGAAAGGCCTGGCCGCCGACGGCGGGCACGAGTTCGGCGACGCGGCGGGCGCGGCCGGTGCGCGGCGGTGGCGCGGCGGGAGGGACGGGCTTTCGGGCCATGCCGCCACCATGCCATAGCGCGGGCGTGACCGAAACGCCCGTCAGCGCCGCGCTCCTTGCCTGGTACGCCGCCCATGCCCGCGACCTGCCGTGGCGGCGGCCACCCGGCGCGGTGCTGCCCGCCGATCCCGCCTGGCCGTACCGCGTCTGGCTGTCGGAGATCATGCTGCAGCAGACGAATGTGGTAACCGCGGCGCCCTATTTCGCGCGCTTCCTGGCGCGCTGGCCCGATGTCGCGGCGCTGGCGGGCGCCGACGATGGCGAAGTGATGCACGCCTGGGCCGGCCTCGGCTACTACGCTCGCGCCCGCAACCTGCTCGCCTGCGCGCGCGCCGTCGTCGCCGAGCATTGCGGGCGCTTCCCGGCCGACGAGGCGGCGCTGCGGACGCTGCCCGGCATCGGCGCCTATACCGCCGCGGCGATCGCTGCCTTCGCCTTCGGGGCGCGCGCGCTGGTCGTCGACGGCAATGTCGAGCGCGTCGTCACCCGGCTGTTCGCGATTGCCACCCCCCTGCCCGCGGCGCGCGGCGAAATCATCGGGGCGCTCGAGACGGTCACCCCCGCCAATGCCAGCGACTTCGCGCAAGGGCTGATGGATCTCGCCCGCGCCCTCTGCACGCCGCGGCGGCCGGCGTGCCTGTCGTGCCCGCTCGTCGGCCATTGCGCCGCCGCGGCGAGCGGCACTCAGGCGGATTTTCCGGTCAAGCCGGCCAAGGCGGCGCGGCCGCTGCGCCACGGCACCGCCTGGTGGATCGAGGCCGGCGGCGAGGTGCTTACCGTCGTGCGCCCGGCGCGCGGCCTGCTCGGGGGAATGCGCGCGCTGCCGACGAGTGAGTGGCGGGTGGCTGCGACTGAACGCCCCCCACAAGCCGTCACCCCCGCGAACGCGGGGGCCCATCTCCTGCGCTCTGGGGAGA
>LJHX01000118.1 GCA_001295935.1 alpha proteobacterium AAP81b
CGGCGCCCGGCGGCAAGCCCGGCGCGGCGCCCGCCGCCACCGCGCCGGCTGCCGCACCGCCCGCTGCCACCGCCGATGCCGCGTGGAAGGCCGCCTATGCCCGGGTGCTCGCCAAGGATTGGCCGGGCGCCGAAACCGCGATGGCGGGCTTCATCACCGCCTGGCCCAAGTCGACTCGCCTGCCGCAGGCGCAATATTGGCTGGGGCGCAGCTTCGCCGAGCGCGGCCAGCACGCCCAGGCCGCCAAGGCCTATCTCGATGTCTATCAAAAGGCGCCGCGCTCGGAACGTGCCCCTGACGCGCTGCTCGGGCTGGCGACGGCGATGATCGGCCTCAAAAAGGCCGATGAAGCCTGCCGCGTGCTCGGCGAGCTCGACAGCGTCTATGGCGCCAAGCTGTCGCCGATGCAGACGACGGCGGCCAAGGCGCAGCGCACCAGGGCGAAATGCGAGGCATGAGCCTATGCCGGCGCTGCTGCCGCTGCTCGGCCAGGCGCTCGGCCGCGACCTGGCCGCCGACGAACGGCTCGGCATCGCCGTTTCGGGCGGGCCCGATTCGATGGCGCTGCTGTGGCTGGCGCACGCCGAATTGCCCGGGCGCATCCTCGCGCTGACGGTCGATCACCGCCTGCGCACCGAGTCCGCCGCCGAGGCGGCGCTGGTCGCGGGCCATTGCGCGGCGCTGGGCATCGACCACCGCACGCTGGTCTGGGAGGGCGACAGGCCCGCCACCGGCGTTGCGGCGGCGGCGCGCGCGGCGCGCTATGGTCTGCTCGCCGCCGCCTGCCGTGACGCCGGCGCGGGCCTGCTGCTCACCGGCCATCACGCCGACGACCAGGCCGAGACCCTGCTGATGCGGCTGGCGCGGGGGGCCGGCGTCACCGGGCTCGGCGGGATGCGCGCGGCGCGGCGGCTGGCCGACGGCGTCATCCTGGTGCGACCGCTGCTTGGCGTGCGCCGCGCCGAACTCGCGGCGATCGTCGCCGCCGCCGGCTGGCCGCAGGTCGCCGACCCGAGCAATGATGACGAAGGGCAGCTGCGCATCCGCGCGCGGCGGCTGCTCGCCAGTGCCGACTGGCTGCCTCCCGACGCGCTGGCGACGGCGGCGGCCAATCTCGCCGATGCCGAGGCGGCGCTGGCCTGGGCCGCCGAGCGCGCCTGGGCCGGGGCGGCGGCGGTCGATGGCGACGGGCTGTGGCTCGATGCCGCCGACCTGCCGGGGGAACTTCGCAACCGGCTGGTGCGCCGCGCGCTGGCGCAGCTGATGCCCGACGCCGCGCCGCGTGGGCCCGAAGTGACGGCGCTGCTGGCGGTGCTGGCGCGCGGCGGCACCGCCACCCTGGCGGGCGTGCGCGCCAGCGGACGCGACGGGCGCTGGTGCTTCCGCCGGGCGCCGCCACGTCTTCACGCGCGCGGCAAAGTGTCGTAAAGTCGAAAGTCATTCACGGTCGCGCCGCCGGGTGATTGCAAGCCCGGCCAACCGGCCTATCTTGATGAGACGTATCTCGAGTCTCCGTCTTCGAAAGTCTCAGCGTTCATGGCCGACAACAACAAGCGCCCGCCCAGCCCCTGGATGAAGAACCTCGGCCTGTGGTTCGTCATCCTGCTCGGCCTCGTCGTCGTCGTGAACGTCATGCAGGGTCCGTCGTCGCGCTCGGGCACGCCGGGCACGGCGATGGCCTATTCGGACTTCCTCACCAAGGTCGATGAAGGCGGGATCAAGTCCGCCGACATCCGCGGCGATGAAATCGTCGGCAAGACCGCCAGCGACGAGGATTATCGCACCTTCAACCCCGGCGACACCCAGCTGATCGAGCGGCTGCGCGTCAAGAACGTCCGCTTCGACGCCAAGCCCGAAGAAAGCCGCTCGCTGCTCGGCCAGCTGCTGATCAACATGCTGCCCTTCGCGCTGATGATCGGCATCTGGATCTTCATCATGCGCCAGATGCAGAACGGCGCCGGCCGCGGCGCCATGGGCTTCGGCAAGAGCCGCGCCAAGCTGCTGGTGCAGAAGGAAGGCCGCGTCACGTTCGATGACGTGGCGGGCATCGACGAGGCGCGCGAGGAGCTTCAGGAGATCGTCGACTTCCTGAAGGACCCGGCGCGCTTCCACCGTCTCGGCGGCAAGATTCCCAAGGGCGCGCTGCTCGTCGGCCCTCCCGGCACCGGCAAGACGTTGCTTGCCCGCGCCATTGCCGGCGAGGCCAATGTGCCGTTCTTCTCGATCTCGGGCTCGGATTTCGTCGAGATGTTCGTCGGCGTCGGCGCCAGCCGCGTCCGCGACATGTTCGAACAGGGCAAGAAATCGGCCCCCTGCATCATCTTCATCGACGAAATCGACGCCGTCGGCCGCTCGCGCGGCGCCGGTCTCGGCGGCGGCAACGACGAGCGCGAGCAGACGCTCAACCAGCTGCTTGTCGAGATGGACGGCTTCGACGCCAATGAAGGCATCATCATCGTCGCCGCCACCAACCGCCCCGACGTCCTCGATCCGGCGCTGCTGCGGCCGGGCCGGTTCGATCGCCAGGTCGTCGTTGGTCGCCCCGATATCGACGGCCGCGAGAAGATCCTCGCCGTCCACATGAAGAAGGTGCCGCTGGCGCCCGACGTCAATGCCCGCACGATCGCGCGCGGCACGCCCGGCTTCTCGGGCGCCGATCTCGCCAACCTCGTCAACGAGGCGGCGCTGCTCGCGGCGCGGCGCTCGAAGCGCCTCGTCTCGATGCGTGACTTCGAGGACGCCAAGGACAAGGTGCTGATGGGCGTCGAGCGCAAGTCGATGGTGATGACCGACGACGAGAAGAAGATGACCGCCTATCACGAGGCCGGCCATGCCATCGTCTCGTGCCATGAAGCGGCGTCGGACCCCATTCACAAGGCGACGATCATCCCGCGCGGCCGTGCCCTCGGCATGGTCATGCGCCTGCCCGAGCGCGACCAGTACAGCTATCATCGCGACAAGATGTACGCCAACCTCGCCGTCTCAATGGGCGGCCGCGTCGCCGAGGAACTGATCTTCGGCCATGACAAGGTCTCGTCGGGCGCCTCGTCGGACATCAGCTATGCGACCGACCTGGCGCGTTCGATGGTCACGCAATGGGGCATGTCGGACAAGCTCGGCCCGCTGAAATACGCCGACAACCAGGAAGAGGTCTTCCTCGGCCACAGCGTCACCCGCACCCAGAATGTCAGCGAGCAGACGGCGCAGATCATCGACGGCGAAATCCGCGCCATCGTGACGAGCGGCTATGATCGCGCCAAGCAGGTGCTGACCGACAATATCGACCAGCTGCACAATCTCGCTGCGGCACTGCTCGAACTCGAAACCCTTTCGGGCGACGAGATCAAGAAGGTCATGGCCGGCGAACCGATCGACCGCGCCGCCAACACCGGCACCCCGGCGCTGCGCCCGGCGGCAGGCGGCTCGGCGATCCCCAAGACAGGCCGTCGTGGCGGCTTTGGGGAGCCGGCGCCCCAGGCCTGAGCCTGCGCCGACGCGCAAAGGACAACGGCCGCCCGGCGACGGGCGGCCGTTGCGTTTTCGCAGGTGTTGCGCGGCGTCGCTGCCGTGGCGACGCTTCGACAACAAAAGCGGCGCGATGGCGGTCTTCGAAGCCCGAGCGGGGCGAACGGGGCGCTTGCGCGCCTGGCCAAACGGGCGCGATCGGGAACCCGCCGTGCAGTCCGGGCCGCGCCGCCACGGGATTGCCCTCCCAAAGGCGGCCTCGGCGCGCGGCGCGGTGACGGCATTTCTTTTCGGGTCACGCGGCGCATCGGTAACCGGCGCCGCCCTGGCGATGGATGGGGTTCGACGGCCGGCCGATGCCTCCCGACCGTTCGCGCCTCCGTCCACAGGAACCCGACGATGCACAACCTCCACGCCGAAATCGCCACCCACGGCCAGATCGTCCTGGTGCTCCAGGGCGGCGGCGCCCTCGGCGCCTATCAGGCGGGGGTTTATCAGGCGCTCGCCGAAGCCGGCATCGCCCCCG
>LJHX01000119.1 GCA_001295935.1 alpha proteobacterium AAP81b
CCGGCCACCCCGCCGACCCGGCGGTCGCCGCGGCGGCGCGTGCGGCGCGCCGGGCGCGCGCCAACCGCGTGCTGGTGGCGATCGACGCGGCGCTGTCGTCGCAACTCGACGCCATCCTGCACCATTCGTCGTTCCAGCGGCTCGAATCGCTGTGGCGCGGCACTTGGTGGCTGTGCGAGGAGATGGAGGGCGACGCCAAGCTGCGGCTGCGCATCCTCGACTGTCGCTGGGGCGAAGCCGTCCGCGATCTCGAGCGCGCGCTGAGCTTCGACCAGAGCGCGCTGTTCGGCCGCGTCTATTCCGACGAGTTCGGCACCCCCGGTGGCGAGCCCTTTGGCATGATCGTCGTCGATCACCAGCTCTGGCACCGCCCCGGCGGGCGCGAGCGCACCGACGATGTCGCGGCGCTGATGGCGCTTTCGGAGGTGGCTGCTGCTGCCTTCTGCCCCTTCGTCTTCGGGGTCGATCCGCGGCTTGCCGGAATGGACGGCTTTGACGAATTCGACCTGCGTCAGGATCTCGCCGGCAGTTTCGCCGGGCGCGATTTTGCCGGCTGGGACCGGCTGCGGCGGATGCCCGACGCGCGCTTCCTCGCCGCCGTTGCGCCGCGGCTGCTGCTGCGCCCGCGGCATCGCGGCCGCGATCTGTGGCGGCTGGGTTTCGTCTATGACGAGCAGGTGACGGGCCCCGACGATCTGCTCTGGCTGTCGGGCGGCTTCGCGCTGGCGCAGGTGGCGGCGCGCGCGATGCGCCAGCACCGTTGGCCGGCGGCGATCCGCGGCGCGGCCTCGGCAGGGGAGGGCGGCGTCGTCGTCGGCCCGGCGCGGCACTTCCTCGCCGGCGACGTGCCGCATGACGCCGCGCGCATCGTCGTGCGCTATCCGACCGAAAACGCCATTTCGGAGGAACAGGAAATCGAACTGAACCTCGCCGGCATCATCGCCCTGCGGCAACTTCCCTATGTCGGCACCGCGGCTTTCCTCAACCTCCCCAGCCTGCACTTGCCGCCCAACTATGATGGCGAAGCGGCGCGGATGAACGCCAAGATGAACGCGATGCTCAACTACATCATGTGCGTCTGTCGTTTCGCGCATTTCCTCAAGGTCATGGCGCGTGACTGGGTCGGCAAATACACCGACGCCAAGGAATGCCAGAAGCTGCTCAACGACTGGCTGCGCAAATATGTGACGGGGGACGATGATGCCGGCGACGAGACGCGCCGGCGCTATCCGCTGCGCGAGGCGCGCGTGGTCGTCGTCGAGGAACCCGGCAAGCCGGGCAGCTACCGCTGCGAGATCGCCTTGCGGCCGCATTATCAGCTCGATCAGATCGCCAATGAGTTCCGCCTGACCACGGCGATCGGCCGCGAGACGGCGACATGACCGGCCGGGTGCCACTGTCCTTTCTCGACCGGTTGATCGACGATTCCCCCGATACCGCGCATGAGGCGATCGAAAACAACGACACGCGCTTCGAGCGCATCAAGCTCGGCATGCGGCGCGACCTCGAGGGGCTGCTCAACAGCAAGCAGCCCTATACCGCCTGGGGGCGCGACGAGGCGCTCGGGCGGACGATCACCGGCTTCGGCCTGCCCGATATTTCGACCGAGGATTTCGGCACGGCGGCGGTGCGCGAGCGGATCAAGCGGATGATCGCGACAACGATCCGGACCCATGAAACGCGGCTGCACGGTGTCGAGGTCGATGTCGATGGCGCGCCGACCTCAGCGGGCGTACGCTTCCGCATCAGCGGCGTCATCCAGCTCGCCGATGCCGCCGAGGCGGTGGTCTATGACGCGCGGCTGCGGCCGAGCGACCGGGTGATCGCGGTCGATCTGGCCGGCTGAGCAAGACAGAGCCCGCCGATGATCGACGACCTTATCGAATATTACCAACGCGAACTCGCCTTCCTCGGCGATTCGGCCGGCGCCTTTGCTGATGCCTATCCCAAGATCGCCGCGCGCCTCGGTCTGACCCGCGAGGCGATCGAGGATCCCCATATCGGCCGGCTGATCGAGGCGGTGGCGTTCATGAACGCCCGGCTGCGCCACAAGCTCGACGACGAATTTCCCGAGCTGTCGGACGCGATGCTGCTGACGCTCTACCCGCATCTCATCCAGCCGGTGCCGAGCTTTTTCGTGGCGCGGCTCGATCCCGGCGCCGATCTCGACAAGCCGCTGCTGGTGCCGCGCGGCACGGTGCTGCTGACCGAGCCCGTCGCCGATGTCGCCTGCCGCTACCGCCTCGAAGCCGATACGTTGTTGCTGCCGCTCCGGCTGGCGGCGGCGAGCATGGGCGGGCCGCCGTTCGACGCGCCGCCGCTTGGGCTCCGCGAGGCCAAGGGGGTGCTGCGGCTGCAGTTCGCCGTCACCAAGCCCGAGGTCGATCTCGCCAGCCTCGAGATCGATCACCTCAAGCTGTTCATCAAGAGCGACGCGCGGCGGGCACAGCTGCTCGTCGAACAGCTCGGCGCCAATCTGATCGGGGTCGGCGTCGGCACCGGCCCCGCCGACCCCGGCGCGGTGCTGCTGCCGCCTGGTGCGCTGAAGCTGTCGGGGCTTGCCGACGACGCGCTGCTGCTGCCGCAGTCGCCGGTCGCCAGCCTTGCCTATGCCGCGGTGCAAGAGCATTTTTCCTATCCGCAAAAGCTGCTGTTCTTCGAAATCGGCGGCCTCTCGGCGCGGACGATTTCGATCAGCGGCGGCTCGCTCGACCTGTTCCTCTATTTCGATCGTCTCAGCCCCGAGCTCGAGCGCGTCGTCCGCGCCGAGGATTTCGACCTGCACGCCTGCCCGGCGCTCAATCTTTTCGAAGCCGAGGCCGAGCCGATCCACATCGACCAGACCGCTCTCGAATACCGCATCATCGCCGATGCCGGCGGCGAGGACGCCTATGAGGTTCATTCGGTCATCAGCGCCAGCCTGCAGGACAGCCGGGGCCAGATCGTGCCGCTGCCGCCGCTGCACGCCATCGATCGCGGCTCGGCGCGGCTCGGCCGGCTGTTCCATGCGACGGCGCGACGGTCGAGCTTCGGCCCGGGCGGTGGTGACGACCTGTTCCTCCAGGTCGCCGATCTCGACGGCCGGCTGCTCGAGGATCCGGCGGCGATCGTCTCGGCGCGGCTGCGCTGCACCAATCGCGACCTGCCGGCGCGACTGCCCTTCGGCGGCGGCCGCCCCTGGCTCAGCGTTGCCGAAACGCTGCCGGGGCTCGCCGGCGCCACTGCGCTTACCAAGCCGACGCCGACCCGGCGCCCGGCACGACGCCGCGCCGCGGTGTGGAAGCTGGTCGGGCAATTGTCGCTCAATCACTTGAGCCTGGTCGGAGGCGGCGATGGTGCGAAGGCGCTGCGCGAGGTGCTGGCGCTCTACGACATCGCCGATTCGGCCGATTCGGCGTCGCTGCGCGAGCGGCTGGTTGGCATCGCCGCCACCCCCGGCGTCGCGCGAGTGCGGCTGCGGGGCCATACCGCCATCGCCGCTGGCATCGACGTTGCCCTCGAACTCGACGACGAGCGCCTGTCGGGGTCGGGCAGCTTCCTGCTTTGCTGCGTCATCGAGCGCTTCCTGGCGAGCGCCTGCGCGCTCAACAGCTTCGTCCGGGTCAGCGCGCGGCTGCGCGGCGAGGCCGACGTGTGGAAGACCTGGGCGCCGCGGATCGGCGATCGCGTGCTGCTGTGACGCTGTGGGACCGCCTGCGCCGGCGGGTGACGGCGCTCGAACTGCCGCAGGTTGCGCGGCTCGGCGAGCAGCTGGCGCGGCGGCGCGACCCGCTGGCGCGGCTTGGCGGCGACATGAAGCATGGCGACGAGCCGCTGCATTTCATCGCGTCCGACCGCATGGCAATGCCGATCGGCGACATCGCCGAGATCGAGACCGGCGATCGCGACCCGCGCCAGCTGGCGTCGCTGACGGTGGCACGGCCGCCGCGGATCACCGCCAATGTCCTCGGGCTGCTCGGTGCCACCCCGGCACTGCCGCCCTTCTACAGCGAAATCCAGTTGCAGCGTCGCCGCCTGCGCGACCGGGCGATGGCGGCTTTCGTCAACATCTTCGACCATCGCGCGCTGTCGTTCTTCTGGCGCGCCGTCGCCAAATATAATTGGACGGTCAACGCCGAGCGCGCCGATGGCCGCGCCGCGGGGCCCGTCGTGCCCGACCCGATCAGCGGCGCGCTGCTCGCCTTCGGTGGCTTTGCAACGCCGGCAATGCGCGATCGGCTGGCGATCGACGATGCGGCGCTGGTGCGGCTGGCGCACCATTTCGCCGACACAAGGCGCAGCGCCGCCGGGCTCGAACTGGTGCTGCGCCGGCTGACCGGGCTCGATGTCCGAGTGATCGAAGCCGAGCCGGTTTGGATGGCGCTGCCGCAGGGCGAGCAGACGCGAATCGGCAGCGTGGCGACGGCGCGTTTCGCCAGGCTCGGCGGCACCGATCCGCTGACCGGGCTCGGCGCCGCCGACGCGGCGCTGATCGGCGCGGCGGTGCTCGACATCCAGCATCATTTCGTCATCGCCATCGGCCCGCTCGACTGGCCGGCGCTCGTCGACTTCTGCGGCAATGGTGGCCCGCGGCGGGTGATCGGCGAGATCTGCCGGCTTTACGCCGGGCTCGAATATACGCCGCAGCTGCGGCTGGCGATCGCCGGCGCCGATGTGCGGCCGGTGCGGCTCGGCGATCCCGGCGTGCCGGCGTGGCTGGGGCGGACCTGCTGGCTCGGCGATGCTGGCCCGGCGCTGCGCCAGGACTGCCAGCTGGCGATCGAACCGATTTGACCGCGATCGCCGCGGCGGCGTCGCCGGCGAGGCGGCAGCGGCATTGTCGATCGCCATTGCGTCCGCTAAGCATTTGTTCGCGTAGATCGTGCATGAGGGTGTTCGGTCATCGGGGGCAACGACCCGCGGGGCCGGTCAGGCGCCGCGCGAGGCGTTTGGGGGGGATGGAAGTTGGCGCAGGTCAATCTCAAGAATCTGGTGGCGCGGCTTGACGAGACCTGCCGGACGACGCTCGAAAGCGCCGCCGGGCTGGCCCTGTCGCGGACCAACTACAATGTCGAGATCGAACATTGGCTGATGAAGCTGATCGATCGGCCGACGTCGGACGTTTCGGTTATTCTGAACCATTTCGAGATCGATGCCGGGCGATTGGCGCAGGACATCAACCGCCAGATCGATCGTTTCAAGACCGGTAATGGCCGCGCCCCGGCGCTGGCGCCCAACATCGTCAAGATCATCCGCGAGGCATGGCTGCACGCGTCGCTCGAGGAACATTCGGCGCAGGTGCGCTCGGGGCATCTGCTGCTGGCGTTGATCGCCGACGACGATCTCGCCGTCATCTCGCGCGAAATGAGCAGCCAGTTCGCCCGGCTGCCGGTCGAAACGTTGCGCACGACGATGACCCAGATCGCCGCGGCGTCGGAAGAAGCCCGCGCCGCGGCCGACGCGGTGGCGTCGGGGCCGGCGGGGGGTGGCGGCGGTGCGCCGGCGGCCGGTGGTCCGCCCTCGGCACGCGGCCAGGAAGCGCTTAACAAATTCTGCATCGACCTGACGGCGCAGGCCAAGGCCGGCAAGATCGATCCGATCTTCGGCCGTGACCCCGAAATCCGCCAGATCGTCGATATCCTGACGCGCCGCCGCCAGAACAACCCGATCCTCACCGGCGAGGCCGGCGTCGGCAAGACCGCGGTCGTCGAAGGCTTTGCGCTGCGCATCGCCGAGGGCGATGTTCCCGACAATCTCAAGAACGTTCGGCTTTTGAGCCTCGATCTCGGGCTGCTGCAGGCCGGTGCCGGCATCAAGGGCGAGTTCGAGAACCGCCTGAAATCGGTGATCGACGAAGTGAAATCGTCGCCGACGCCGATCATCATGTTCATCGACGAGGCGCATACGCTGATCGGTGCCGGCGGCCAGGAAGGCCAGAATGATGCGGCCAATCTGCTCAAGCCGGCGTTGGCGCGCGGCGAGATGCGGACGATCGCCGCGACCACCTGGGCCGAATACAAGAAATATTTCGAGAAGGACCCGGCGCTGACGCGGCGCTTCCAGGTCGTCAAGGTCGAGGAGCCGTCGGAAAGCCTCGCCGTCGCCATGCTGCGCGGGCTGGTACCGGTGCTCGAAAAGCACCATGGCGTCCGCATCCTCGGCGAGGCGCTCGAAGCCGCCTCGGGTCTGTCGCATCGCTACATCTCCGGCCGCCAGCTCCCCGACAAGGCGATCTCGCTGCTTGATACCGCCTGCGCCCGCGTCGGCATCAGCCAGGCGGCGACGCCGCCGGCGGTCGAGGATCTGACCCGGCAACTGGGCCTGCTGGCCAGCGAAGTCGCGATGCTCGAACGCGAAGGCCGTTCGGGGGTCGAAGTCGAGAAATCGCTTGCCGCCGCCGCGGCGCGCAAGGCCGAGCTGGAAGCGGCGCGCGACAAGGCGACCGAAGAATGGTACGCCGAACGCGACGCCGTGAAGGCCGTCGCCGAGGCGCGTAAGGCGATCGACGGTGCGGTGGCAGGCTCGGACGAGGCGATCGCTGCCAAGGCGGCGCTCGACGCAGCGCGTGAAGCGCTCGGGCTGGTCCAGGGCGAGTCGCCGATGGTCTATGATGTCGTCGACCGTAATGTCGTCGCCGAAGTGCTCGCCGGCTGGACGGGGATTCCCGTCGGCCGCCTCGGCAGCGATGAACTGCGTGCCGTGCTCAGCGTCCACGAACGCCTCGGCGAGCGCATCAAGGGCCAGCCCTATGCCCTCGACATCATCGGCCAGACGGTTCGCATGGCGCGCGCCGGTCTCGCCGATCCGAGGAAGCCCCTGGGCGTCTTCCTGTTCTGCGGCACGTCGGGCGTCGGCAAGACCGAGACGGCGCTGGCGCTCGCCGAGCTGCTCTATGGCGGCGAGCAGAATGTCACGACGATCAACATGAGCGAATTCAAGGAAGAGCATAAGGTCTCGACGCTCGTCGGCGCGGCGCCCGGCTATGTCGGCTATGGCGAGGGCGGCGTGCTGACCGAGGCGGTGCGGCGCAAGCCCTATTCGGTGGTGCTGCTCGACGAAATGGAAAAGGCGCATCCCGGCGTCCAGGACGTCTTCTACCAGGTCTTCGACAAGGGCATGCTCAAGGACGGCCAGGGCCGCGACATCGATTTCAAGAACACGCTGATCATCATGACCAGCAATGCCGGCACCGACACCATCGAGGCACTGTGCCGCGACCAGGCCGAGCCGCCGCCGCCCGAGGAACTGGCGACGGCGCTGCGTCCCGATCTGCTCGAATATTTCAAGCCGGCGTTCCTCGGCCGCGTCGTCACGGTGCCCTATTTCCCGCTGCCGCCGCACATCCTGCGCGAGATTGTCGTCATCAACATGAAGCGCATCGAAAAGCGCATCACCGCCAATTACGGCGCCGCCTTCGAATATGACGACGGCCTGCTCGACCGGCTGGTGGCGCGCTGCACCGAAACCGCCAGTGGCGCGCGGAATATCGAGAATATTCTGCGGCGTGGCCTGCTCGCCGACCTCGCCGAACTCTTGCTGGCGCGGCGTGCCGAGGGTATGGAAGTGGCAACGGTGCGGGTCCGCGCCGGCGACGAACGGGATTACGAAATCGAACTGGCATGAAGCGGCCGGTGACGACGCCGGTCCCCGAATAGGGTCGCCGGAAAAAGCGCTTCGAAGTGGCGGCGTTCGCGCCGCAATCAACCAGAGGAGTTTGCGGTGGCCATCTATCTGAAATTCGACAGTGTCAAGGGCAGCTCGACGACCGAAGGGTTCAAGGACCAGATCGAGCTGAACAGCTTCCAATGGGGCGCCGGCCTCGGCGTTTCGAGCGCGCGCGGCGGCAGCCGCACGAGCAGCGAGCCGAGCGTTTCCGAAATCACGGCTTCCAAGGTTTCCGACAAGTCGTCGCAGGGCCTGTTCAAGGCGCTGCTCAAGGGCGAACCCGTCGGCAAGGGCACGATTTCGTTCACCGCGGCGAGCAAGGGCGAAGCGATCGCCTATGCCACGATCGACATCGAAGACGTGATCGTCTCGGGCTTCAGCATGTCGTCGGGCGGCGATTTCCCGAGCGAGTCGATCTCGCTCAACTTCACCAAGTTCGACTTCGTCTGGATCGGTCGCAACGACCAGCAGGAAGGCGACCCGGTCCACCTGATCTACGACCTCGAAACGAACAAGGTCAACGGCTGATCCTGACCGGCGGCTCCGCCTCGGCGGAGCCGCCGCTCATGGCTTTCGAAAGTCATCATGCCGGTCACGCACCTGCTGAACCTTCGCACGCTCGCCGATGCGAACGTCGACGATTTCGTGCTGGTGCGTTTCGACGGCCGCGAGGCAATGTCGGAACCTTTCGACTATCGCCTCGAAATCATCGGTTCCGACGATCCCGATATCCGCCAATGGATCGGCAAGCGCGCTGAATTTTCGGTCGCCCTCGCCGACGGCGAAACCCGCATTTTCTCGGGGCGGATCTATGAAACCGCACGACGCACCTCGGCGGCGCTGAGCGTCATCATCGTCCACGTCCGGCCGGCCTATTTCGCCCTGGCCTATGGCCGCGCGACGCATTTTATCCAGGACAAATCGACCAAGGACATCTTCGAGGCGATGACCGCCGAAGTGCCCGGGCTCGTCACCGAACTTGCATTATCGCCGGCGCCGCCGGTGCGTGGTTATGCGACGCGCTACGACGAGAGCGAAATCGATTTCCTGGGAAGGCTGCTCGCCGAGGACGGCATCCACTACTTCTTCCGCTATGACAAGTCGGCGGGAAGCTTCGGTCACAAGATGTTCGTCAGCAACGGCACGACCAAATATTTCGATCTCGCCGGTCCGATCGATTATATGCCGACGAGCGATTCGCATGGTATTTCGGCACTTGGCCATGCCCATCGCGCCCTGCCACAGGGGCACCATCACCATGGTTTCGACGTCAACAAACTCGACACGCCGTGGAATGCCAAGGCCGACGCGGGGCTCGCCTGGGCGCGCGTCTATCCGCATCACGACGAGTCGATGGGGGCCGAGGTCAAGGCGACCGCCGATCTGACAGCGCGGTCAAAGCTGCAGAACGAGGGCCGTGACCAGCGCGCCGAGATCGTCACCGGGGCAAGCGATCGCCCGGATTTCGCGCCCGGTGGCCGCGTTGAGGTCAAGCAGTCGCCGGGGCAGGTCCCGGCGCGGCTGGTGATCACCAGTGTCGAGCACAGCGCCTGGGATCCGTCGCTGCTCGGCGCTGGCGCCGGCGTGCCGCAGTACAGCAACAGTTTCACCGCGATCGACGCCAGCAAGGTGTGGCGACCGCCGGTGCCGGCGCGACGCGTTGCGCCGGGCCCGCTGCTCGGCGTCGTCGCGCAGAAGGGCAAGGCCGCCGGCGAGATCGTTGTCGACGATTTGTCGCGCGTGCCGATCGCGATCGCCGAAGCGCGACTCTATACCTCGCCCAAGCCGCTCAACGAGATCGTCTGGTTGCCCGTGCAGCAGCAATGGGCGCACAGTACGCATGGCGCGCAATTCTTCCCGCGTATCGACACGCGGGTGGTGATCGATTTCTTCTACGGCAACCCCGATCTGCCGTTCGTTTCGGGAACCGTCTATACGCCGTCGCAGAAATACCCGTTCGACGTGAAGTCGAAGGTCACGCAGACCGGCTGGCGCTCGATTACCGACAAGAACGGCAAGATCACCCAGGAGCTGCATTTCGAGGACAAGCCCGACAAGGAGGAAATCTACCTCTATACCGGGCGCGATTTTCGCCGGCTGATCGACCAGGACGATTGGGGCACGGTCAAGCGCGACCAGACCGAGATCGTCGAGCGCGATCAGTTCGAAACCGTCAAGCGCGATCGCACCGCCAAGGTCGAGGGCAAGGAAAAGATCGACGTCACCAAGACGCGGACCATCACCGTCATCGACAAGAATCTCCTTGAAAGCAAGAAGGAGATCGAATTCAAGGTCGGCGCCTCGACAATCGTCATGAAGCCCGACAAGATCGTCATCAAGTCGCCGCAGATCGAGATCACCGCCGATGCGACTCTGAAGGTCTCGGCGGGTGCCAAGGCTGACTACAAGGCGCCGATGACGCAGGTCAACGCCGATGCCACCTTGATTCTCAAGGGCGGCATTGTGCTGATCAATTGACCATGGCCAGCAACCCCGCCATCGCCCTGCGCTTCCAGCGCGCCGATCTCCAGGCCGCCGCCGGGCTGTCGGCGCTCGGCAAGGCGCTGCTCGCCGAAACCCGCGGGCCGCAGGACCTGCTGTCGACGCTGACCGGCAACGGCCATTTCGTCGATGCGATCAACGCGCTGGCGCTGATGCTGCCGCACCGCCAGTCGGTGTGGTGGGCTTGCCTCGCCTCGCGCTTGGTCCCGGGCCTCGAGTCGCGCGACGCCGAGCTTGCCGCGGTCAAGGCTGCCGAGGATTGGGTGCAGACCGCGGCGCCCGAGGCGGCGGTGGCCGCCGGTCGGCTCGCCGATGCCTGCGCCGATGATGGCGGGCCCTATTGGGCGGCGATCGCGGCCTTCTGGAGCGGGCCGTCGCTGGCGCCGCCGGGGATCGAGGCGGTGCGCCCGGCGCCGCATCTGCCCGGCGTCGCGGTGCGCACGGCGCTGACCTTTGTCACGCTCGATCCGGCGCTCGCCGGGCGGCTGGCGCCGGGTGATCTGCTCGATATCGGCATCGACCTGATGCACGGCAATCTTGGCCGGGCCCCGCAAGCGGCGTTGACGGCGCGGCTCGCGTCAGCCTGATATCGGGCGATGTGGACCCTGCTCCTCGCCCGAATCGGCGATCCGCCCGGCGCTTACATCGACCGGCGCCAGATCGATGGCGGCCAGCTGGTGATCGGCCGCGACGTCCGCAAATGTGATTGGGTGCTGCCCGACGATCGTGGCCATGTCAGCCGCGCGCATTGCACCGTCGGGGTGGTCGGCTTCGATCTGTTCGTCACCGACAGCAGCACCAATGGCACCGGCATCAACGCCCCGCAGGCGCGGTTGCCCGGCGGCCAACCGGTGCCGATCAAGATGGGTGACCGGCTTTACGTCGGCGATTACCTTATCGACGTCGCCAGCGATGCCGCGGCAGCAGGGGTGTCGCTGATGACGGCGCCGGCGCCCTTGCCGTTCGCGGCGCCGCCGGCAGGGCAGGGGATCTGGGCGGCGCCCCCGGCCGACCCGGTGTGGAGCAAGGATCCCTTCGGCGGCGGCGACAGCGTCCACGAATTCCTTGGTAACGCCATGGACGAATGGCTGAAGCCGCCGGGCCATGCGCCGGCGCCGGCGGTCGACATCGGCTGGAATGGCGCGATGGGGGCAGCCTTTTCGAAGCCGATCCTGGCGGCGCCGGCCCCTGCCGACGCCGGCGCCTTCGGGATTCCGGCCGATTGGCTGGCGCCGCCGGCACCGGCGGCTGCGCCGGGGCCGGGCTGGCCGCCGCCGGGGGCTCAGGCGCCGGCCGATCCCTTCGGCGTCGATCCATTTGGCGCCGCACCCGCCACCGGGTTCGCCGCCGATCCTTTCGGTGCGGCGCCGCCAACGGGTTTCGCCAGCGACCCTTTCGCCGCGACTCCCGGCGGCGGCGCCGCCGACAATCCCTTCGGCGCAGCGCCGAGCGCGGGTTTTGCCGGCGATCCCTTTGCCGGTTTCGATCTGCCGCCGCCAACGCCGGCGCCGGCCGCGATGCCGACTTTCATGCCGATGCCCGCCCCCGCCGCGGCGCCGCTGGCCGGGCCCGCGCCGGCACCCGCCGCCACCGGCG
>LJHX01000012.1 GCA_001295935.1 alpha proteobacterium AAP81b
AAAGGGCGCCACCTCGAAGGCTGGTTATCTGGGTGAGGTACTTCCCACCCCCGACCGTTGGCGCTGCGCGCCGTCTGCGACTCCCCGCAAGCGGGAGGGGAGGAAGAAGGCCGAAAACCGCCAGACTTGCTCGGCCAATCGGCGTAAACCCACCTCATGACGACGCTCCCCGATCCCGAAACCTGCTACGCCGCGATGCACGCCCGCGACCGCGCTTTCGACGGCACGTTCTTCACCTGCGTGCGCACCACCGGCATCTATTGCCGGCCGGTCTGCCCGGCACGGCCCCCGCTGCTCAAGAACTGCACTTTCGTCCTCACCGCCGCCGAGGCGGTCGCAAAGGGCTATCGCGCCTGCAAGCGCTGCCGGCCGGAAACGCCGCCCTTCTCGCCGGCTTGGAACGGCAGCGCCACCAGCGTCAAGCGCGCCCTCGAGCTGATCGACAAGGGCGCGCTCGACCGCGGCGACGAGGCCGACGCCGCGGTGCCGGTCGAAGCGCTCGGCGACAAATTGGGCGTCGGCGCGCGCCAGGTGCGGCGGCTGTTCGCCCGGCACCTCGGCGTCTCGCCGGTGGCGGTCGCCCAGGCCAAGCGCGTGGCGCTGGCCGTCAAGCTGATCGACGAAGGCAAGCTCGGCATGGCCGAGGTTGCCGCCGCGGCGGGGTTCGGCAGCGTCCGTCGCTTCAACGAAGTCTTCGCCGCCGTCCATGGCGAAACCCCGAAGGCCCGCCGCGCGCGGACGCAAGGAGCCAATATGCTGACCCTGACCCTGACCGTCTACGCCGCCCCCGTCGGCAATCTGCTCGTCGTCACCGACGCCGAAGGCCGGCTGCGCGCACTCGATTTCAGCGATTATGAGGAGCGCATGCACCGCCTGCTGGCGCGCCACTATGGCGACTTCGCGCTGGCCCCCGGCGAGGCGCCGAAGGCGGTGACGGCAGCGCTCGACGCCTATTTCGCCGGCGACCTCAGCGCGCTCGATGCGGTGCCGGTGGCGACGGGGGGCACCGACTTCCAGAAGTCGGTCTGGGCAGCGCTGCGCGCCATCCCGGCGGGCGAAACCCGCGGCTATGGCGCGCTGGCGGCGAGCCTCGGCAAGCCCGGCGCGGCGCGCGCCGTGGGTCTCGCCAATGGCATGAACCCGATCGGCATCGTCGTGCCGTGCCACCGGGTGATCGGCGCCAACGGCACGCTGACCGGCTATGCCGGCGGGGTCGAGCGCAAGGCCTGGCTGCTCCGCCACGAGGGGCGGCTGGCGGCCGAGTGACGGTCAGGCGGTGGCGGCCTGGCGCCGGCGCCGCAGCGTCGCGCCGACCATGCCGAAGCCGGTGATCAGCATCGCCCAGACATTCGGTTCGGGCACCGCCGCCACCTGCACATCGGTGACGAGATTGCCATAGCTCCGCCAGCCCCCGACGTCGCGCGCGGCGAAGGTGATGCGCGCCTCGGCGGCCTTGGCGACGAAGCGGTGGCTGCTTTCCAGCCAGCCGGCAAAGCCGTTGCTCCGGTGGACGCCGACGGCTTCGCCATCGAGCAGCACATCGAGCCGCTGCGGCCCGCCGCTGCTGCGGCCGGCAAAGGCCCAACCGAAGTCATAGGCGCTGCCGACCCGCAGACCGGTGACGACCTGCGAGACCGAGCCAAAGCGGTTGGCATTGACTTCGAGCACCTGGCAGCCGGGGGTGAAGCAACTGGCGCCATAGACGCTGGCATGGCCGATCTCGATGAAATCGCCCGTGTTGCTGGTCCAGCCGGGGACGGCGTTGAAATGATTCCAGCCGCTGCCGACCGCGGGCTGATCGAATTGGCCGTTGATCACCAGATTGGTGGCAAACGCCGGCACGCTGGCCGCCGCCGCGGCGAGCACCGCGACCCAGAGATATGCCTTCATGATTTACGCCTTTCGCAACAGAAACTATTCACTAGGTCGGCAGCAATGGCATGGCATTAACGCGCCCGACAGTCACCAAAAGGGTAAATGGCCGGCGGCAATGGTTACTGCGGCCGGTCCCGGTGCCGGAGCTCGCCGCAACCGCGCGCGCTGCACCGTGACGCCTTGGCGGCAACATGGCATGGGGCCGTCATGACCGCCGCCATCGACCCCTTTCACGCCATCGCTATCAGCCGCCGCGCGCATGAGATGCTCGCCGCCGGGCGGTCGGTGATCCAGATGCAGTTCGGCCAGCCTTCGACCGGCGCGCCGACGGCGGCGATCGCGCGGGCGCAGGACGTGCTGGCGAGCGATCCGATGGGCTATTGGGAAAGCGAGCCGCTGAAGGCACGCATCGCAACGCATTATGCCGAGACGCAAGGCGTCGCGGTCGACCCCGAGCGGATCACCCTGACCTGCGGCGCCTCGCCGGCCTTTGTCATGGCGCTTTCGGCGGTGTTTGCCCCCGGCGCGCGGGTGGCGCTCGCCCGGCCGGGCTATGTCGCCTATCGCAACGTCTTGAAGGCGATGCACCTGGTGCCGGTCGAGGTCGCGTGCGGGGCGGACACGCGCTTCCAGATCAGCGCCGCGGCGCTGGCGGCGATCGCGCCGGCGCCCGACGGCGTCATCATCGCCAGCCCGGCCAATCCGACGGGCACGATCATCCCGCCCGCCGAACTCGCTGCCATCGCCGCGGTCTGCGAGGCGCGCGGCATCCGCATCATCTCCGACGAGATCTACCACGGCATCAGTTTCACCGGGCCGACCGACTCGCTGCTCCGCCACGACCCCGAGGCGCTGATCGTCAACAGTTTCTCCAAATATTGGAGCATGGTCGGCTGGCGGCTGGGCTGGCTGGTGGTGCCGCCCGATCTCATCGACGCCGCCCGGGCGCGGATGGGCAGCCTGTTCCTGACGGCGCCGAGCCTTGCCCAGCACGCCGGGCTGGTGGCGATGGACTGCACAGCTGAACTCGACGGCCATGTCGCGACCTATGCCGCCAATCGCGCGCTGTTGCTGGCGGCGCTGCCGGCGATGGGCTTGCGCCGCATCGCGCCGCCCGATGGGGCTTTCTATATCTATGCCGACATCGGCCATCTGACCGACGATTCGATGGCGTTCTGCAAGGCGCTGCTCGAGGATACCGGCGTCGCGACGGCGCCGGGCATCGACTTCGACCCCGTCGACGGCGGGCGTTTCATCCGGTTGAGCTTCGCGGTGGCGACGCCGCTGGTGGAGGAAGCGATCGTGCGGCTGCGACCGTGGTTCGCGGCGCGGAGGGCGGCGGCGGCGTGACGCTCGGCTACGAATAGACACCCAGAAGCCGCTCATGCCGAGCGAAGTCGAGGCACGCCAAAAGCCGTCCTTGCGGCGCCTCTATTTCGTGCGGCATGAGCGAAGCTTGTGGTCTTGCGCAATTCCCGCTAATATCAAATCTTGTTGAAAAAGACTCGCGGGAACAAAATAGGCCTCCGGCGGCCAGGGCCTGAGGCCCTGGACCCACTCTTGTTGGCGCCGAACTTATGATACAAAAATAGTGACTTAAGGAAAGCGGGTCCAGGGGCTCAGCCCCTGGCCGCCGGAGGCCCACTTTCTTGCCGTGGGTTATAGAGACCGGGATTTGGCATAAGTCTAGGCAAACTCCAGAATCACCGCGTCGACCGCCAGGCTGTCGCCCGCCTTCGCCAGCACCTTGCCGATGGTGCCGGTCTTTTCGGCACGCAGGATATTCTCCATCTTCATCGCCTCGACCGTCGCCAGCATCTGGCCGGCCTCGACCTTGTCGCCTTCCTTGACGGCGATCTGCACGACGAGCCCGGGCATCGGGCAGAGCAGATATTTGCTCATGTCGGGGGCGACCTTGGGGATCATGAAGCGCGCCAGATCGGCGGCGCGCGGCGTCAGCACGCGGACCTGGTGGGCGGCGCCGCGCGTCGCGATCCGCAGCCCGCTGCCGGCGCGCTCGACGCTGAGGGTGCGCAGCTCGTCGTCGAAGCGGCCTTCGAACAAGGTGTCGCCGACGCGCCAGTCGGTGTCGATCAGCACTTCCTGGTCGCCGATCAGGATTTCATAGCGGCCGCCGTCGCCGGTCAGATTGACCGCGACCTGCTCGCCGCCGACTTCGACGACCCAATCGCTGCCGAACTCCGCCCCATGGCCGTTCAGCTGGCCGTCGATCAGCTGCGCCCGCTCGGCGGCGACGGCGTTGACGATCGCCGCGGTGGCGATGACGCTGGCGCGGGTGGCGGCGTCGACGGGGGCGCCGTGGAAGCCGTCGGGATATTCCTCGGCGATGAAGCCCGTCGTGACATTGCCGCCGGCCTGGAAGCGCGGGTGCGCCATGATCGCGCCGAGGAAATCGATATTGTGGTTGATGCCGCGGATCAGATAGCGGTCGAGCGCCGCTGCCTGGGCGGCGATCGCTTGCGCCCGCGTCGGCGCGTGGGTGATCAGCTTGGCGATCATCGGATCGTAGAACATGCTGATTTCGGCGCCCTCGACGACGCCGGTGTCGACCCGCACCAGCGCGCCGTCATCGTCGCGGCCGGCCTCGGGCGGGCGGCAGCGCGACAGCCGGCCGATCGACGGCAGGAAGCCGCGATAGGGGTCCTCGGCATAGACGCGGGTTTCGATGGCATGGCCGGTCAGGGTCACGTCGTCTTGCGTGAACGGCAGCGGCGCGCCGGCGGCGACCTTGATCATCAGCTCGACGAGGTCGAGCCCGGTGATGCATTCGGTGACCGGATGCTCGACCTGCAGCCGGGTGTTCATTTCGAGGAAGTAGAAGCTGCGATCGGCGCCGGCGATGAACTCGACCGTGCCGGCGCTGAAATAGCCGACGTTGCGCGCCAGCGCGACCGCCTGCTCGCCCATCGCGCGGCGCATGTCGGGGGTGACGAAAGGCGAGGGGGCTTCCTCGACGACCTTCTGGTGGCGGCGCTGGATCGAACAGTCGCGCTCGCCGAGATAGACGATGTTGCCCTGCTGGTCGCCGAGCACCTGAATCTCGATATGGCGTGGCTGTTCGACGAACTTCTCGATGAAGACGCGGTCGTCGCCGAAGCTCGCCAGTGCCTCGCGCTTGACGGCGGGAAAGCCCTCGCGGACGTCGGCCTCGTTCCAGGCAAGGCGCATGCCCTTGCCGCCGCCGCCGGCCGAGGCTTTCATCATCACGGGGTAGCCGATCTCGCCGGCGATCGCCGCGGCATGGTCGACGCCGTCGATCTCGCCGACGAAGCCCGGCACCACCGAGACGCCGGCGGCCTTGGCGCGGCGCTTGCTCTCGATCTTGTCGCCCATGGCGGCGATGGCGCCGGCGGGCGGGCCGATGAAGGCGATGCCGGCGTTGGCAAGCGCCTCGACGAAGCTGGCGCGTTCGGAGAGGAAGCCATAGCCGGGATGCACCGCCTCCGCGCCGGTCGCCTGGCACGCCGCGATGATCGCCTCGGCGAGGAGGTAGGATTCCGCCGCCGGCGGCGGGCCGAGGCGAACGGCTTCGTCGGCCATTTCGACATGCAGCGCCGCGGCGTCGGCGTCGGAATAGACGGCGACGGTCTTGATGCCCATGGCGCGCGCCGAGCGGATGACCCGGCAGGCGATCTCGCCGCGATTGGCAATAAGGATCTTTTGGAACATTCGGCCCCGGAAAAGCGAAGAGTGGCGCCGGCAAGCAATGCGTGGCGCGCGGCCCCGGCGCAAGGCCCGTCTCCCTGCCAAGGCTGACAGGCGGGCGGCTGGCGGGGCGGTTGCGTCGCGTGATCGTCGCGCCAGAATGGGCCTCGGCAATGTCTGCCGCGGTCCGCGGCCGCTGCCGTAGACTTGTGGCATTCCCGCCGAAGCGACCGATCGGCGCCGTCAGGCGCGCATCGTCACGCAGACGCCGGTGAAGAAATAGTCTGCCGTGCCGCCATTCTGACCGGTGAGCGCTCGCCAGTCGTTGGCGACCGCCCAGCGCGGCCAATCCTCGTTGGAATTATAGTACCAGACATGGGGGCCGTCGCGCGTCACCAGGATGTTGTGCATTCCGGTGAAATTTCCCCCCTGGAATGCCAGATAGCTGCAATTGTAGAAGACGCCGGCATCGATGGCGAAATTGTTGACGTGCCGCTCGCCCAGCGTCAGCAACCCGAACAACAGGTGCATGGGCGCTTGCATCGGCAAGGGCAACCGCAGCAGCGCCGCCGCTTCCACCGCGTCGTCGGCAAGGATTTCGGTGGTCAGGCGCGGCGCCAGCTGGCGCGCCAGGGCATCTTGCGTGGATCGGAATTCTTGGCGGCTTGCAGGTCGGCGGTGCCATCGGCGCCGTCGAACTGGATGGCGGGCCAGATCTTGTCGTGTACGTCACCAAGCGAGCGCAGCCCCTGGCCAAGCTCGGCCAGCGAAATCGCCAGGCAATGCGCCGCGCAGGAATTATGCGGGTTCTGCGTTGGCAGGCTGTTGTTCAGCATGACGGATTCCCCTTGCGCGACGCTTTCGCACTTATCACGCGGCGGCTCCCGCCGCCAGCCGCTGCGGCCGGGGTCAGCCGAGCCCGGCGTGGAAACGCCGGCTGCCGGCGAGGCGGCTGCCATCAGACGGTGATCATCCTCCTCGCCTTTTGGCTGCGTCCGCTCGGGCTTGGGAATGGCGCGCAGTTCGCAGTCATTCTGGCGGCGACGCTGCTCGGCTGTTGGGCTGCGGCGGTACTGGCGCGGCTTCCCGGTGGCGAACTCCTCGGCGGCACACCCCTGCAGCTTCGCCGAACTGTCACAATTCCTGCACGACGAAGATGGTGAATTTTCGGATCGTGCTGGCGATGATGCCAAGTCGGGCCTTTGCTGGCGCAATCATTGCTGATATGAAAATCGGGTCGAATTGTCTTATTCGGGGCGGAGCGTCATGCGAACCTTTTCTTTTATCGCGGTAATTCTGGCCGCTGCCGCCTCGGCGCTGCCGGCGCAGGCGGCTTATGTTGCCGGGCCACGCTTCAGCCTCAACCAGAGCCTCTACGTCGTCAATACCGTCACCGGCGTCGTAAGCTATTGCTTCCTCGATGCGGTCCAGGCCAGGCCGGTGTGCAAGACCGCCGGCACCTTCAGCAACCCGTCGGCGCAATTGAACGTCCAGACCGATGATGCCGGTGGCGTCGCGTGGATCCACGATCGCGGCAACGGCCGGGTGATGCGTTGCGCGCTGACCTTCGCCGCCGCCGGCGTCGTGTCGGGCGCCGCCTGCGCGATGGTGTCGACCACCGCGCTGCCCTGAAGGCCGCCGGCGGGCGGCGTCAGTCGGGTTTGACGACCATCAGCCAGACCGCGGCAACGAGCGGCACGGTGCCGATCAGCCCCCAGACCAGCCAGGTCCGTGTGTCGCGCCAATAGGCCTCGGGAATGCTGGTGCCGGCGCGGAAGGCTTTGGCCAGCCGCGCCTGGCGGATCTGCGCCGGCACCAGCAGCCCCGCCCAGATCGCGCCGGACAGCACGAACATTGCCTGCGCGCCGACCAGCCATAGCGGCCCGAAGGGATCGATGCCGGCGACGAAGACCATGCCATAGCCGCCGACGACGGTCAGCACAATGCCCCAGAAGGTCAGGCTCCAGTCGGTATAGGTGACGAGTTTCTGGGCGAAGGCGAGGACGACGGGGTCGCGGCTGCGATCCGCGAAGAATTTCCAGATCGCCGTCGCGGTGACATTGCCGAGCAACATCACGACGCCGGTGATGTGGAGGAATTTCAGCGTGTCATAGGCCATTGCCGGGCGATTTACGCGGCTCCGGCGGCGAACGCAAAGGCCGTATCGACGCCGCACCGGCATCCAGCCTCACCGCCAACGTCGGATGGCGCTTGCATGATGTCGCTACGCCATTGCTGCTACGGCAACCGACGCCACTGGAAATCCCGCGCTCTCTCGGATATATTCGTTTAGCAGTGGGAGGAAGCGCGATGGTCGACTTCTTGGAAAGAATTCCGAAACCTTCAAAGCTCGGCATAAATCAGGGGCTGACGACGCCGACGGCATCCTTCCTGCTCCAGGAGCTCGGCAATCCGCGCGAAGACTATACTGGCGAGTGCCAGAATCCGACCAATCCGGCTTTCAAGAAACTCGTGGCGACGCGCGATGTCGGGCCATTTCGTGCCACCGGGCTCATCCCGGCGCTTGAGTCGCTCAAGGCTGTCCTTGCCGATGTCCGCAACGAGCTGCCCGAACTTCACGACAGCCTGTCCTCGGAGGGCATGCTCTGCTGTCGCTTTCGCAAGATCAACGGCAAGGCGGTGGCACCGCCGTCGAGCCACAGCTGGGGCACGGCGATCGACTTGAAGATCAGCAACGTCCTCGACCGCCAGGGCGACAACATGACGCTGCGCGGGCTGGCGCTGCTCGCCAAATTCTTCAATGCCCATGGCTGGATCTGGGGCGTCAGCTTTCCGACCGAGGACGCGATGCATTTCGAAGTCTCGCGCGAGAAACTGAAGCAATTCCGCGACGCGGGTCTGTTGTAGGATTATTCAACAGGCCCAGGGCACGCCGGCTCAGAGCGGTATATTGTCGTGCTTTTTCCACGGATTTTCGAGCGTCTTGGTCCGTAGTTTCTGCAGGCCCACCGCAATCCGCCGCCGCGTCGCGTGCGGCATGATGACTTCGTCGATGAAGCCCTTGCTCGCCGCGACGAACGGGTTGGCGAAGCGCGCTTCATATTCGGCGGTGCGCGCCGCGATCTCCTCGGGGCTCTTGCCCCGGAAGATGATCTCGACGGCGCCCTTGGCGCCCATCACGGCGATCTCGGCGGTCGGCCAGGCATAGTTCAAATCGCCGCGCAGATGCTTCGACGCCATCACGTCATAGGCGCCGCCATAGGCCTTGCGGGTGATGACGGTGATCTTGGGCACGGTCGCTTCGGCATAGGCGAAGAGCAGCTTGGCGCCGTTCTTGATGATGCCATTATGCTCCTGCGCGACCCCGGGCAGGAAGCCCGGAACGTCCACAAACGTCACGATCGGGATCGAAAAGGCGTCGCAGAAGCGCACGAAACGCGCCGCCTTCTTCGACGAGGCGATGTCGAGGACACCGGCCAGCACCATCGGCTGGTTGGCGACGAACCCCACCGTATGGCCCTCGATGCGGCCGAATCCGGTGATGATGTTGGCGGCGTGGCGCGGCTGCACTTCAAAGAACTCGCCATCGTCGGCGACCTTCGCGATCAGCTCGTGCATGTCATAGGGCTTGTTGGCAAAGGGCGGCACCAGCGTGTCGAGGCTGGGTTCCTCGCGGCGCGGGTCGTCGCCCGAGGGTCGGAAGGGGGCGCCCGAGCGATTGTTGAGCGGCAGATAATCGAAGAACTGCCGCGTGCGGAGCAGTGCGTCGACATCGTCCTCCATGGCAAGGTCGGCGACCCCCGACTTGGTCGTGTGGGTGATGGCGCCGCCCAGATCCTCCTGGGTCACGACTTCGTTGGTGACGGTCTTCACGACATCGGGGCCGGTGACAAACATGTAGCTCGAATCCTTCACCATGAAGATGAAGTCGGTCATGGCGGGCGAATAGACGGCGCCGCCGGCGCAGGGCCCCATGATCAGGCTGATCTGCGGGACGACGCCTGACGCGAGCACGTTGCGCTGGAAGACCTCGGCATAGCCGCCCAATGACGCGACGCCTTCCTGGATGCGGGCGCCGCCCGAATCATTGAGGCCGATGACAGGCGCCCCGACCTTCATCGCCATGTCCATGATCTTGCAAATCTTCTGGGCATGGCGTTCGGACAGCGAGCCGCCAAAGACGGTGAAATCCTGCGAAAAGACGAAGACCAGCCGGCCGTTGATCGTGCCCGATCCGGTGACGACACCGTCTCCCGGGATCACCTGCTCGGCCATGCCGAAGTCGACGCAATTATGTTCGACATACATGTCATATTCCTCGAACGACCCCGGATCGAGCAGGATGTCGAGGCGCTCGCGCGCCGTCAGCCGGCCCTTTTTGTGCTGGGCGTCGATGCGCGCCTGGCCGCCGCCGAGGCGCGCCGCGGCGCGGCGACGTTCGAGTTCTTCGAGGGTCTTGAGCATGAATGTCCCTTTCGGGGCCGTCCTAGCAGGGCGCGACGCCGCGGCAACCCTGTGGGTGGTAAGGGGGTGATTCCGCGCTGCCGGCCAGCCGCCGGCCAACCGCCGCCAGACGGCGCGGCTCGGAAGTTTACCAAGTTGACCGTTTCGGCGATTTTTCGGCGACCGCGTGCCGGCGCCGATGTTCACCGAAGTTCAGTCGCCTGACGATGAGAAAGACAGAATCGAGAAACGCCAAAAACGACAATTCAGACGCATGGTTCATAGCCGATTTGGCGCGTGTAGGACAGGCTTCGCGACGCGGGCTAGCCGGGGCCGGTCCGCCGATCGACCAGGGCCAGGATCGATGTCAGCGGCAGCGTGAACATGCCGAACACGCCGATGACCGGCAGCGCCGTCAGCGGCGCGTAGCGGCGTTGCGAGGCGCCGATCATCAGCAGCGCCGGCACCAGCACCGACAATTCATGGTACATGGCATAGGGCGCGCAGAGCAGGCTGCCGGCGGCAAGGCCGATCAGGCGGATGATGGCATCGTCGCCGCGAAACGCCCGCCAGCAGGTGACGCCGCCTAGGATGATCCCCGCGACCTGCAGCACCGCCGTCGCGTCCTTCGAAAGTCCGAAATAGAAGCCGATCCCGGTCGGGGTAACGCTTCTTCGCATCAAGCCCAGTTGCGCGACGATGCGCTGGAATTCGCCGAGGCTGGCAAGCCAGTGAAACCACAGCTCGATGCCGAGGAACAGCGAGGCGAGGCAGCCGACGACTCCGGCGAGGCAGAAGCCGCCGAGGGCGCGCGGCGATCGCATGGCAATCGCGGCGATCGGAAACAGCAGGACCACCGGCGGCTTGACGAGGGCAACCAGGCCGATCACCGCGCCGGCGATCCCGGGGCGGCGGTCGAGCAGCGACACGCCGAACATCATGCCGGCGCCGAGCAGCAGCGACACCTGCAGGCTCAACAGGCAGGCGACCAGCGGTGGGGTGAAAAAGGCCGCGACGACATGGCGGGCAGGGACGAGCCGCCGCGCCGCCGCGAAGAACAGCCCGCACGACAGCAGCACCCAGGCGATCGCCGCGGCGCGATAGGGCAGCATGCCGAACGGGCCGAACAGCAACAAGGACGTCGGCGGATAGGCGAAGGGTCGCGGCAGCGGGTCGGGGCCGAGAAAGGGTGCCTGCAGCGCCGTCATCCGCGCCGGATCGTAGAGGACCTCGGGGCTGGCCAGCGCATGTCGGGCGGCGGTCCAGAACACCGGCAGGTCGGGGACGATAATGCCGCCGCGCCAGGCGATCAGAAACTCGTTCCAGACGAAACCCGCCGAGATCGACACGGCAAAGACGAAGATGGCGCGCGCCAGCCACAGGCGCCGGAACTGCCCGGCGTCGGCGGTCATGGCCGCAGCAGCGCCAGCAGCCGCGCCGCGGCGAGCAACTCGCGCCGCCGGCTGGCGCGCGCTTCGGCGGCAAGGGCATCTTCGCCCCATTGTTCGACCTGCCAGAGTTCGTCGACATGGCCCGCGGCAAAGGCCGCCTCGGCGTCGATGGCGCCTTCGATCAGCGCCAGGCCGATCACCGCCGAACCGGTAATGGTGATGACCGGATGCAGCGCCGCCAGGCGGAACTCGTCGAGGGCGTGGAGGGCGGCGGCGAGGCGGGCGAGGCTCGCTGGCGGCTGCGGCACATGGACGATGCCGGCGGTGACGATCAGATGCGTGTCGTAGCGCTTCCGTGCCCAGGCGAGCAGCGGGTCCCAGGCCGCGGCCTCGCGCGCCACCAGTGGCGCCGGCGCCTCGGCGCGATAGGCCAGCAAGTCGCTCGCGGCATAGGCGGCGAGTGCGTCGGCGAAGGCGCGGCGATCAGCGGCGACGCGGTCGATCGCGGCATTGGCAAGGCCGGTCAGCGGCATCGATCGCGGGTCGATCGCCTCGCCCTGCGCCGCCCATTCGGCGGCGATGGCCTCGGCGAGCGCCGCCGTCGGCAGCGCCAGCGCGGCGCGCGCCGGGGTGCGCAGCGGCCGGCCGTCGAGGGCGACGCCATAGGGTGCCGCGCTGCCGGTGACGGCGGCGGCGGTGTAGAAGCGTTTCATCGCGGCAGGGTCATTTCGGCGGCGGCGGCGGCGTCGTCGTCAGCCCGAGGTGGCGCGGCCGCACGAACAGGCTGGCACCGCCGACGGCGAGCAGCAGCCCGCCCACCAGGGTGAGGCCGTCGCGCGAAACGAAGACCGCGGCGAACAGCGCCACCAGCCCGACAAGCTTCAGCCCGAAATAGAGGAAGAAGCGCTTGCGCGCCTCGGCCTTGGAAAGGATCGGCGCGTCGGTCATGCCAGCGCCTCGAGCAGTGCCGCCATGTCGGCGACGACGGCGGTCGCGCCGGCGTCGCGCAGTTCCTCGCCGTCATGATAGCCCCAGTCGACGCCGATCGCCCGGACGCCGGCGGCAACGCCCATGCCGATGTCGAACACCGTGTCGCCGATGATCACCGCCTGATCGGCTTTGGCGCCGGCTTCGGCGAGCGCGGCGCGCAGCATCGCCGGATGCGGCTTCGACGGGTGGCGGTCGGCGGTCTGCAGGGTGACGAAATGCCGGGCGATGTCGTGATGCGCCAGCGCCAGGGCGAGGCCGCGGTCGGACTTGCCGGTGGCGACGCCGAGCAGCCAGCCGCGCGCTGCCAGTGCCGCCAGGCCTTCGGCGACTCCCGGATAGAGTGGCTCGGGATCGAGGTTGCGGTCGGCGCGCAGGCGCTGGAAGGCGGTCTTGTAGTCGGCGGCAAGGCTGGCGTGGAGCGCGGAATCGCCCTCGGGGTGAAGCGTCGCCATCGCCTCGAACAGGCTGAGGCCGACGATGCGGCGGATGGCATGGGGCTCGGGAACGGCGAGCCGGTGGCGCTCGAAACAGGCAGCGACGGCGCGCAGGATGTTGACCTGGCTGTCGATCAGCGTGCCGTCGCAATCGAAGACGGCGAGCCTCACCATCGGCGCAGCCGCCGCATTTCGGCGGCGCCTTGCGGGTTGCCGCTGGCTTCGAGCCCGGCGATGACGGCGCAGGCGTCGGCCTCGCTGCGGTTCTGGCCGTGCTTGTCGGTGGTGCGGATCGTGTCGGGGACGATTTCGAAGCCGGTGATGGCGCGCTTCATCGCGGCGCCGCGGCGCGGGTCCATCTTGGCCATCGTCCAGTTTTCCCCCACCCGCGGTTCGAGCGTCGCCGCGGCCAGATCGAGCAATTCGTCGAGCTCGGTTGGCGAGAGCGCTCGCGCGCTGCCGTCGATTTCGACGGCGCGATACTGCCAGGTCGGCACATTGGCGGCGGGATCGGCGTACCAATTGGCGCTGATATAGCTGCCATGGGTGGCGAGGCTGACCAGCGCGCGCGCGCCATCGAGGTGCGCGGTCAGGGCATTGGCGTTGGCGAGGTGGAAGCGCAGCGCCTTGTCGGCGGTAACGAGGATCGGCGCATGGGCGACGCGCGCGCCATCGGGCGTTACCCCGAAGATATGGCCGAAGGCATGCGCCGCGACAAAGGCCAGCGGATTCTCGTCCGAGCGAAAGGCGGGGTTGGGGTGCACGGTGCCTCCTATCGAAACGGCAAGGGGGTCGGCAACCCCGGCCCGACGCGCCTCGACGCGCCCGGCGGCGGTCCCTAAAGCCGGGGCATGTCCGATGTCTCCCTTGTCGATAGCGCCGCTGGCGAAGCGACGCCGCACGAACGCCGCGGGTTGCGCTATCCTTTCGGCACCCGTGTTCCCGACCATGGCGAGCTGATCGAAGTCGCCGCCGGCATCTTCTGGCTGCGCATGCCGCTGCCCTTCGGTCTCGATCACATCAACCTCTGGGCGCTCGACGATGGCGATGGTCCGACCGGGGGCTGGGCGATCGTCGATACCGGGGTCAACATGCCGCGGACGCGGGGCTATTGGGAAGGGCTGTTCGCCGGGGCGATGGCGGCCAAGCCGGTCAAGCGCGTGATCGTCACCCATTATCACCCCGATCACATCGGGCTGGCTGGCTGGCTGTGCCGGCGTTTCGGCGTCGACCTCGAAATCACCCGCGGCGAGTTCCTGCTGGCGCGGATGCTCTGCCTCGATACCGCCGAGGCGCCGCCCGAGGAGGCAGTGGCCTTTTCGGTGCGCGCCGGCTGGCCGCCCGAGGCGATCGCCGCGATGCGCGCCAAATCCTGGGGCAGTTTCAGCAAGGTCATCGCGACGCTGCCTTTGGGCTTCCGGCGGCTGCGCGACGGCGACACGACGCGCATCGGCAACCGCGATTTCCGCATCGTCATGGGCAATGGCCACAGCCCCGAGCACGCCTGTCTGGTGGCGGATGATGTGATGATCTCGGGCGACCAGGTGCTGCCGCGCATCACCTCGAACGTCTCGGTCTATCCGACTGAACCCTATGCCGATCCGCTCGGCGACTGGCTGGCGTCGATCGAGCGGCTGCGGGCGCTCGATCCGGCGCTGCTGGTGCTGCCGGCGCACAATGAGCCCTTCACCGGGCTGCACGTGCGGCTGGCGCAGCTCGCCGCCGATCATGCCGACAAGCTCGAAAAGCTTGCCGCCTTCTGCGCCGAACCGCGCACGGCGTATGAAAGTTTCGCGACGCTGTTCAGGAAGCCGATCGGCGAGAATGACCTCGGCATCGCCACCGGCGAGGCGGTGGCGCATCTGCACTGGCTGGAGGCGCGCGGCCGGGTTCGGCGGCTGACGGGCGGCGACGGCGCCGATCGCTTCGTCGCCAATTGATCGCCGGGAGGCCCCGCGCCGGCGGCGAGAATCGTGACATTACCGTTCTGTCATAAAAACGACGCGCGCCAGTAAATCGCCTGCAAGATTTGGTTGTCATCCTCGCTCTCGAACGGCGGGCGAATCACCGCCAGAATTTGCAGGGGAGCCAGTAGATGTCGCCGATGAATTCCGTCGATCGCCGCAGCCTGTTCAAGGGCAGCGGTCTTGCCGCTTTCGCGCTCGCCGGCCCGCTTGGCGGGCTGATGGCCGAACAGGCCAAGGCGTCGACCAACGCGCAGGGCGCGCAGACCGCGCCGGCCGCCAGCCCCTATGGCCCGATCGCGCCGGTGCGCGATCTCGCCACCGGGCTGTTCCTGCTGCAACTGCCGTCGGGCTTCAGCTATCGTTCGATGTCGTGGACCAACGACCTGATGAGCGACGGCAACCGCGTCAACGGTGCCCATGACGGCATGGCCGTGGTCCGCGTCGGTACCGGTCGCAACCCCGACACCTTCCTGATCCGCAACCACGAGCTCGGCGGCGGTCGCGCGATGACGGTGAACGGCAATCCTGGCGCCTTCTTTGACAACACCACGATCAGTGGCCAAAGCCTCGCCGGCGGCTGCACCGTGCTGCGGGTTCGCGGCGGCCAGCTCGTCGAAAGCTACAACACGCTCGGCGGCACCATCGTCAATTGCGCTGGCGGCAAGACGCTGTGGAACAGCTGGCTCAGCTGCGAAGAGACCACGAACGGGACCGCCAACGGGCTTAACCAGAACCATGGCTATGTCTTCGATGTCAGCACCAACCCGCTGCAGACCGTCGCGACGCCGATCCGCGACATGGGGCGCTTCAGCCATGAAGCCACCGCCACCGACCCGGTCACCAACTATATCTACCAGACCGAGGATGCCCGCAACAACGCCGCTTTCTATCGCTTCAAGCCGAACGACACCAGCCGCACCTATGGTTCGCTGTCCAACGGCGGCGTGCTGCAGGCCGCCAAGGTCGTCGGCATCGACAAGGCCAATCTGCTGGCGCTCGCCGGAACGCGCCCGTCGGATGTCGCTCAGGTCGGCCAGGCCTTCGCCATCGAATGGGTGACGATCCCGACGCCCGATTCGCCGCCGACGACGAACAACGAAACCGGTATCAACAATCCCGATACCGGCGTTCGCAACGTTTCCGGTCCGTTCCGGCAGGCGCGCGATCGGGGCGCGCTGCGGATGAGCCGCGGCGAAGGCCTGTGGTACCACAATGGTGTCATCTACATCACCGACACCTCGTTCGGCTATGAAAGCTCGGGCAACCCGCCGCGCGCCGGCCGCGGCCTCGGCTGCGTCTGGGCCTATCGTCCGAGCACCACCAACCCCGACCAGGGCACGCTGACGCTGGTCTATGCCGCCGCCAATCGCATCGCCGGCAACAACCCCGACAATATCTGTGTCAGCCCGACGGGTGGCATCCTCTACATGGAAGACGGCTCGGCGGTGGTCGACGAATTCGGCGCCGGCAACCGCGTAATGGGTCTGACCAACGCCGGCCTCGCCTATATCTTCTGCAAGAACAATGTTCAGCTCAGCGCCGCCAACCTCGCCGCCACCGGCCGCACCGGCCAGGTCAATCCCGGCGATTATCGCGGTTTCGAATTCTGCGGCGGCACCTTCGATCCGTCGGGGCGCACCTTCTATGTCAACATCCAGACGCCGGGCATCACCTTCGCCATCACCGGCCCCTGGGCGCGCGGCAATCTCTGACCTTGGCGCGCGGGCGGCGATGCTGCCGCCTGTGCCATCATCCGATTTGGGGGACCGACCATGATCAAGAAATTCCTTGCCACGCTCGCCATCACCGCTGCCGCGCTCGCCGCCCCGGCCCAGGCGGTGAGCGTCGATTCGATCACCACCAACGGCAACGGCGCCGATGTCTTCAACGCCGGACCGGGCGAGCTGCAGGTCGATTTCGACCTCAACAACACGCTGCCGATCGTGCTCGGCCTGATGGTCACCGCCGACGACGCCAGCGGCATCAGCTTTGACTCCTATGTCGACAGCTTCCTGACATTGAACCCGCCGGGCACGCCGCTGCGGTCGCTGACGTTGACCCTGGGCGGCGGCGCCACCTTCAGCAGCATCGGTTCGGTGGCCCCGGCGTTCGGCGCGGCGCAGGGCAGCCTCGATGGCACCGGCACCATCTACACGCTGCTTTTCACCCCGGGCGAGCCCTTCGGCGTCGAACTCGGCGACATCGGCAACGGCGGCACCGACTTCGGCATCTCGGTCGCCGGCCTGCCGGTGGAAAGCATCTTCACGCTGACCGTCGACAGCGCCGTTCCCGAACCGTCGAGCTGGGCGCTGCTGATCGCCGGCTTCGGCCTTGTCGGGGCGACCCTGCGTCGCCGTCGCGGGGTGCTCGCCGCCTGACGCCCAGACGGCCGGGGACGCTGCGCGCCATCGCACGCCCCCGGCCAGGTCCCCGCCCGCACCCCCCGCCATAGCGGCGCCAATGCCTTGACGAATCGCGATTTTTGGCGGCGCGACCGTTGACCGGAGCTTAGCACCCGCTTAACAAGTTATGCGCGTACGGTCATGAAGATCGGACGCAGCGGAGCAAGCGTTGATGGCGACGATCACCGGCACCAATGGCAACGATACCCTCGAAGGCACCGCCGCCGACGATATCTTCCTGCCGTTGCTTGGCTATGATCGGGTGTTCGGCAATGGTGGCTTTGACAGGCTGATCGTCGACTATAGCGGCAACAGCCAGTTCGATACGACAAGCGAGTTCCAGGTCTCCAGTCTTGGCCATCAGGGTTATTTCAACGGCAGCTATCCAGGCGACCGCGTCGAGTTTTTCGATGTCGACGCAATCGAATGGACCGGCGGCAGCCGCAACGAAGGCTTGGCGATCAACTATTTCATCCCGGGCGCCCTGCCCGGCGAGCCCGCACCGTCGCCCTTCGCCCTCGCCAGCGCGCTGCGCTTCGATGGCGGCGGCGGCAGCAACAGCGCATCGCTGATCTTGACCTATTATGCCTTTGGCGTGACCTTCACCGCCAGCGCCAACGCCGTCAGCGACTATGGCACCTTCCTCAACTTCAGCCAGTTCAATATCTATGGCTCGGCCTTCGCCGACAGCCTGACCGGCGGCGCGGGCATCGACCTGCTTGCCGGCGACGCCGGCAATGACACGCTGATCGGCAATGATGGCAATGATTTCTTCATCCCCGGCGATGGCGTCGACAGCGTCGTTGGCGGAGCCGGCGATGACTTTTTCCAGATACTGACCATCACCCCCGGCGATTATTTCGACGGCGGCGCCGGCATCGATTCGTTCGAGGTCAATTTCGGCAGCGCCACCGGCCCGACCTTCCTCGACCTGTCGGCGTTTGCCGGCGGTGGCAGCGTCACCATCGCCGGCGCGACCTTCAGCAGTTTCGAACGCCTCGCCAATTATGCCGGCGGCGCCTTTGCCGACACATTGATACTGGGGCCGTCGATCACCGACGATACCCAGATCCGCGTCTATGGCGGCGACGACAATATCACCGGCGGCAGCGGCCGCGACTTCATCGTTGCCTATGAAGGCAATGACACGCTCGACGGCGGCGCCGGCAACGACCGGCTGTTCGGCGACGAGGGCAATGACCTGCTGCGCGGCGGTAGCGGCGACGACGAAGTCTATGGCCGACAGGACAATGATGTCCTCGAAGGCAATGATGGCAACGATGTCGTCAGCGGCGACGAGGGCAATGACACGCTGACCGGCGGCATCGGCAACGACCAGTTGCTCGGCGGCATGGGGGCCGATCGGCTCGAAGGCGGCGACGGGAATGATTCGCTCTACGCCGGGCCGAGTTTCTCCGGCGGCGGCGGCGGCTTCGAGGCGGGCAATTTCCTGTCTGCCGGCGCGGGTAACGATGTGCTGGTCGGCGGCTGGGGCGACACGATCGACGGCGGCAGCGGCACCGACACGGTCATTCTCGATCTGAGCAATGCCACCGCCGGCATCACCCTGTCGCTCGTCGATCTCGTCGGCGGCGGCACGGTGGCGCTCGGCAGCGGCTTTGTCACCGGCGTCGAAAGCTATATCGGCATCCTGGCGACGCGCTTCGACGACGATATCACCATCGGCGGCGTGGCGCCGGGGTTCGGCGTCTTCTTTGGCATCGACGGCGTCCAGGCCTTTGACGGCAATGACCGGGTGACGGGCGGCACCGGCCTCGACCGATTGTTCGGCGGCAATGGCAATGACACGCTGCTGGGCCTTGGCGGCAATGATTATCTCGCCGGCGGCGACGGCAGCGACAGCCTGGTTGGCGCCGATGGCGACGACAATATCGAGGCCGGCAGCGGCAACGACCTGATCGACACCGGCGCCGGCAGCGACAACATCAACGGCGACACCGGCGACGACGCGATCCTGGCCGGTGAAGGCAACAATGGCGTGCGCGGCGGCGACGGCAACGATGTCATCGTCAGCGGCAGCGGCACCGACACCATCGACGGCGGCGATGGCGCCGACACCATCAGCGCCGGTGGCGGCAGCGACCAGATCAACGCCGGCTTCGGCAATGATGTCGTCAACGGCGGCGACGGCAATGATACGCTCGATGGCGGCTTCGGCGATGATCTGCTCTCCGGCGGCGCCGGCAACGACAGCTATTTCGTCGATGGGATGGCCGACATCACCTTCGAGTCGGCCGGCGGCGGCGTCGATACGGTGACCAGCGGCGGCAACGTCTATCTCTATGCCAATATCGAGAATTTGACGCTGCAGCTGTTCGGCACAGCCTATTTTGGCGTCGGCAATGAACTCGCCAATGTCGTCACGGGCAGTTTCGGCAACAACCTCCTGCTCGGCGGCGTTGGCAACGACACCATTTTCGCGCTGAATGGCGACGATGTGGTTTATGGCGAAGCCGGCAATGACAGTCTCGATGGCGCCAGCGGCGTCGATTATCTGATCGGTGGCGACGGCAATGACACGCTTGACGGCGGCGACCAGACCGACGCGCTCTATGGCGAGGTCGGCGACGATTCGCTGGTCGGCGGCTTCAACTTCCACACCGACATCCTGATCGGCGGCGACGGCAATGATACGCTGAACGGGTCGTCGGGACAGGGCGATTATGATCTGCTCGACGGCGGCGCCGGCAACGACGTCTATTATGTCGATACCACCGCCGACCTGACCTTCGAGACCGCCGACGGCGGCACCGATACCGTCGTCGCCGAAATCACCCGCGGCGGTTATTATCTCTATGGCAATATCGAGAATCTGACGCTCGCCGGCCAGACGGCTTTCGGTGTCGGCAATGAACTCGGCAACCGCCTGACCGGCAGCGACTTCGACAATTACCTCCTCGGCGGCGACGGCAACGACACGCTCGACGGCGGCGGCGGCATCGATGTCCTCTACGGCCAGGGCGGCGCCGATGTCTTCGTTTTCCAGCGCGGCGGCGTCGCCGACATCATCGCCGACTTCACCCCCGGCAGCGACCGCATCCAGTTGATCGGCATCCCGCTCGCCAACATCAACCAGGTGCGGGGCAACGCCACCGATTACCAGGGCAATGTCGCGATCAACCTTGGCAATGACGAATATATCGTCCTCCTCGGCGTCACCAAGGCGCAGCTCAATACCGGCGACTTCCTTTTCGGATGAGGCGGCGACGGTCGGCGATTGTGGCAAAGGACCCGGCACGCCGCGCGCGCGGCGCCGCGACGGCCGCTCGGCCAGTATTGACGATGCGCTACGCCAATATTAAATAATATTGTGCTCGCGATTGTGTCGATCGGGTGCCGGCGAAGAGGCATCCGACGATGGCGACAATCACCGGCACCGATGGCAATGATTCGCTCCTCGGCACCGCCGCGGACGACGAGTTCCGCCCGCTGTTCGGCCGCGACAGAGTCAACGGCGACCAGGGCGGCGTCGATCGCCTGATTGTTGACTACAGCAGCAACGACCTGTTCGATTCGGGTGGCGCCATCACGATCCGCGCCGACGGCACCCAGGGCTATCTCGAAGGTCGCTACCCGCGCGACCGCGTCGATTTTTTCGGCATCGAGCAGATCGACTGGAAGGGCAGCGGCCGCGACGAATTTCTGGCGCTGACCTATGTGTCGACGACGCCGATGCCCGGCCAGCCGGCGGCGCCGGGTTTCGCGCTGGCGAACGCGCTGCGCTTTGATGCGGGCGGTGGCAGCAACGCCGCGACGCTGAACTTCACCAGCTATGGTCTCGGCCTGGTGCTCGCCACCGGCACCAGCCTGGCCAGCGATTTCGGCACCTTCCTGGGCTTCGGCCAGTTCACCATCCACGGCACCGCCTTCGGCGACAGCCTGACCGGCAGCGCCGGTGCCGACCAGTTCATTGGCTACAATGGCAACGACACGCTGTCGGGCGGCGACGGCAATGATATTCTGGTTCCGGGCGACGGCGTCGACAGCGTCAGCGGCGGCGCCGGCGACGATCACATCCAGGTGCTCAGCATCAGCGTCGGCGATTATTTCGATGGGGGTGCCGGGTTCGATTCGCTCGAAGTCGATTTCAGCACCGCCAGCGGGCCGACCGTCCTCGACCTGTCGGCGCTGGCCGGCGGTGGCAGTGTCGTCGTCGCCGGGGCGACCTTCGCCAGTTTCGAACGCCTCGCCGGTTACGCCGGCAGCGCCTTTGCCGACACACTGGTGCTGGGGCCGGGCTTTACCAACAATACGCAGCTGCGCGTCTATGCCGGCAACGACAATATCACCGGCGGCAGCGGCAACGACTTCATCGTCGCCTATGAAGGCGACGACACGCTCGATGGCGGCGCCGGCAGTGACCGGCTGTTCGGTGACGAAGGCAGTGACGTGCTGCGCGGTGGCGCCGGCGACGACGAAGTCTCCGGCGGCGAGGGCAATGACCGGCTGGAAGGCCATGACGGCGACGACGCGCTCGGCGGCAGCGCGGGCATCGACACGCTGATCGGCGGCCTCGGCCGCGACCTGCTGGCCGGCGGCGGCGGCGCCGACAGCCTCGAGGGTGGCGACGGCAATGATTCGCTCTTCGCCGACCAGAGCAGTTACGGTGGCCCCGCCGATGGCGGCGGCAACCTGCTGTCGGGCGGCGCCGGCGACGACGCGCTTGTCGGCGGCTTCGGCGATTCGATCGACGGCGGCAGCGGCAGTGATTCGGTGACGCTCGACCTGAGCGGCGGCAGCAGCGGCGTCACCCTGTCGCTCGCCGACCTGGTCAGTGGCGGCAACATCACGCTCGGCACCGGCTATGTCCGCAATGTCGAAACCTATGTCGGCATCCTCGCGACCCAGTTCGACGACGATATCACCATCGGCGCGGTGCAGGCTGCGTCGCCGGCGGTGGCGACGACCTGATCAGCGCCGGCGAAGGCAATGACTTCGTTGTAAGCGGCGATGGCAACGACACGCTTGGCGGCGGCGGCGGTAACGATTGGCTGACCGGCGGCGCCGGCAACGACAGCTATTTCGTTGAATCGATGGCCGATCTGACCTTCGAAGCGTCGGGCGGCGGCGTCGACACGGTGAGCAGCGCCGGCAGCGTCTATCTCTATGCCAATATCGAGAATTTGACGCTGCAAACCTCCAGCATCGCCTATTTCGGCGTCGGCAACGATCTTGCCAATGTCATCAACGGCAATGCCGGCGACAACCTCCTGCTCGGTGGTGCCGGCAACGACAGCATGTTCGCGGCCGGCGGCAATGATGTCGTCTATGGCGAGGGCGGCAACGACAGTCTCGATGGCGCCAGCGGCGTCGATTATCTGATCGGCGGCGACGGCAACGACAGCCTCGGCGGCGGCGACAACGCCGATGCGCTGTACGGCGAGGGCGGCGACGACGAGCTCGGCGGCGGCGAGAATTTCCACACCGATATCCTGGTCGGCGGCGCGGGCAACGATACGCTGTCCGGCGCCTCGGGGCTCGGCGACTTCGACTATCTCGATGGCGGCGACGGCAACGACATGTTCGTCGTCGACACGACCGCCGACGTGACCATCGAAGCCGTCGACGGCGGCACCGACACCGTCGTCGCGCAGTTGAACGGCGGCTATTATCTCTACGCCAATATCGAGAATCTGACGCTTGCCGGCCAGACCGCCTTCGGCGTCGGCAACGAACTCGCCAACCGCCTGACCGGCAGCAATTCGGACAATTATCTGCTCGGCGGCGACGGCAACGACACGATCGACGGCGCCGGCGGCATCGATGTCCTCTATGGCCAGGGCGGCGCCGATGTCTTCGTCTTCCAGCGCGGCGGCACCGCCGATATCATCGCCGACTTTACTTTGGGCGTCGACCGCATCCAGTTGATCGGCATCCCGCTGGCGACGATCGCCCAGGTCCGCAACAACGCCACCGACTATCAGGGCAACACCGCCATCAATCTCGGCAATGACGAGTTTCTGGTCATCATTGGCGTCACCAAGGCGCAGCTCAATACCGGCGACTTCATCTTCGGCTAGCCGCGGCGTTCCGCCCGGTCATTGACGCGCCGCGGCGTCGCTGCGACACCGGAACGGGTGGCGACACGGGACGGGGGTAGCGGCGCACGATGGATATCACCAGCATCACCTCCACCGGGGCAAGTTCGGCGCGCGTCGATGTCGTCGTCGTCGCCGAAGGCTATACCGAGGCCGAGCGCGCCAAATTCCTCGCCGATGCCAATGCCTTCAGCACCTATCTGCTCTCGGCCGGCAATTCGCGGCTCAACGATCCCTTCGCCACCTACAGCGCGCTGGTCAACGTCAATGCGGTGTTCGTCGCTTCGGCCCAGTCCGGCTACACCACCAACACGACCACCGTGAACACCGCCTTCAACGCGCGCGCCTATGGCAGCGACGGCCGGCTGGTCTATGGCGACACCAGCAAGGTCAACACCGCGCTCGCCTCGCTTGCCGGCAATGCCCGCGACATCGTCATCGTCCTCATCAATTCGTCGCTCTATGGCGGCGCCGGCGGATCGGTGGCCTGGGCAACGGCGGGCAATCCTTCCTCCTATGAAATCGCGCTGCACGAAATCGGCCACAGCTTCGCCGGGCTGCAGGATGAATATGTCGATAACAATCTCGGCGGCCCCTTGCCGACATCGCTGACCAGCGTCCACCTCGCGCTGACTTCAAATCCGGCGCAGGTGTCGTGGCAGGAATGGCTCGGCTTCACCGATACGCTCGGCACGGTCGGGGTCTATGAGGGCGGGCTGTATCGCGCCACCGGCGTGTGGCGCGCCACGGCGCAATCGAAGATGCTCAGCCTCAACACCGCCTTCAGCGCGCCCCAGAAAGAGGCCTTCATCAACCGCTTCTACGCCGTCACCACCGGGATCGTCACGCTGGCGCCGCAGCGCTTCCTGACCGCGGTGCAGGCGACGACGCCCGACGACGATCTGTTCACCTTCAGCTGGCGGGTGAACAATGCCGCCGCCGGGAGCAATGCCACCGGGCTCGACCTCAGGAACGCCATCCGCGCCGCGGCCGACGGGGCGGTGACGCTCGACCTTGCCGTGACCACCGCCGACGCCACCGGGCTGGTGCGCAAGGCGGCCGTGCTCGCGCAGAGCCAGGAGACCGCCTCGACCCGCCTGACCCTGACCAAGACGACGCTCGATGCGGCGCGAACCAGCTTCGCCTCGACGGCGACAACCAACCAGTTCGTCGCCGGATCGGCGCTGGCCGATACGATCACCCTGGCCGGCACGGCCGCGACGCTGACCTGGGTCGAGGCGGGCGATGGCAACGACAGCATCACCGCGGGCGCCGGTAACGACAGTCTGAGTGGCGGCAGCGGCAATGATCGCATCGAGGCCGGCGATGGCAGCAACAGCCTTGCCGGCGATGCCGGCGACGATTTGCTGATCGCCGGCGGCGGCGAAGACCTGCTCGACGGCGGCGATGGCAATGACACGCTGAATGGCGGCGGCGGCAACGATCGGCTGGGCGGCGGCGCCGGCAACGACAGCTACACGGTAGATTCAGCGCTCGACCTGACCTTCGAAGCGCTTGCCGGCGGGATCGACACCGTCATCGCCGCGGCGAGTGTCTATCTCTATGCCTTTATCGAAAATCTGACGCTCGACGCTGTCGGCAGCGCCTATTTCGGCGTCGGCAACGATCTCGCCAATGTCATCACCGGCAATTCGGGTGACAATCTGCTGCTCGGCGGCGCTGGCAACGATACGATCGCCGCGCTCGCCGGCAATGATGTCGTCTATGGCGAGGCCGGCAACGACAGCCTCGAGGGTGCCGGCGGCGTCGATTATCTGATCGGCGGCGACGGCAACGACAGCCTCGATGGCGGCGACCAGGCCGATGCGCTTTATGGCGAGGCCGGCGACGACAGCCTGGTCGGCGGCGGCAATTTCCACTCCGATATCCTGATCGGCGGCACCGGCAACGATACGCTGTCGGCCGCGTCGGGGCTCGGCGACTATGACCTGCTCGACGGCGGCGCCGGCAACGACGTCTATTATGTCGATACCACCGCCGACCTTACCTTCGAGGCGGCCGGCGGCGGCACCGACAGCGTCATCGCCGAGGTGATCGGCAATGGCTATTATCTCTATGGCAATGTCGAGAATCTGACGCTCGTCGGCCAGACGGCGTTCGGCGTCGGCAACGAACTCGCCAACCGCCTGACCGGCAGCGCTTCGGACAATTATCTGCTCGGCGGCGACGGCAATGACACGATCGATGGCGGCGCCGGCATCGACGTTCTCTATGGCCAGGGCGGCGCCGATGTCTTTGTTTTCCAGCGCGGCGGCACCGCCGATGTCATCGCCGATTTCGCCCCGGGCGTCGATCGCATCCAGCTTGTCGGCATCCCGCTCGCCAGCATCAACGACGTGCGCGCCAGTGCCACCGACAATGCCGGCAATACCGCGATCAACCTCGGCAATGGCGAATATATCGTCCTCCTCGGCGTCACCCAGGCCCAGCTCGGCGCCGGCGACTTCCTCTTCGGCTGATGCCGGGTTACCGATCATCGACTGAAGAAGAATTGCCGCCGGAGGCCTGTTTTCTACCAGCGTTCAGTCCGGATCATATGGCATCGCGGAAATCGCTCATGCCGAGCGAAGTCGAGGCACGCGCCCCCGCGCGGCGACGTGCCTCGACTTCGCTCGGCATGAGCGGGTTTGATCACTTTGTAGCGGACCGACTCTAGAAGATCGGCATTGAACTCTATTTGATCGTCGCCATTTCGTAGAGAAAGTCGACAAAGCCCATCGCCGCGCCGGCATAGCCCGCGACCTTGGGCACCGACGATTCGATGACGAAGAATTCGTTCGGCGCATGCGCGCCGGTGCCATAGCCAAGGCCGAACTGCCCCGCCGGGATGGCGACCGGCGGCTGGGTGAAGACGCTGCCCGGCCAGGAGCCGGGGCTGCGCGGGGATAGCGTCGGCGGCGCCCCGGCGGCGGTGTAGACTGCCTGTTCGGCACGGATGATGCGCGCGTCTTCCGCCGTCTCGGTCGGGTCATAGCCGCCGGTCACCCGCACCTCGATATCGCCGAAGCCGCGCTTCTGCAGGTGCGCGCGCAGGTTGGTTTCGGCCTCCTTGAAGGTCTGGTTGGGCACCAGCCGGCATTCGAGCTTGGCTTCGGCGCGGCCGGGCAGCACGGTCTTGCCGCCGGGGCCCATATAGCCGGCGACCAGCCCCTGGATGTTGACCGTCGGCTGCGAGGCGAGGCGCTCGAGCGCCTTGCCCCAGGGTTCGTCGTTGATCCAGACCTTGACGCCGAACGCCGCCTTCATCTCGGCTTCGTTGCTGGCGGCGGCATTCATCGCGATGAGCTCGCGCTCGCGGGGCGTGAGGCCGCGGACATTGTCGAACCAGCCGTCGATCGCCGGGGTATGGCCATCGGCCGCGACGAGCGTGTGCAGCGCCTGGACAAGCCGCCACACCGGGCTGTCGACCATGGCGTGCAGCGACGAATGGACATCGCCCTTCGGGCCGCGGCCCCAGCGCTCGCCGCTCGAGATCAGCTGGAATTCGATCGGCCCCTTGGCGCCGAGCTCGATCTCGGTCTCGCCATTGCGGCCTTGCGCCGCGCTCGGGATGATGATGCCGTCGCAGCGCTTCAGCGCCGCGAGCACCGCGGGCGAGCGCGCGATCTGGTGGAAATGCGGGCTGGCAATCTCCTCCTCGCCCTCGGCGACGAGGACGAGGTTGACCGGCAGCTTCTGCCCCGTCGCCTTGAAGGCGTGCAGCGCCGCGAGGAAAGCCGATTCCGGCCCCTTCTGATTGACGGCACCGCGGCCGACGATGACCTTGCCGAAGCCGGGCTTGTCGACGATCGCCGGTTCAAAGGGCGGGGTCGACCATTCGGCGGGGTTCACCTGCTTGACGTCATACATGAAATAGATGCCGACGGTGCGCTTGGCGCCGGCGTCGAGGGTAGCGAAGATGCCGGGGCAGCCGTCGGTCGGCACCTTGGCGACGCTCTGGAAGCCGGCGTCGCGAAGCAGCCCCATGGTGAAATCGCAGGCTTCGTCGATGCGCCAGTTTTCGGCGGCGATGCCGGGGTGGCGGATCCATTCCTGCAGCCGCGCGACGCTTTCGGGCAGCGCCTTGTCGATCGCGGCGCGCAACGGCGCGCGGGTGGCGGCGAAGGCCGGGCGGACCTGGCCGGCGAAGGCGGTCGCGGCGGCGCTGGCGGCGAGGAAGGTGCGGCGGTTGAACATGATGCGGACCCCTGAGAGTGGCGCCAGACTAGCGGTGGCGGCAGCGCTGTCACCCCTGCGACTGGTGCTAGAGGCCACAATGGGCGATATCCTCACGCCCCCCCCCGCTCATGCCGAGCGAAGTCGAGGCACGCTGCGGCACGGGCAGGGTGCCTC
>LJHX01000120.1 GCA_001295935.1 alpha proteobacterium AAP81b
CGCGCGTCGCGACGCGCAGCACCGCGGCGGCGTCGGGCGCGGCTTCCAGCAGCGCCTCGAGACCGGTGTCGGCCGCGCCGCCCTCGGCCGCCGTGACCGTCGCCAGCATCCGCTGCGCCGCGCGCCGCGACGGATAGTCGAGCTTCAGCACGAAGCTCATCCGCCGCAGGATGGCGGGGTCGAGGTTGCCGATGGTGTTGGTCGTCCAGATCACCGGCACCGGGTTGGTTTCGATGAGGCGGTTGACGAACACCTTGCTGCCGGCGCGGCGCGCCATCCAGCCGCCGCCGGTGGGTGCCGCATCGCCGATCAGATCCTCCATTTCGTCGAACAGCAGCAGGGTGCCGCCGCGCGGGGCGAGCAGGCGCTGCGCCAGGCGCAGCGCGCCGAGGCGCTCCCAGCGCTGCGGCTCGTCGCCATCGTCGTCGGCCTCGCCGACGCTGTGCAGCGCCGCGCCGATGCTGGCGGCGAGCGTCCGTGCCAGTTCGGTCTTGCCGGTGCCGGGCGGGCCGTGGAGCAGGATGTTGATCCCGGCGGCGCGCTCGGCAAGCGCGCCGCGCAGCAGTGACGCGATGAAGCCGGCGTCGGCGACATGCTCGAAGGCGTCGAGGCCGAGGCTCGCCGGCTGGCGCGCGCCGATCAGCAGGTCGAGCGTCGCCGCGGGCCCGAGCGGACCACGATCGAGCAGGCGGGCGAAGGGCCAGTGCACCTCGACCGTCGTGCCGTCGCTGCCGGCGCGGAAGCCGGCGAGGCCGAGCTTGAACACCTGGGCGGCGCGCACGCGCTGCCCCGGCGCAGGGTCGTCGTCGATCAGCCCGCCGAGCAGCACCGGCAGGTCATGGCCATGCGTCGCGGCGATGCCGAACAGGCCGGCGACGCGCGGCAGCCGGTCGCTCGCCGCGATCAGCGCGAGCAGCGCCGTGTCGAAATCCGACAGGCCGAGCAGCGCGGCGAGCTCGCGCGCGGCGACGAGCACGGGCGGCTCGGCCTCGGCGTCGGCAGGTGCCGCCCGGGCAGCGGCGAGCAGCGCCGGCCAGTCGAGCGGGGTCTCAGGGTCGCGCGCCGGTAGCAGCCAGGCGCCGTGCGTTTCGGCCCAGGACAGGGTGGCGATGGCAGGGGCGGCGGTGGCGGCGACGCCACTGCCGATCCGGCGCAGCAGGCGCCGGACGATGTCGTGTTCGGTCATGATCTTTCCACAGGCGCCCGCCGGCGGGACCGACGCGCCAAGGCGACGCGGTCCGACCGGGGAAGGGTAGGATGGGGCGGTGCGGCGGGGCGATCCCGGCCGCGGCGCTGTGGGGCGCTAGGGCTGGAAGCGACCGCCGGACGACCCGCAAAAGGCGGTGTCAAAGTCCAGCAAGGCATGTCTCCACAAGGCGCCGCCCGACCGGCGGCGCGGCGCGACCGTAGCCGATTCGTCGCGCCGCCGCAATCAGCCGAAGCTGATACGGTGCGCGCCCGAAGCGAGCCGGGTGAACTCGGGCCGGCGGCCGGTGAAGGCCGCGACGATGTCGGCCGCGGTCAGGCAATGCTGGCTCGGCTTGACCGTCGTGAAGCTGCCGCCGCCGGCAAGCACGAAGGGCAGCATCAGCTGGTCGGCGAGATAGGGCCCGGCGAACGCCGACGATTCGAGATAGCCCGCCATCCGCGCCGCCGCCTTGAACGCCAGCTGCTCGGCGGGCACCCCGAGCTTGCCGAAGCCGCTGACGATCTCGCTGACATTGGCGAAGGCAGCGGTCAGCAGCAGGATGTTGCCCGGCCCGCTGCTTTCGGGGAGCGCGTGGACGGCAAAGGCGTCCCCGGGCCAGTCGAGCCCCTTGCGTGCCGCGGCGATCTCGCGATCGGCGATCTCGTGCGGCAGACCGGCGATCATCGCGATGCCCGAACGGGCGACCAGCGCGCCGCGATCGTCGGCGTTGATCGGCACCAGCGGCGCCGGCGCGATGTCGACCTCGATGCGGCCGCCGCCGCGCGGATAGAAGCCATGGCGCACCAGCCGCGCCGTCACCCGCGGTCCCATGCGGCCGAGCACCGGCAGGAAGCATTCGGCGATGAACTCGAAGGGCGGTGCCAGCATGTTGTGGGTGCCGCCTTCGAGCACCAGCCGCGACGGCGCTGCCGCCAGGACGAGCGGCATCAGCACCGTCTGCAGGACGAGCCCGGTGCTGCCGGCGGTGCCGACGGCAAAGCGATAGTCGCCTGGGACGACCGTGCCGGGCGTGAAGGCGATCTCGCCCGATCCGACCGCCAGCCCCTCGCAGCGGGCGTTGCCGATGGCGCACGCCGCCTCGATCGCGGTGACATGCTGGCGCATCAGCCCGGGCTTGGCGCGCTTGCCGCGGACGTTGGTGATGCGGAAGGGCAGGCCGGTGACCAGCGACAGCGCGCAGGCATTGCGCACGATCTGGCCCCCGCCTTCGCCTTCCGAGCCGTCGATGATGATCATGTGTTGACGATGTCCAGAAAGAGTTGATCGGCGCGCTCGCGATGGCGCTCGTCCGATTGCGCCCTGCCGGGGACCTCTGGCGCACGCACCAGTTCGCTCCGGATCAAGGCATCGAGTGCCGGCATCCGTGTGCCGTTGGCGTGCTCGTTGGTGCGGCGCTTGGCGTCGACCAACATGGCGATGTCGCGCACCAGGCCTTCCGGAAGATCGCCGGCGGCCATCAGCGCTTGCAGGTTCATCGGCGGGCGCAGCGTCGGGTCGATCCGCAGGCACCGTACCGCCAGCGCCGGCCGCAGGGCATAGAAATACTTTTTCACCGGCACGTCGCCATCACCGTCGAGCCAGCGGTCCGCGGCGTTGCGACCGAGGCTGGCATAGTGGTGCGCCAACGCCCGTGCATCGAGCACGTCGTCGGCCAGCGCCCGCACCCGCTCGATGACCGGATGATCAGGCATGTAGCGGATCGGCGACTCGATCCACTCGCTGATCACCGCGTTTGACTTCAGCAGCAGGCCGAGCGCCTTTCGGATATCCCAGCCATTGAGGTCGATCTCGTCGACGATCGGCCGTTCGATGACGTCGCGCCCCGCCTGCAACTGGAGATACCAGTCACGGCGGCGGACATACAGAAAGCGCACATCATAGTCGCTGTCGGGCGACGGGAAGTCCCAGGCGCGCGAGCCCGATTCAACCGCCATCAGCATATGCACGCGCTCGTCGGCCGCAACTGTCGCGAGCCGAAGTTCGATGTCCTGCCGAACGGCAGGCGGGATGGCGTCGTTGCCGATGGTGGTCATTGCCACATTCCAGATTATGGGCGGCGTGAAGGGCGCTACCCCTTCACGCACACCACTTGTTTCAGCGTATGGACGATCTCGACAAGGTCGGCCTGCGCCGCCATCACTGCCTCGATCGGCTTGTACGCCTTCGGGGTCTCGTCGATGACGCCTTCGTCCTTGCGGCAGGCAACGCCCGCCGTGTCGGCGATATGCTCATCGAGCGACACCAGCTTCTTGGCCTGGGTACGCGACATCACGCGCCCGGCGCCATGGCTGCAGCTGTCGAACGATTCCGGGTTGCCCAAGCCGCGGACGATGAAGGATTTCGCCCCCATCGACCCCGGGATGATCCCCAGCACGCCCTTCGCCGCGCGCACTGCCCCCTTGCGGGTGACGAGAACGTTCTGCCCGAAGTGGTTTTCGCGCGCGACATAGTTGTGGTGGCAGTTGATCGCCTCCAGCTCCGCGTCGAAAGGCTTCGCAATCTCGCCGCGCAGCGCCCGGATGACATTGGTCATCATCATCCGGCGGTTGAGCGCGGCAAAATCCTGGGCCCAGCCGACCGCTTCGACATAATCGTCGAAATGGTCAGTGCCTTCCGGGAAATAGGCCAGATCCTCATCGGGCAGGTTGATGAACCACTTGCGCATGTCCTGCTTGGCGAGCTCGATGAAAAAGCTGCCGATGGCGTTGCCGACGCCGCGCGACCCCGAATGCAGCATCACCCACACCCGCTGCTCGGTATCGAGACAGAGTTCGATGAAGTGGTTGCCGGTGCCGAGCGTGCCGAGATGCACCAGGTTATTGGTGTTCTTCAGCCGCGGATGCTTGTCGGCGAGCCGCTGGAACCGCTCGGCGAGCGTCGCCCAGGCCTCGACGATCGGCGTCGGGGGATCGCCCCAGGAACCGCTGTCGCGCTTGCCGCGGCCGACGTCGCGGCCATGCGGCACCGCCCGCTCGATCGCGGCGCGAACGCCCTCGAGGCTGTCGGGCAGGTCGCTCGCCACCAGCGAGGTGCGCGCCGCCATCATGCCGCAGCCGATGTCGACCCCCACCGCCGCCGGGATGACGGCGCCGCGCGTCGGGATCACCGAGCCGACGGTGGCGCCGATGCCGACATGGACATCGGGCATCGCCGCGACATGCTTGAAGACGAACGGCATCTGTGCCGCCCGCGTCAGCTGATCGCGCGCCTTGTCGTCGACGGGAACGCCGCGCGTCCACATCTTGATCGGCACGCCGCCTTCGACATGGCGGTAATCGAAATTCGTCTCGGTCATCATGACCTCCTAAACCTGCTGCCCGCCCGCGGGCGAAAACCTGGTCAGGGCGGCTGGATTCGAACCAGCGGCCTCCGGCTTCCAAGGCCGGCGCTCCGCGCAGACTGAGCTACACCTGACATTTGCGCTTGGGGGCGGCCGGCCCATTCCGGCCGCCCCTGCCGCGCCGCCCGACCGGCGATGTGCGAAATCACCGGCCAGGCATGCTCTCAAATGCAGATCATGTGCCAACTGCCCGGCGCGACCAACATCGCTGCGAAAACTACAGGAAAACAGAGTATTAGGGCGACACGCAGCGGCAAACGCGGATCGTCGCGTCCCGGATATCCTATCGACGGCGCTAAGGCTTTATCCTACAGGATAAGCATGAAACCGCTCGTCGCCATCGGCTTCCTCGGCTCGACGCTCGACGCCGGCAAGTTCGGCCCGACGCGCTGGAACAAGTGGCGGCCGTCGGTCGGCATGTGCATGCATGACGATCTGCGCATCGATCGCTTCGTCCTGCTGCACGGCACGGTGCACGGTCGGCTCGCCGACTATATCGCCGCGGACATCGCCTCGGTCTCTCCCGAAACCACTGTCGAGCCGCGGGTCATCGACTTCGACAACCCCTGGGACTTCGAGGAAGTCTATGGAAAGCTGCTCGATTTCGCTCGCGCCTACCCCTTCGATCCCGACGCCGAGGACTATGTCGTCCACATCACCACCGGCACCCATGTCGCCCAGATCTGCCTGTTCCTGCTGACCGAAGCGCATTATCTGCCCGGTCGGCTGCTGCAGACCCAGCCCGAACGCGGCGCACCGACGGGCGGTCCGGGCAGCTGGACGATCATCGATCTCGACCTGTCGCGCTACGACAGCATCGCGACGCGCTTCGCCGCGGTGACCGCCGAAAGCACGTCGTTCCTGAAGTCGGGCATAGAAACCCGCAACGCCGCCTTCAACGCGATGATCGACGAGATCGAGCAGGTGGCGATCCGCTCCAAGGCACCGGTGCTGCTGATGGGGCCGACGGGGGCCGGCAAGAGCCAGCTCGCCCGCCGCATCTACGAACTCAAGCGGCTGAAGCGCCAGCTGAAGGGGGGCTTCGTCGAGGTCAATTGCGCGACGTTGAAGGGCGATGGCGCGATGTCGGCGCTGTTCGGCCACAAGCGCGGCGCCTTCACCGGTGCCAGCGCCGATCGCGCCGGGCTGCTGCGCGGCGCCGATGGCGGCATGCTGTTCCTCGACGAGATCGGCGAACTCGGGCTCGACGAGCAGGCGATGATTCTGCGCGCCATCGAGGACAAGCGCTTCCTGCCGGTCGGCGCCGACAGCGAGGCGGTTTCGGACTTCCAGCTGATCGCCGGCACCAACCGCGACCTCGCCCAAGCCGTCGCCACCGGCCGCTTCCGCGAGGATCTGCTGGCGCGGCTCAACCTGTGGACCTTCACCCTGCCGGGGCTCGCCGCGCGCCGCGAGGATATCGCCCCCAATCTCGATTATGAGCTCGACCGCTTTGCCGAACGCGAAGGCGAACGCATCACCTTCAACAAGGAAGCCCGGGCGCAATATCTGGCCTTCGCCACCGGGCCGGACGCCGCCTGGCCGGGGAATTTCCGCGACCTTGCCGCGAGCGTCACCCGCATGGCGACCTTCGCCCCCAAGGGCCGTGTCGATGGCGAGTGCGTCGCCGCCGAAATCGCGCGGCTCCGGCGGCTGTGGTCGGGGCCGCGCGACAACGACGATCCGCTGGCCGGCCTGCTCGGCGCCGACCAGGCGGCAATGCTCGACGCTTTCGATCGCGTCCAGCTCGCCCATGTCGTCGCCGTCTGCCGCGCCAGCCGCTCGCTGTCGGAGGCCGGGCGGACGCTCTTCGCCGCGTCGCGGGCGCGCCGGGCGACGTCGAACGACGCCGATCGCCTGCGCAAATATCTGGCGCGATTCGACCTGTCGTGGCAGCGGCTGACGGACTGACGGCGATCGGGCGGCGCGTGTTGGGGAGGATGGCCTGGTGGCGGGCCAACCGCGGCGGGCGGGGACGGCTGGCGGAGTCGGAGGGATTCGAACCCTCGGTACCGGTTACCCAGTACGGCAGTTTAGCAAACTACTGGTTTCAGCCACTCACCCACGACTCCGGCAGGGGCCGGCCTATAGCCGCGCCGCCGCGACCTTGGCAATGGCCGTTGTCGCGGGCTGTAACGCCCGGCGCGGCGGCGCGTCAGGCGGCGTCCGCCGACGCTGCCTGCACCGCCTGCCACACCGCGATCGCCGCTACCGCCGCGGTATCGGCGCGCAGGATGCGCGGCCCCAGGCTGACGGCGCGGGTCTGGGGCAGCGCGCGGATGGCGGCGCGCTCCTCGGGGGTAAAGCCGCCTTCGGGGCCGATCAGGATCGCTGCCGGCGCCGGGATTGCGGCGAGGCTGGCGGCAAGCGGCGCGCCGCCGGTCTCGTCGGCGAAGATCAACGCGCGTTCCGGCGGCCAGGCGGCGAGCAGTGCCGGCAGCGCGATCGGTTCGGCGAGGTCGGGCAGCGCGGTGCGGCCGCATTGTTCGGCGGCCTCGATCATATGGGCGAAGAGGCGATCATGGTTGAGGCGATCGACCACCGTCCGCCGTGTCAGCACCGGCAGCAGGCGGGCGACGCCGAGTTCGCAGGCCTTTTCGGCGAGCCAGTCGATGCGGCCACGCTTCAGGGGGGCCGCGCACAGCCAGAGATCGGGGACGCTTTCGATCTGCCGGGTCTGCGCCTCGACCACCAGCCCGACGGCGCGCTTGCCGACCGAGGCGACCCGTGCCCGCCATTCGCCGCTGCGGCCATCGAAGACCAGCACGAAGTCGCCGACCTGCCGCCGCATCACCTGGGCGAGATAGTGCGACTGCGGCGCCGGCAGGTCGAAGGCCGCGCCGGCGGCGAGCACCGCCTCGACATGAAGCCGCGGCAGGGTGGCGGTTGACAAGTCGCGGGGGGCTTCGTCCATGGCGGCGTGGCTAGCCGCTCGCCCTCCCCCCGGCAACCCGATGCCGCCGCGACCCCCGACGCCGTCCGCCTCGGCTGGCTCGCCGCCTTGCCCGCGACGCTGCGGCCCTGGGCGCGGCTGGCGCGGCTCGATCGCCCGGCGGGCAATTGGCTGCTGTTCTGGCCCTGCGCCTGGGGGGTGGCGCTCGGCGGCGGGCTGGTCGCGCAATGGCCGCTGCTGCTGTGGTTCGGGCTCGGCGCCGTCGCGATGCGCAGCGCCGGCTGTGTGTGGAACGACATCGTCGACCGCGACCTCGACGCCCGCGTCGCGCGGACCCGCGACCGCCCGGTGGCGAGCGGCGCCATTTCGCGGCGTGCCGCGCTGGCCTTTGCGGTCGCGCTGTCGCTGATCGGGCTGGTCGTGCTGCTGCAATTGCCGCGGCTGGCGCAGGGCATCGCGCTGGCGTCGCTGCTGCTCGTCGCCGCCTATCCCTTCATGAAGCGGCTGACCTGGTGGCCGCAGGCCTGGCTCGGGCTGACCTTCAACTGGGGGGCGCTCGTCGCCTTCGCCGCGGTGGCGCCGCCGCGGCCCGAGATGGCGCTGCTCTACGCCGGCGGCATCGCCTGGACGCTCGGTTACGACACGATCTACGCGCTGCAGGACCTCGAGGACGATGCCATGGCGGGGATCAAGTCGAGCGCCCGCGCGCTTGGCCCGCGCGCGCGGTTGGGGGTCGCCGGCTTCTACGCCGCGGCGCTCGGGCTTTGGGGCGCGGCGGTGATCGCGGCGCGCCCCGATCCGCTGGCGCTGCTGGCGCTGGTGCCGGTGGCGGTGCACCTCGCCTGGCAGGTTGCCCGCCTGGGCGACACGACGCCGGCCAATGCGCTGCGGCTGTTCCGCGCCAATCGCGATACGGGCGCGCTGCTGTTCCTTGCCTGTGCCGCGGTGGCGACGCCGCTCGGTGCTTGACAGGCCCGCGGCGCCAACTCCATAACCTGACATATAACTGGTTATGGAAGCCGCCATGGACATTATCGCCGAGCGCAGCCAGCTCTTTCTCGGCAGCCGCCTCAAGCGCCTCGCCGACCGCTTGCTCGCCGACGCGGCGCGCACCATCGAAGCCGCCGGCCTGCCGATCCAGCCGGCGCATATGTCGGTGATGGCGACGATCGCCGCGGCACCGACGACCATCGGCGACCTCGCCGCTACCCTGGCGATCACCCAGCCGGCGGTGACGCGCTCGGTCACCGCGCTGGTCGATCTCGGCCTCGTCGCCGCCGCGCGCGGCGAGGCCGACGCCCGGCGGAAGCACCTCAGCCTGACCCCGGCGGGTGCCGCCATCCTCGCCCGCGGCCAGGCGCTGGTCTGGTCGCGCACCGAAGCCGCTGTCGCCGAGCTGATCGGCGACACGCCGCTGATCGCCGCGCTCGACAGCCTCGAAACTTGCCTCGACGCCGAGGGGCTGGCGTCGCGCGCCGCGCGCAGCCGGCCCGGCGGCCTCGTCATCCACGAATGGCGCGACGACCTCGCTGGCGACTTCGCGGCGATCAACGCCGAATGGATCAGCAGCATGTTCACCCTCGAGGAGAACGACCGCGCCATCCTCGGCGACCCCCGGGGGCTGATCGTCGATCGCGGCGGCACCATATTGTTTGTCGAAGCCGAAGGGCTCGGTATCGTCGGCACCGGCGCGCTGATCCGCATTTCGGACGGCGTCTTCGAATTGACCAAGATGGGCGTTCTCGCGTCGGCGCGCGGCCGCGGCGCGGGGGAATATCTCCTCGCCGAGCTGCTGGCGCGCGGCGTCGCGATGCGCCTCGACGAGCTTTATCTGCTCACCAACCGGAAATGCGCCGCCGCGGTGCATCTCTACGAAAAGCTCGGCTTTCGACACGATGCCGAGATCATGGCGACCTATGGCGCGCGCTACGAACGATGCGATGTGGCGATGCGCTTCCCGCTCTGAGGGGGTGGCGCCGACCTTCGGCGCGACCGCCGGCTCAGGTGAGCCGGTGTTCCGAAACGCAAGTCAGGTCGCCGAGCTTGACGGGGGTCTGCGCGCCCAGGACCAGGTCGGTCGCCGCCCATTGCGCCGGGCGGAACGGCCAGGCTTCCCACGCACCGGTCAGCCCGCCGCTGTTGACGCTCGGACATTCGTTGAGCCACGGATCGCAGACAACGGCGTCGGCGCCCCAGTCCTGCCAACGCGTGCTGCCATCGGTACGACCGATGACCAGAAAGGCGTGGCGGCTCGGGATGGTCATGAAGTCGAGCGGCCGCGGCGTCGCCAGCTTGCGCAGCAGCTCGAAAGCCAGCGACGCCTGAGTCTCGCAGGTGCCGGTGCGGAATTTGACGCCCAGTGCGGCGTCGATCGGGATGGCCTCGGCGCGCGGCTTGAGATCGGCATCGAGTTTCTCGAAGACGTGCACCAGCAAGGCATTGAGCAGCTTTGTCTTGCTCACCCCGTGCCAGGTGCCGCCGCGCTCGACATCGCCAGCCTTGTTCGCGGCGCCGAAACTGCACAGCTGGCGAACCGTCGCAATCGCCTGCGCCGCGGCGGCGAGATTGGTTTCGAATGTCATCGCCGAGCCCCTTGTCTGTCCGGGCAGGCTAGGCGGCGCCTCTTGGAGAGGCAACCGCCGTGACGCGCCATCGCCCGGATGACATTGGCCGGCCGAACCCTTAAGTCCCGGGGATGCTCGATCCCGCCGCCGCCCTCGACCGTCTCGATTCCGCCCTTGCCGCGGCGCGCACCGCCGGCGCCGATGCCGCCGATGCCGTCTATGTCGGCGAGGCGTCGACCGGCATCAGCGTCCGCCTCGGCAAGCTGGAGGACATCGGCCGCTCCGAAGGCGAGGAGATCGGCCTGCGCGTCTTTGTCGGCAGCCGCTCGGCGAGTGTTTCGTCGTCCGACCTGAGCGCGTCGGCGCTTGCCGTCGCTGCCGAGCGCGCCGTCGCCATGGCGCGCCTCGCCCCCGAGGACCCCTGGGCCGGTCTCGCCCCCGCCGATCGGCTGGCGCAGGGCGACTTTGCCGACCTCGACATCGACGACCCCGCCGACCCTTCAGCCGAAGCGCTGCGCGATATCGCCCAGGCCTGCGAGGACGCGGCGCGCGCCGTCCCCGGCGTCACCAACAGCGAAGGCGGCAGCGCGTCGGCGGGGCGCGGCGTCACCGCGCTCGCCACCTCGACGGGGTTTCGCGGCGGCAAGCGCGGTTCAAGCTTTTCGGCATCGGCGAGCGTCATCGCCGGCGAAGGCGGCGACATGCAGCGCGACTATGCCTGGCACAGCGCCCGCCACTTCGCCGACCTCGAGGCCGCCGCCGCCATCGGCAGCCGCGCCGGCACCCGCGCTGTCGCCCGCCTCGCGCCGATCAAGCTCGAAACCGGCGCGCTGCCGATCGTCTTCGACCGCCGAGTCGGCGGTTCGCTGCTCGGGCATCTGATCGGCGCCATCACCGGCTCGGCGATCACGCGCGGCACGAGTTTCCTGAAAGATTGCCTCGGCGAAAGGCTCTTCGACAGCGCCATCACCATCATCGACGATCCCACCCGCCGCCGCGGCCTCCGCAGCCGCCTCTTCGACGGCGAGGGGCTGCCCGCCCGCCCGACGACGATCATCGACGCCGGTGTGCTGACCGGCTGGCTGCTCGATTCGGCGAGCGCCCGGCAATTGGGCTTGCAACCGACCGGCCACGCCAGCCGCGGCACCGGCGGACCGCCCGGCGCTTCGGCGACCAACCTTCATATGGCCGCCGGCACGATGTCGCCCGCGGCGCTGCTCGCGGGCGTCCGCCGCGGCTTCTACGTCACCGAGATGATCGGCATGGGCGTCAACCCCGTCACCGGCGACTACAGCCGCGGTGCCTCGGGCTTCCTGATCGAGGACGGCGAGCTGACGCGCCCCGTCGCCGAAGTGACCATCGCCGGCAATTTGAAAGCGATGTTCGCCGCGCTGACGGCGGCGGACGACCTTGAGTTCCGCCATGCCACCAACGTCCCGACCCTGCGTGTCGACGGCATGACGGTGGCGGGTGCCTGACGCCGCCGACATCGCTCTCGTCCGCGCCGCTGCGCATGACGCCGGCCAATTGGCGCTGCGCAACTTTCACGCCAAATCCGCCTGGTGGACCAAGGATGAAGGCTCGCCCGTCGGCATCGCCGATCTCGAAGCCGATGCCTTTCTGAAGTCGGCGCTGCTCGGGCCCCGCCCCGATTATGGCTGGCTCTCCGAGGAAACCGCCGATACCGAAGACCGGCTGGCGCGCCGCCGCATCTGGGTCGTCGACCCGATCGACGGCACCCGCGACTTCATTCGCGGGCGCTCAGGGTGGGCGGTGTCGGTGGCGCTGGTCGAGGACGGCATCGTCACTGTCGCCGCGCTCGCCGCGCCGGTGCGTGACCAGCTCTTCGTCGCCAGCCACGGTGGCGGCGCGACCCTGAACGACCGCCCGCTCACCGTCTCGGGGCTGGCGACGCTCGCCGGCGTCCGCCTGCCGATCGACGCCGACAGCCTCGCCGCGCGCTACTGGCCGTCGCCCTGGCCCGGCGAGGCGGTGGAAAAGCCCAATTCGCTCGCCCTGCGCATGGCCAAGCTCGCCGCCGACGAAGCCGACGCCTGGCTCGAAGGCCGCACCATCGCCGAATGGGACGTCGCCGCCGCGGCGCTGATTCTCGCCGAAGCCGGCGGCACCGTCACCGACCGCCATGGCTTGGCCCTCGCCTTCAACAAGCCGGCGCCGGTCTTCCACGGCATCGCCGCGGCGACGCCGGCGCTGCATGGTGAAGTGCTGGCGCGGCTTGATCACGCCCTGCGGGTGTTCGCCGAACGTCGCGCGCGGAAGGCGGCCGAGGGCTGACCGGGCTCAGCTCGGCTGCGGCTCGCCGACCGGGGGTAGCGCCAAGCGGGCGATTTCCTGCTTCGGGCAGTTATTCATTACCACCTTGAGGCCCGCCGCCTCGGCACGCGCCGCCGCCGCCGCGTTGATGACGCCGAGCTGCATCCACACCGCCTTGGCGCCGACCGCAATCGCGGCGTCGACGACTTCGCCGGCGGCTTCGGAATTGCGGAAGATATCGACGATGTCGATCGGCTCGCCGATCTGGTCGAGCGACGCCCAGACATATTCGCCGTGCACATGCTCGCCGGTGATCTGCGGATTGACCGGGATGACGCGATAGCCGTGGTGCTGCAGCGTCTGCATCACCTCATGGCTGGGGCGGTCGGGGCGATCGGAAATGCCGACCAGCGCGATGGTGCGGGCGCTGTTGAGCAGTTCGGCGATTTCGATATCGGTGGTGAGGGGCATGGCTCTTTCCGATGTGGTGACGCCAGTGGCGGCAGCGGACGATGTTGTTGAACGCACGACGTCGGCGATCGTCCAGTGCTTTCGACGCGCGGATGAATGGATCCCCATAACCGCCCGATGCAGTCATGCCAGCGCACGCTGGTATCCAGCCGTGGGGCAGGCGGCGCCTGGCGATACGGCAGATCGGCAGGCGGAGGAGGGACCGCGGCACAGGCAGTAGATTGCTTGCCAAGGGCGCGCCGCGCGGCACGGCTGGATGCCAGCGTGCGCTGGCATGACCAGTTTCGAGACATGTGGTTGCCCCGAACGCCCGGCGTTTTTTGCCTTCAGTCCCGGCCTGCCTCCGGGAAATGCGTCGCCAACCATGCCTCGGGCGACATGCCGTCACCGAACAACCCCGGCCAAAGATCGTCCCAATCAGGATTCATCGCCTCGATCGCCCGCAGCTTCCAGGCGCGCTGCCACGCCTTGATCGCCTTCTCGCGAGAGATGGCGGCTTCGATCTGGGCGGGCCCCTCGTACCAGACCAGCCGCTTGCAGTTGTAGCGCTTGGTAAAGCCCTCCAGCATGCCTTCGCGATGCTGCCAGACCCGGCGTATCAGGTCGCTGGTGACGCCGGTATATAGGGTGCCGCTGCGTCCGCTGGCCATGATGTAGACCCAGCCCTGGCGCATGGGCATTTCCTCACTCCGGGCAAGGGACCTTTACCCCGCCCGAAACGGTCATGCCAGCGCACGCTGGCATGACCGGTGGGTGGGGGCCGTCCCCTACTTCAGCAACCCTCCCAGCAGTCCACGCAGCAATTGCCCACCCATCCGTCCGGTCAATTGCCGGCCGAGGCTGCTTGCCGCCGAGCGTGCCGCCGATTCGACCAGCTTCTCGGTGAAGCTCTTCGGTTGCGGCCGCGCCGCGGCGCGGGCCTGCGCCGCCTCCAGCTTCGCCTTTTCCTTCGCTTCGGCCGCCGCCGCCTTGGCGGCCTGGGCGTCGAGCTTGGCCTGCAGCGCCGCGGCCTTTTCGGCGTCGCTGCGGGCGCTCGCCTCGGCGGCGCGCGATTGCAGCTTTTCATAGGCCGATTCGCGATCGACGACTTCGTCGTACTTGCCGGCGAAGGCCGAGGCATTGACCACTTCGGCGCGCTCGGCGGCGGTCAGCGGGCCGACGCGGCTGCGCGGCGGCGCGATCAGCGTGCGCTCGACGGGGCTCGGGCTCCCGTCGGACTGGAGCAGGCTGACCAGCGCCTCGCCGACCTTCAATTCGGTGATGATCGTGCCGACATCGACGCCCTTATTGGCGCGGAAGGTCTCGGCCGCCGCCTTGATGGCGCGCTGGTCGCGCGGGGTGAAGGCGCGCAGCGCGTGCTGGACGCGGTTGCCGAGCTGGCCCGCCACCTTTTCGGGAACGTCGATCGGGTTCTGGGTGATGAAATAGACGCCGACGCCCTTCGATCGCACCAGCCGCACCACCTGCTCGACCTTGTCCATCAGCGCGTCGGGGGCCTCGTCGAACAGCAGATGCGCCTCGTCGAAGAAGAAGACGAGGTTCGGTTTGTCAGGGTCGCCGACCTCGGGGAGGGTCTCGAACAGCTCCGACAGCAGCCAGAGCAGGAAGGTCGCGTAGAGGCGCGGCGACTGCATCAGCTTGTCGGCGGCGAGGATGTTGACCTGGCCGCGGCCTTTTCCGTCGATCGCCATGAAGTCGGCGATGTCGAACGCCGGTTCGGCGAAGAAATGCGCGCCGCCCTGGGCGTCGAGGCCGAGCAGCTGGCGCTGGATGCTGCCGATCGACGCCTTGGTGACATTGCCATAACGCGTCGCCAGTTCGCCGGCATTGTCTCCGCAGAAGGTCAGCATCGCCTGCAGATCCTTGAGGTCAAGGATGGCGAGGCCGAGGTCGTCGGCATAGCGGAAGGCGATCTGCAGCACGCCTTCCTGGGTATCGTTGAGGCCCATCAGCCGCGCCAGCAGCAGGGGGCCCATTTCCGAAACGGTGGTGCGAATGGGGTGGCCCTGTTCGCCGAAGAGATCCCACAGCACCACCGGGTTGGCGGCATAATCATAATCGTCGAGGCCGACTTCGGCGGCGCGCTTGCCGGTCCAGGCGGCGGCGTCGCTGCCGGCCTTGGCCATGCCGGCAATGTCGCCCTTCACATCGGCGAGGAACACCGGCACGCCGGCGCGGCTGAGGCCCTCGGCGAGGGTCTGCAGGGTGACGGTCTTGCCGGTGCCGGTGGCGCCGGCGATCAGGCCGTGGCGGTTGGCGCGGCGCAGCACCAATGCCTGCGGCGTGTCGCCCTTGCCGATAAAGATGCTGTCCATAGGTCCCTCCGTTGCCGAAGGGATAGCGAGAGCGGCCCCCGCCGGCCAGTATGGACCGAACCCACAAAAGTGGGTCAAGGGGCTCAGCCCCTTGCCGCGGGTACCCAGCGAAACAAGCGCGTCGGAGGTCGTCCTCCGCTCGGGATGTTCGTCGCGCGCTTGTTTCGCTGGGAGCCCGCCGCCGGAGGCCCTCTTCTTCTTACTTAACCGGTAGCAACTTCACCCCACGATACAGCGGCGGATTGGTGCCTCGCTGCACCAGCAGCAGCACGGTGTCGCGTCCCGCCTTGCGCGCCGCGTCGACGACCGCGGCGGCTTCGGCGGGGGTCGTCGTCGGGCGCTGGTTGATCGACAGGATGATGTCGCCGCGCTGCAGGCCTTCGCTGGCGGCGTCGCTCGACGGGTTGATGCCAGCGATGACGACACCCTGGACGGTCGCCGGCAGCCGCAGCTGCTGGCGCAGCGCCGGGGTCAGCGGTTGCAGGGTGATGCCGAGGCTGGCACGTGCCTGCTCGGTGCCGGGCGGCTTGCCGGGCGTGCTGTCATCGGCATCGGGGGCGGCGCCGAAGCCGGCGCGCGCCTGGACGATCGATTCGGCCGGCCGCTGGGCAACGGTGACGCTGAGGTTACGGCGGGCGCCGTCGCGGATCAGCTCGATCGGCACGCTGGTGCCGACGGGGGTATTGGCGATGATGAACGACAGCGTGTTGTCGTAAGTGACGTCCTGGCCGTTGATGCGGACGATGACGTCACCCTGCTTGATGCCGGCGCGCGCCGCCGGCCCCGAGGGCTCGACCGAAGCGACGATCTCGCCCTTGTCCTTGGGCAGGCCGAGGCCCGCGGCGATGTCGGTGGTCAGTGGCTGGATGCCGACGCCGAGATAGCCGCGCTTGACGGTACCATTGGCGCGCAGCTGCTCGACCACCGGGCGGGCGAGTTCGGCGGGGATCGAGAAGCCCAGGCCGACATTGCCCCCGGTCGGCGAGAAGATCGCGGTGTTCATGCCGATGACATTGCCGTCGAGATCGAACAGCGGGCCACCTGAGTTGCCCTGGTTGATCGACGCGTCGGTCTGGATGTAGCGGTCGTACTGGCCCGAACCGATGTTGCGGTGGAGTGCCGAGACGATGCCGGCGGTGACGGTACCGCCCAGGCCGAAGGGGTTGCCGATGGCGATCGCCCAGTCGCCGACGCGGACCTTCTGACTGTTGCCGAACTTGACATAGGGCAGGCCGGTCGCGTCGATCTTCAGGAGCGCGACATCGGTCAGCGTGTCGCGGCCGACGACGCGCGCCTTGAACTCGCGGCGGTCGGCGAGCGTCACGGTGATCGATTCGACCGGCTGGGGGGGG
>LJHX01000121.1 GCA_001295935.1 alpha proteobacterium AAP81b
CTCGGTGCTTTCGGCGGGAGGCTCGGCGGCGGGCAGCCGCGTCGCACGTGGGCCGAGGACAAGCGCCGCCGCCAGCGCCAGATCGGCTTCAGCAGGGTCGGCGCGGCCGGCGAAGGCGGCAGCGGCGCGCGCCACCCGCATCGCCTGGATCGGCGCGCGGATCGACGCGACCCCCAATGCCGCCGCGGTTGTCGCCAGCAGCGCTGCGGGGTCGGCGGCAACGGCACCCGGCGCCTCGGCATCGGCTGCCGGCAGGGCCGCGATCCCGTCGAGCAGTGCCGCCATCGGCAGCCGCAGCTCGGAAATATCGAGATGGATCGCCAGCCGCTCGGCGAGCGCCGGGGCGACGCCTTCGTCCTCATCGCCTTCGTCGAGCAGCACCAGCCGCACCGCCCCGGCATCGAGCGCGCCGACCAGCCGCGCGGCGAGTTCGGGCGCCAGCCGCTCGGCCATGGCGACGACGATCACCCCTGGCGCTTCCGCAAGCGCTGCGAGCAGCCCCGGCCGCGCCATCGGGCGCCCCGCCGCCAGCGTCGCGGCGAGATCGAGCCCGCCATCCAGTGCCTCGACCTCAGCCTGCGCCGGGAGACGGTGAACGGCGACACGCCGCGCCAGTGCCGCGACGATGCAGTCGCGCACCGGCCCGGCCGACCCGCGCACCACGATACCGCCGAGCCCCGGCGCCGCGGCAACGAGTTCAACCGCGGCGCGCACCAATTGCCAACGCGGGTCAGTCACGCCGGAACCAGCTCGGCCAGCGCGCGGTCGATCCGCGCCGTCGAGCCGGTTTCGTCGAGGACATTGCGGCGCAGTCGGTGGCGCAGCGCCGACCCCGCCACCTGGGCGATATGCGCCGCCGTCACCGCCTTCTTGCCGGCGAGCGCCGCCGCGGCGCGCGCCGCACGCAGCAGCGTCAGTTCGCCGCGCAGGCCATCGGCACCGACCGCCTGGCACAGCCGACTGCCGAGTTCGAGCATCGAATCGCCGACCTCGACCTGGGGGAGTTTCTTGCGCGCCGCGGCAATGCGCTTGAGCGTCGCGGCTTCCTCGGCGGCGAAATCGGCGGCGAAGCCCGAGGGGTCGCGGTCGAAGCGGTCGCAGCGGCGGACGATCTCGATGCGCTCGGCAAGATCGGTCGGCGTGCGCACTTCGACCGACAGGCCGAAGCGATCGAGCAACTGCGGGCGCAGCTCGCCTTCCTCGGGATTGCCGCTGCCGACGAGGATGAAGCGCGCGCGGTGGCGGATCGACAGGCCCTCGCGCTCGACGAGATTCTGCCCCGAGACGGCGACATCGAGCAGCAGATCGACCAGGTGATCCTCGAGCAGATTGATCTCGTCGATATAGAGAAAGCCGCGATTGGCCTTGGCGAGCAGCCCGGGCTCGAAGCGTTTCTCGCCCGTTGCCAGGGCGCGTTCGAGGTCGAGGCTGCCGACGACGCGGTCCTCGGTGGCGCCCAAGGGCAGGTCGATGAACGGCACCGGCACGCTCGCGGTGCGGCGGCCAGCGGCCTTTTTGCAGTCGTCGGGGCAGGGCTCGACGTCTTCCGGCGCGCAGCCATAGCGGCAGCCGGCGACGATCGTCATCGGCGGCAACAGCCCGGCCAGCGCGCGGACGGCGGTCGATTTGCCGGTGCCGCGATCGCCGAACACCATGACGCCGCCCAGCCGCGGTTCGACCGCGACGAGCAGAAGGGCCTGTTTCATCTCGGCCTGGCCGACGATCGCGGAAAAGGGGAACATGCCCGCCTGTCTAGGCAGGACAGTGGCGCCCGACAATGACCGCCGAGACCAGCCGCCGCGTCTTAGCGCTCCAGCCGGGCGCGCGGCACGTCGAGCCGCACCACCAGCCCCGACGCCAGCCATTGCATTCCGAACTGCGCCCCCGGCCAGGCCGACATGGCGTGACGCGACATCTGGGTACCGAACCCCGTCGACGTCGGCGCGCCGTTGACCGCCGGGCCGCCGATCTCGCGCCATTCGAGATGCGCCCAATCGGCATCGGCGGCGATCGAAACGCACACCTTGCCGGTGGCGGCGCCGAGCGCGCCATGCTTGACGGCGTTGGTGGCGAATTCGTGCAGGATCAGCGCCAGCGCCGTCGCCGCGGTCGGGCCGATGGCGAGATCGTCACCGCTGACCTCGGCGCGACTGCCGTCGATCGCCTGATAGGGCGCCAGCAACGCCTCGATCAGCCCCTGCAGGCTGGGCGTCGCCGGCGCGACGCCGTCGCCCGGGCGCACATAATCATGCGCCGTCGCCAACGCGGCGATCCGCCGCTGCAGCTGCTGCGAAAAGCTCGCCGCCGCCGGTTCCGAGCGCGCCGACAGCGACACCAGCGCGCCGACGACGGCGAAGATGTTGCGGATCCGGTGCGACAGCTCGCTGGCGATCAGCGTGCGCTGGGCCTCCGACGCCTTCAGCGCCTCGATATCGGTACAGGTGCCCAGCCACTGCTCGATAGCCCCTGTTTCGTCGCGGACCGGCAGCCCGCGCCCCAATTGCCAGCGCCAGCTGCCGTCGCGGTGGCGCAGGCGATATTCGATCTCATAGGCCTCGCCGCTGGCGACGCTCGCCTGCCAGCGCGCGGCGATCGCCTCGCGCTCGTCGGGGTGAAACCAGTCGAGCCAGGCGCCGCCATGGCTTTGCGCGGGGGTGGCGCCGGTCAGCGCATACCAGCGGGCATTGAAGAATTGGGTATCGCCGTCGGGGCCGCTGACCCAGACGATCTGCGGCAGCACATCGGCCAATCGGCGCCATTCCACCGCATCGGGGGTCAGTTTCACACTCGCTCCATTGGCCCCCCGGCGCTGCGCCATGTAACATCGTTCTCTGGAAGGTCGGTACACAAGTGCACCGACCCGCCTCCGTCACGCGATTAGGCGACCGAAACGAGGGACGGGTGATGCAACCGGAGAACAATCTGCTCGGCGCGCTGCGGCCGGCCGACCGCGCCATCCTGGCGCCGTGGCTCGAATCGGTCGAACTCGCCACCGGCGAGGTGCTGTACGAAGTCGGCGACCAGGTCGAGCGGGTGTATTTCCCCTGCGGTCCGGCGCTGGTGTCCTTCATGGTCGCCTTCGCCGATGGCAAGAGCGCCGAAACCGCGCTGATCGGCTGCGAAGGCGCCATCGGCGGCATCGTCAGCCAGGGCAAATTGCCGGCCTTCGCGCGCTCGATCGTTCAGCACGGCGGACGCTTCCTGCGCATGCCGATCGCGCGGCTTGCCGAGGCCAAGGCGGCATCGCCGGCGCTGGCGCATCTGTTCGCGCGCTACGCCGATTGCGTTGTCGCGCAGATCTTCCAGGCGGTGGCCTGCAACGCCACCCACAATATCGAGCACCGGCTGGCGCGCTGGCTGCTGGCGACGCTCGACCGCACCGGCCAGCGCGACGTGCCGGTAACGCAGGAACGGCTGGCGGCGACGCTCGGGGTGGGGCGCGGCTATGTCACCCGCGTCGTCACCGATCTGCGCGCCGCCGGCCTGGTCGATACCCGCCGGGGCGGCGTCGCGATCGTCGATCCCGAAGCGTTGGGGTGGCGGAGCTGCGACTGCAACGCCGCCATCCGCCGGCATTTCGACCTGGTGTTGAAAGGTGTCTATCCCGACGAGACCGGCGCCTGAGCGCTATTTCGGCGTGCCCGGCGGTTGCTGTTGCGGCGTGCCCGCCGACGCTGGCGCCGCCTTGTCGACATAGTCGGTCGACCAGGGGCCGATGGCGGTGCCGATGATGATCGTGTCCTCGGTGGCCCCGTCGAAATGCCGGGCGCCGGCAGGGACGAGCAGGATGCTGCCGGCGGGATGGTGAAGGGCCGCCGACTTGTCGAGACGGTCGCCATAGCCGAGACGCAAGGTGCCTCGCGCGACAAACACCCGCGCCGTCGCCTTGTGGCTGTGCGCCGCGTCCCAGACGCCGGCGGGAATGAAGGAGGCATAGGTGAAGGCGACGCCGGGCTGGTCGCGCACGCCCTCGAGCAGCGCGAAGCGGGTGCCATCGGGGTTGGTGCGTTGCCAGGCGATGGTGTCGGGATTCCAGGCGGCGGGCAGCGCTGCGGGCTCGGTGGCGTGCGCAGCGCTGGCGAGGCCGGCGAGGAGGATAAGGCGATACATCACGACCCCCCTCAGGCGCGCCCGGCGGCGGCGGCGAAGCAACCGGGCCGGGCATTGTGGACATGGACGAAAGCGATTTCCGGCCTGGCGAATAGCGCGTCGAGATGCGCTGCCAGGTCCTGGCCATCGAGCACCTCGGCGTCGATCATCATTTTGTCGGCGTTGAAGGCACGCACCGACAGCAGGCGCCGGCGCAGTACCAGCGGCACCTCGCCCGGCGCCGGCTCCGCCATGGCCGCGCCCTCGCGGAAGAACACGGCATGGGCGGCGGCATAGGGGGTGACGCCATCGAGGTGCTGGTGATTGACGAGGATCAGCGTCTCGCCGGGTTCGGCATCCGCGAGGCTGGCGCGGCAGGGAAAGCCGGGGCTGGCATCGGCGACAACGCGGCGCGCACCGCGGGCGCGGAGTTCGTCGTCGCTGAGCGCGAACAGCGGCGCGTAGGGCGCCGGGTCGAGGGCGGTGATCTGGAAGGTCATCGTTGCGCCTCCCCGGTCAGATCGCGAGCGGGACGGCGAGCAGCGCGACGGCACTGCTCATGGTGACGGAACTCAGCGCGATCGCCGCGGCGATCGCGAGAACATTGCGGAACATGGCACGGTCTCCCTGGCAGAGGGAGCGCCGGGGGATCCGGCACTCAGCGGGGGTTCGTTCCCGCTGAGTGCTTATCGTTCAGTGCCTGCCGGCCGTCTGGCGGTTTTCGGCCATATCACCCAAGTGTCGCCGCCTTATGCGGCGGCCTCGACACGGTGCAGCGCGCACTGGCCCCAGATGTCCGACAGCGCCTTGACCAGCCGGTCGATGTCGTCGTCGCTGTGCACCGGACCCGGGGTGATGCGCAGCCGCTCGGTGCCGACGGGAACGGTCGGATAGTTGATCGGCTGCACATAGATGCCGTGATTGTCCATCAGCCAGTCGCTGATCATCTTGGCCTTTTTGGCGTCGCCGACCATCACCGGGATGATGTGGCTGGGGTTGTCGAGCTGGGGAATGCCCATCGCCCGCAGCGCCTTGCGGACCTTGGCGACGCGCTCCTGCTGCCGCTTGCGCTCGAAGGGCGAGGCCTTGAGGTGGCGCACCGAGGCAAGCGCTCCGGCGGCGATCGCCGGCGGCAGGGCGGTGGTGAAGATGAAGCCCGAGGCAAAGCTGCGGACGAAGTCGCAGACTGCTTTCGACCCGGCGATATAACCGCCGACAACACCAAAGGCCTTGCCGAGCGTGCCTTCGATCACCGTCAGCCGGTCCATCAGCCCTTCGCGCTCGGCGACACCGCCGCCGCGCGGGCCATACATGCCGACGGCATGGACTTCGTCGATATAGGTCATCGCGCCATGCTTTTCGCAGACCTCGATGATCTCCTTGATGGGGGCGATATCGCCGTCCATCGAATAGACGCTTTCGAAGGCGACCAGCTTGGGCCGGCCGGGCTCGATGCCGCTGAGCAGGCGGTCGAGGTCGGCGACGTCGTTGTGCTTGAACTTGAGGCATTCGGCGCGGCTGTGGCGGATGCCCTCGATCATCGAAGCGTGGTTCAATGCGTCCGACAGCACAACGCAATTGGGCAGCTTGGCCGCCAGTGTGCCGAGCGCCGCCCAGTTCGAGACGTACCCTGAGGTAAACAGCAGCGCGTCTTCCTTGTTGTGAAGATCGGCGAGTTCGAGCTCGAGCTGGCGATGGGCGTGCATGGTGCCCGAGATGTTGCGCGTGCCGCCGGCGCCGGCGCCCGAGCGGTCGAGCTCGTCGTGCATCGCCTGGATGACATCGGGGTGCTGGCCCATGCCGAGATAATCGTTCGAGCACCAGACGGTCACTTCCTGCGTCGTGCCATCGTCATTGTGACGCGTGGCGCGCGGGTACTGGCCCTTGCGGCGCTGCAATTCGGCGAAGACGCGGTAGTTGCCGCGTTCCTTGAGGCCGTCGAGCGCGGCAGTGAAAAAGCCTTCATAGTCCATGCTGGTCTCCCTGGCGCTCATTGGCTTTGGATCCCCCGTGCCGCAAGCGCATTTCCTTGATGACGACGATCGATACGCTGTTGGAAGAACCGATCGGACGCACGCGCGTAACTCGGCGCGGTTTTGCCGGGGAGGCTGCCGCCGGCATCAGGCCGGGGCATCGCCCAGCGGAACAACTGTGAATCGCGCCAGGGCACGACCAGGAAAGCATGTTCGAGCAGCGCCAGCAGCACCAGCGCCATGGCGAGGGCATAGCCTGTCGCGATGCCGTCCGCGGCGGCAAGCGCCGCCTGGCCGAGGGTGGCGGCAATCAGCGCGATGCCGGCAAGGCTGACAACAAACGGCCAGCGCGCCGGGGCGACGCGGAAGTAGCTGGTGAGGTAGCGCATGTGATCGGGGATCATCTCGGTGGCGAGATGGGGAACGCCGGCGAAAATGTTGAGCTTGGCAGATAGTCGCATGACGAACAGCAGCACGAAGGTCAGCGTCGCCGTCTGGTTGGGCTGGCCCCAGGTCGCCGCGACCATCGCCAGCGCCGTGCCGAACATCGCGACTTCATGATAGATCAGCGCGGCGGCAGCGAGGCGGAAGCGCCGCCAGCCGCGCGCATCGGCGGGACAAGGGGCACGATTGGGCCCGGTAACGAAGCCCATCAGGAAGGTCAGTTCGTGCCAGCCCCACAGCACCAGGCCGGCGGCGAAGGCGATATAGGCAGCAAGATGCCCGCTGAACGGCGCGGTGACGATCACCGCCGCCATGGCGATGCCGCTGGCAATGGTCGCGCCGAGCACCGCCGCCGGCCAATATTCCTTGGGCTGACGATCGAGCCAAAGCACCGCACCCGTGGCAAAGAACCACAGCAGCAGCGCAAAGGCAGAAGGCAGCAGCAGCGCCATTACCAGGCCGGTTGCAGCCGAACGGTGGCGGGAAGCGCGTTTTCGCGAGTCGGCTGGAGGTACAGCCGCGCGAAGGTCACCGCGGCCGCCAGCGACCACCCGGCGCGCTTGATGCCGCCGACGATGCCGCCCTGTTCCCGCGCCGCGTCGCGCCGCGCCGAGATGACCCGCATACGCTCGAGCAGCGCCCGGAAGCGTGGTGAGTCGGTGTCGAGGGTCAGCGGGAAAACCTGGCGGGTGATTTCGGTGCAGATGTTGAAGACCTGGAAATCATAGGTCGTCGGATCGATGCCGAAAGCGCGGTAGAGCACCGGGCGGTTGTGATCGCGGACGTACATCGTCGCATAGACAGCGACGAGGAAGAACCGCACCCACAGCCGGTTGAGCCCGGTCAGCAGCTTGGGCTCGGCGCGCATCAGCAGCGCAAAGGCCTCGCCGTGGCGGAACTCGTCGTTGCACCATTCCTCGAACCATTTGAAGATCGGGTGGAAGCGCTGCTCGGGGTGCTTGGCCAGATGGCGGTAGATGACGATGTAGCGGGCGTAACCGATCTTTTCGGACAGATAGGTGGCGTAATAGATGAATTTCGGCCGGAAATAGGTGTATTTCTTGGTCTTGGTCAGAAAGCCGAGGTCGATGCCGATGCCGGCGTCCTTGAGGCTGTCGTTGATGAAGCCGGCGTGACGCGATTCGTCGCGCGCCATCAGCTTGAACAGCGCCTTGGCGTCGGGGTTGGTGACGCGCTTGGCGATCTCGGCGTAGAGGATGCAGCCCGAAAATTCCGACGTCATCGACGAGACGAGGAAGTCGGTGAACTCGCGGCGCAGTTCCGGCGGCAGATGCTCGATGACGCCGTCGAACTCGGGGGTGCGCTTGAAGTGGCGCTTGTTGGGATCGGCGGTCATTTCGGCGATCAGCGCATCCCATTCGGCGCGCACCGCCGACACATCGATACGGTCCATCGCGGCGAAGTCGGTGGTGTAGAAGCGTGGGCTCAGGATCGTGTCCTGGGTCGCGATCGCCATGGCGTCTTCGCGGGTGACTTCGCCGGCTTTGGCGATCGGGGTATGCGCGTTCATCGCGGCCGCTCCGAGCTGAAGGTGATTTCGTAGAGTTCGGTCAGTTCCAGACTGGCGCGCAGCTTGGTCCACCAGCGCGCCAGCAGCCCGGCGCGCGACACGGTGGCCCTGCGGCGCAGTGTCAGCGCCTCGCCGAAGGGCAGCCGCACCGGCTCGCCATGGACGCGCACCTGGTCGCCGGGGCCGATCGCGACATTGCCGTCGAGCTCGACATGGGCGTGCAGCCAGTCGGCAGTATGCTCGACCGCGATGGTGCAGCCGGTTTCGAACGACTGGCGCGCGAAGATCGCCATCAGGCGGCGTCCCTGCCCGGCACCGGCGCCTGCGCCTTGACCACAGGGGTCTCCATCGCCTTGACCAGCAGGGTGGCGAAGGTGGCGCGGTTGGTTGTGCCGAAGCTGCCGAGCTCGATCACCCGTCCGGTGGCGCTGTCGCGCAGGGTCAGCGCGCCATCGGCCCATTGCGTCAAGGTCAGCGGCGCGAGGCGCGGGGCTTCGTGGAGCTTGCGCTCGCGCATCAGCCCGCGCAGCACGCCGCGAATGAAGCCGCTCGGCGCGCCGGGTTCAAGGATCATCGCCGGCCGGCCGCTGGCGACGTCGCGGATAACCAGCGCGCCATCGGCACGATCGGCGAACACCAGGTCGCGCGCCGCAACGACGCGGACCTGCGTGGCGGCGCGCGTTTCGGGCGCCGTCGGCCGTGCCGGCAGCACGCCGAGGCGGGTGCCGAAGACCAGGAACAGTGCCAGACCGAGCACCGCGCCGCTGCCCCAGAGCGCCCCCTTGGGGAAGGTTTCGCCGCGAAAATCGCTCATGCCGCAACTCCAACGGGCATCGCGTGCGGCGCGGCGGTGGCTTCGTTCGTCACCGCGACACGCTGGCGCGAAACACTCGCCTGCGCCAGCGCATTCGCCACGATTGACATCGCGCGATCGTCGAGGCCGCGCAACATCGGCACCGGATTCGCGAAGCGACCCGGGCGGACATGCGGCCACATCTGGACATAGCCGAGCGGAAAATGATCGGTCGTCGCCAGCGCCAGGTCATGGCAGCCGAAGCCCGCGGGCTTGGCGTCGGCGCTGGCGATCATGCTCAAGGGCAGGTTGACGCATTTGGTCAGCGCAACGCCGAAGCGCAGCACGACGCGCCGCGCCGTCAGCGTGTAGACGGTGGTGCGCGCCTGCGCCCAGGCAAGGCCGGCGACGATGCCGCAGCCGACGACGCCAGCGAGCAGCGTCAGCAGCGCCCCCGTTACCCCGGTGCCACCCGAGACAAAGGCGAAGCCCGCGACCGCGACGAACCACAGCGCCACGGCGCGGATGTGCAGCACCGAGCCGGCGACGGCGCGCCAGTCGGGCGAGCCCTGCCAAAGGATTTCCTCGCCGCTCGGAAGCCGCTCGGGCAGGCCGCGAACGGGTTCCCATTCATATTCGCGGGTCACAGCAGCGGCTCCCGACGCGACGGCGTCGCCCAGAGATAGCCGGCGCCGAAATAGGCCTGGACCTGGTCTTCCTCACGCAGGGTGATCTGATCGGGGGCGCCGATCACCGGCGCCTCGGCGATCTGCGCCGCGGTGACGGCATCGACGAGCACCCGGCGGCGCGAAACCTCGCAGACGGGCATCGGCACGACGATGACGCCGCCGCCGGTCAGCTCGACCTCGAGGTAACGGACGAGGTTCTCCGAACGATCGACCCAGAGATCCTTGACCGTGCCGGCGATGACATCGTCGAGCCCGACGACCGGCAGCCCGCGCGGATCGGTGTCGCCGGCGGCGACGAAGAGATGATCGTTAAGACGGGCGGGAACGATGCGCGGCCGGTTGAACTGATCGACGTCGGGGCGTTCCTGGCGCGGCGCCCAGCTCGCCGGGCCGACGCCCGAGGTCAGCGGATTGCCGAGCGGCTCGAAGGGCGTGCCGGTGTGGACGCGCGGCGTGACATTCTGCGGCATCGGCTCCTTGCCGATCGTCGGCGTCATGACGGTGCCGCGATCGAAGGGCAGCACAAAGGCCTTGGGCGGCGCGAACTGCAGGATGCCGGCGTCAAGGCTTTCCGACCAGCCGGTCATGTCGTCCTCGAGAGGATAGCCTTCGCGGCGGTCCTCGCGGCGCAGGTAGATGACGAGGCCGATGAAGAACAGGAAGAAGGCGTAGAAGCACAGCTCCGCCACATCCAGCCCTCCGACGATAATGACATTGGCCATGGGTGTTCTCCCGTCAGGTTGGGAATTCGGACAAGCCGAAAGCGCGGGGGGGCGCACTGCCGGTCCGCCGCGCCAGCGGGCCGAGAGCGATGAGGCTGGCGAACAGCGCCAGGATTTCGAGGTGCCAGACGATGCTGTAGCCGGTGGCGGGCGTCATCAGCGCCTCGCCGAAGGCGCCGCGCACCGCGAGCCCGCCGATGCCGTCGCGGATCGCGCCAGCGACGAGGATTCCGAGGCCGGCGGCCGACGCCTGCACCGCGCCCCAGGCACCGAGTGCCAGGCCCGAGCCAACTTCGCCGAGCGCCATCGCCGCGGTCAGCGTCGCCACGGCGAACAAGCCATTGCCGAAGCCGATGATGGTGGCGCCGGTGCAGAACAGCGGCACCGAGCCGAAGGGGGCCGAGAGAACGACAAGGGCGAAAGCGGCGATCCCAGCGAGCGCCCCCATGCCGGCGAGCCATGCCGGATCGGCGCCGCGCGCCAGCGCACGAGCCGCCAGCGCCAGGCCAATGAGCGTTCCCGCCGACGACAGCGCGGTGAGCATGGTGGTCGAGCCGACCGACAGGCCGAGGACCTGGCCGCCATAGGGTTCGAGAAGGATATCCTGCATGCCGAAGCCGGCGGCGCCGAGACCGACCGCGATGAGCAGCCGGCGCGTCGTCGGGCTGGCGGTAAAGTCGGCCCAGCGCGTGCTGAAATCGCCCGCCTCGCCGCCGCGCTTGCCGCCCGGCTGGCGGGCTTCCTGCTTCCACAGCGCTATGACGTTGAGAAGGAACGTGACAAGGCCGACGCCCTGGATAACCTGGACGAGCTCGGTTTCGGTGAAATCGGTGAGCACCCGCCCCAGCACCAGCGACGACAGCAGCATGCCGACCAGCAGCATGACATAGAGCAGCGAGACGACCTTGGGGCGGGCATCGACCGGCGCGAGGTCGTTGGCGAGCGCGAGGCCCGCGGTCTGGGTGACAGCGACACCGGCGCCGACCATCAGAAAGGCGAGCGCGCCGAAGATCTCGCCGTATATCGCCCCGCCCGTGCTGCCGCGCCCGGTCATCACCAGCAGCGCAAAGGGCAGGATCGCGAAACCCGCGAAGCTCAACATCGTGCCGCCCCAGATATAGGGAACGCGCTTCCAGCCGAGCACCGAGGCGTGGTTGTCGGACTTGTGGCCGATCAGCGCGCGCAAGGGCGCGAAGAGCAGCGGCAGTGCGATGAGGATCGCAACGATCGTCGACGGAATGGCGAGCTCGACGATCATCACGCGATTGAGCGTGGCGTTGAGCAACACCATCGCCAGCCCGACCGAGACCTGGAACAGCGACAGCCGCAGCAGCCGCGGCAGCGGCAGCTCGGGAGTCGCCGCGTCGGCGAAGGGCAGCAGCCGTTCGCCAACACGCATCCACAGGCCGGCGGCGCGGCTCATCCGACAAGCACCTCCTGCGCCTGGCTGATGTAGAAGCCGCGGGCGACGCGCGCCTCGCGGCCGAGGCGGACGCCGGCGAGCTTGCCGACCCCAGCGTGAAGTTCGCCGCGGCCAACGGGGATGATGCCAGGCGCGCGATCGGCGCGCGGGAAGAACTGGCCGACGGCGCGCGCGGTGCGCAGCAGCGGCGTTCCCGGCGCATAGGTGAAGGCGATGCTGGCGCCGGTGCGCGCCGCGAGATTGGCGATGGCGGCGGCGATCTGGTCGGAGTGGTAGTGGATGAGGACGTCCATCGAGACGATGTGATCGAAGCGGCCGAGGCGCGGATCGAGCATGTCCCCCGACAGGAACTGCACCCGGCCATGGACATCGCGCGGCGCGCGTTCGCAGGCGATCGAGATCAGCTGCGGCGAAACATCGATGGCGACGACCTCGGCGCCGCGCCGCGCCGCCTCGACCGCCAGCGCGCCGGTGCCGCAGCCGGCATCGAGCAGGCGCTTGCCGCTGAGGTCCGCGGGCAGCCAATCGAGCAAGGTCGCGCGCATCGCGTCGCGCCCGGCGCGGACGGTGGCGCGGATCTTGCTGACCGGCGCGTCGCTGGTCAGCGCCGCCCAGGCGTCGAACGCCGTGCGGTCGAAATAATCCTCGAGCCGCGTGCGCGTCGCCTGCCAGCCGTCGTGCCAGCCGCTGTCCAAGGCCGCTCCTGGCTTCATTCGAAGCCCAGGAATTCGAAGATGTCGCGATCCTTCATCGGCCGCGCTTCGCAGGGTTCGACCCCGGCCCAGAGCAATGCCGCCAGGCGCTTGTACTCATTCTGCGCGGCGATGATCTCGGGGGTCTCGTCCATCTCGAAGATCGTGCACTTCTTCAGGCGCGAGCGGCGGATGGCGTCGAGATCGGGAAGATGCGCCAGGCGATCGATGCCGGTGGCGTCGCAGAAGCGATCGATCTCGTCGGTGCCCGCCGAGCGGTTGGCGATGCAGCCGGCAAGACGGACTTCGTAGTTCTTCGACTTGGCCTTGATCGCCGCCATGATGCGGTTCATCGCGAAGATGCTGTCAAAATCATTGGCGGTGACGACGACGGCGCGCTCGGCGTGCTGCAGGGGCGCGGCAAAGCCGCCGCAGACGACATCGCCGAGGACGTCGAAGATCACCACATCGGTGTCTTCGAGAAGGTGATGCTGCTTCAGCAGCTTGACGGTCTGGCCGACGACATAGCCGCCGCAGCCGGTGCCCGCCGGCGGGCC
>LJHX01000122.1 GCA_001295935.1 alpha proteobacterium AAP81b
CGCTTCCGGCGCCAGCGGCGCGGCAGGTGCCGGCGGCACCGGTGGCGCGGGCGGCACCGGCGCCGCGGCGCCCGACGCCGTCAGCACCAGCCCGGCGCCGATCGCCGCCACCACGAACCCCGTGCCGGCGAGCAGCCGCGACGCGCCGACGCGCTGTTTCATCATCCCGATGCGCATCTTCATCTGGTCCTTGTGGTTCATGGCAAGCGCCGCGGCGGGCATCGCCCCGCACGCCGATTTGAGCACGGTGCGGCCATAGGCGACGCGGGTCTCGCCATCGGCGCGCAAGAGCACGGTGGCGTCGCACGCCTGTTCCTGGTCGCTGCGAAAACGGCCCCAGGCCCAGTGCGCCAGCGGGTTCCACCAGTGCAGCGCCACCACCACCAGCCCGGCGAGATTGGCGATCAGATCGCCGCGATCATGGTGGGCACCCTCGTGGAGCAGCGCCAGCCGGCGTTCCTCGGCGGTGTAGCGCGCCGCGAAATCGGCGGGCAGCAGGATTCGCCGCCGCCAGACGCCGGCCGCCATCGGGCCGGCAACGGCGGGCGACAGGATGACGTCGATGCCGCGGATGCGCGTCAGCCGCTCGCCGGCGGCAACGGCGCGGCCGACGAAGCGATGGGTGCGCAGCAGCTGGACGGCGAGATAGAGCGCCGCGCCGGCGAGCCAGACGAGGAGCACCAGTTCGCCCGACCCCAAGCCATCGCCCAGCGGTGGCACGTCCGGCAGCGGCGCAAGTTCGGGGGCCAGAGGCGGCAGGTCCCCCGCCAGTTCTGGCGGCACATCGGCAGCCAATTGGGCGGCGCGCTCGTGCGAAACGATGGCGAACACCAGCGGATTGGCCGGCCCCGAATGCGCCACCGGGGCATAAAGGCTCGTCCACCCCGGCAGCGGCGGCAGCAGCAGCCGCAGCGCCGGCAGCGCCCAGAGCGCATAGGCAACATGCGCCCCGAACAGGCGCGCCACCGGCCGCCGCAGCACCAGCACCGCCAGCATCAACAACGCCGACCCGGTCAGCGCTTCAACAAGCCACGCACTCATCCCTTCAACTCCCGCACCAGGGCTTCAAGTTCGGCAATATCGTCGGCCGACAGCCGCTGCCTCTCAGCAAGATGCGCGACAAGCGGCGCCGCGCGCCCGCCGAACAGCCGATCGACCAGCCGGCCGACATCGCCGGCGACATGGGCCGCGCGGTCGATCGCCGGGCGATAGAGGTAGCGGCGGCCATCCTCCTCATGGGCGAGCGCGCCCTTGGCGAGCAGCCGGCCGAGCAAGGTCTTGACGGTGGCAGCGCTCCAGCCACGCGCCGGATCGACGCGCGCCGCGACCTCGGCGGCGGTCAGCGGCGCGTCGCGCCACAGCACCTCCATCACCTCGAGCTCGGCGTCGCTGATGCGTTCGGGGCTGATGCGGTCGTTCATTGGCACTCGATTCGATTACAGGCGTAGTCGTTATCGATTACGCGCGTAATCGTCAAGCGGCCTCCGGCGGGGCGTGACCGCCGCATCGCCGCAAGCTAGACCCGCCGCCATGAGTGATCTTGCCGCCGCCCGCGCCGCGATGCGCACCCTCCACCGCGCGCCTGAGCCGCAAGTTCTGGCGGGCCTGCTGCCCACCGCCACGCTCGCCCCCGCCACCCGCGACGCCGTCGTCGGCCGCGCGCTGGGGCTGCTCGCCGACCTGCGCGCCGCGCAGCGCGAAGGCTGGGTCAACCGCTTCCTGCACCAGTACCGCCTCAACACCGCCGAGGGCGTCGCGCTGCTCAGCCTTGCCGAGGCCTTCCTGCGCGTCCCCGACCCCGAGACCGCCGACCTCCTCATCCGCGACAAGATCGGCACCGCCGACTGGGCGGCACATCTCGGCGAATCCGACTCGGCGCTGGTCAATTCAGCAACCTGGGGCCTGGTCATGACGCGCGCGCTGATGGGCGACGACGCCGGCCGCGGCGGCGTCCTGCGCCGGCTGGTGGCGCGCGCCGGCGAGCCTTTCGTCCGGCAGGCGGTCGGCGCGGCGATGCGGATGATGGGCCAGGTCTTCGTCATGGGCCGCACCATCGACGAGGCGCTCGCCCGCGCCGGCGACAAGGACAATCGCGGCTTCACCGCCAGCTTCGACATGCTCGGCGAGGCGGCGCGCACTTTCCCCGATGGGATGCGCTACTTCGCCAGCTATCAGGCGGCGATCGCCGACACCGCCAAGGCGGCGAAGGCCAACCGCATCGAGGACCGGCACTCGGTATCGGTGAAACTCTCCGCCCTCCACCCCCGCTACGAAACCGCCCATGCCGCGACCGCCGTGCCGGCGCTTACCGACATGCTGCGCCAACTGGCCGAAGCCGCTGCCGCGGCCGGCATCGGGCTGACCGTCGACGCCGAGGAATCCGAGCGCCTCGCCATGAGCCTCGACATCATCGAAGCCGTCGCCCGCCTGCCACAGCTGAAGGGCTGGGGCGGCTTCGGCATGGCGGCGCAGGGCTATGGCAAGCGCGCCCGCGCGGTCATCGCCTGGGCCGATGCCCTCGGCGCCGAAACCGGCCAGCGGCTCACCGTCCGCCTCGTCAAGGGCGCCTATTGGGACAGCGAGATCAAGCGCACCCAGGAAGCCGGCCTTGCCGACTATCCGCTGTTTACCCGCAAGGCGGCGACCGACGTCTCCTACCTCGCCTGCGCGCATGACATGCTGGCAGCGCGCCACATCTACCCCGCCTTTGCCAGCCACAATGCGCTGACCGTCGCCACCATCCTCGAATGGACGGGGCCGGACCGCGACTTCGAATTCCAGCGCCTGCACGGCATGGGCGAGGGCCTCTACGAGCGGCTGGTGCGCGAGGAGGGCTATCGCTGCCGCACCTATGCCCCCGTCGGCGGCCATCGCGACCTGCTCGCCTATCTCGTCCGCCGGCTGCTCGAGAATGGCGCCAATTCGAGCTTCGTCCATCAGCTCGCCGACGAGAGCGTCAGCGACGAGAGCCTGCTGGCTGACCCCGCCGCCAAGATCGCCAGCGTCGGCGGCGCGCCGCATCCGTCGATCCCGCTGCCGGTGCGGCTGTTCGGGGATCGCGACAATTCGGCGGGGCTCGACCTTGCCGATGCCGAGGTGCTGGCCAAGACCGCCGATGCGGTTGGATCCCTCGACTTCGCTCGGGATGAGCGAGGGGAGGAGCGTTCGGCAGGCGGCGCGCCCGGGCGCGCGAACTCCCCACCCGCTCCTGCCGAGCGCAGTCGAGGCACGCCGCAAGAACTGGCCGCGGCGATCGACGCCGCCGACGCCGCCTTCCCTGCCTGGTCGGCCACCCCCATTGCCGCCCGCGCCGCGATCCTCGACCGCCTCGCCGACCTCATCGAGGCCGACCGCGACGCGCTGATGGCGCTCCTCGTCCACGAAGCCCGCAAGACCATCGGCGATGCCCTCGGCGAAGTCCGCGAGGCCGCCGATTTCTGCCGCTATTACGCCGCCGAGGCGCGGGCGCGCTTTGCCCCCATTACCCTCCCCGGCCCGACCGGCGAGCGCAACGAACTGCGCCTCGAAGGCCGCGGCGTCTTCGCGGCGATCGCGCCGTGGAACTTCCCCTTGGCGATCTTCCTCGGCCAGGTCGCCGCGGCGCTCGTCGCCGGCAACAGCGTCATCGCCAAGCCGGCGCCGCAGACGCCGCGCATCGCCGCGCGCGCCGTCGCGCTCGCCCATCGCGCCGGCGTGCCCGCCGACGTGCTGGCGCTCGCCATCGGCGGCGGCGAGATCGGCGACGCGCTGGTTCGGCACCCCCGCATCATGGGCGTCGCCTTCACCGGCTCGACCGCCACGGCGCGGCGAATCGCGCGGGCGCTGCTCGACGACGAAACGCGGCCGCTGGTGCCGCTGGTCGCCGAAACCGGCGGCATCAACGCGATGATCGTCGATTCAACGGCGCTCACCGAGCAGGTGGTGCACGATGTCATCACCTCGGCCTTCCGTTCGGCCGGCCAGCGCTGCTCGGCGCTGCGCCTGCTGCTGCTCCAGGAGGATATCGCCGAGCGCACTCTCGACATGCTCAAGGGCGCGATGGACACGCTGGTCATCGGCGACCCCGCCGACCCGGCGACCGACATCGGCCCGGTCATCGACGCCGCGGCGCATCGCCGGCTGGAAGACTATGCCCAAAGCCAGCGCGCCCGCTGGGTTCACCGCCTGCCAGCGCCGGCGAGCGGTGACTTCGTCGCGCCGACGGTCATCCGTCTCGACCGCATCGCCGACCTGCGCGACGAATGGTTCGGGCCGTTGCTGCATGTCGCGACCTGGCGCGCCGGCGAGCTTCCCGAAACGGTCGGCGCGGTCAACGCCCTCGGCTATGGCCTGACCATGGGCCTGCACAGCCGCATCGCTACCACGGCGGCCGCCGTCACCGCGACGGCGCAGGTCGGCAACCTCTACATCAACCGCTCGATGATCGGCGCGGTCGTCGGCTCGCAACCCTTCGGCGGCGAAGCCCGCTCGGGCACCGGCTTCAAGGCCGGCGGGCCGCATTACCTGCTGCGCTTCGCCACCGAGCGGGTGGTGTCGACCGACACGACGAGCGCGGGGGGCAATGCGACGCTGCTCAGCATCGAGGACGTCGGAGGGATTTAGGCAGCATCGATCACGACTCTGCAGCGCCAAGTCTAGGGATGCTGTGCGCCGTCCGGGCCAGCGCCGCCCGTCTGGCTCGACACCGAAAAGCGATAGGGAACATAGAGGAAGACCTCGGTGTTGCCGACCTGGTTCCAGGCAATGGCGGCGTCGAGACCGGTGATGTCCAGGCCCTCGCCCGGCCCATAGAAGGAAGCGGCGTGCTTCGCGGCCGCGGCGACGCGGCGATAGATTTCGTCGCGATATTGCTCAGGGTTGACGATGGTCAGCGCCAGCCGGCCGCGCGGTTCGATCTGCGAGCGGCCGGTCACCGGCACCGATTTGATGAAGCCGGCGAGCTTCTGCTCGGCATTGCCGATGGTGCCGTCGAGCCGGGCCTTGACCTTGAGCCGCAGCCGCGCGGTGCTGCCATCATCGGCAAAGGCGGGTTGCGGCTTGGCGGCTTCGTCATCGTCCCCGTCGTCATCGTCCTCGTCGTCTTCATCGGTGGCGGCAGCGGCATCGTCCTTGGCCGCAAGCCGCGGGAACTGCTCCTGCCAATTGGCGCGCGTCACTTCGACAATCGTGAACTCGCCGGTGACGAGGCTGAAGCCGTCGCGTCGCGCCCGCTCGATGGCGTCAAGCAGCATGGCGACGATTTCGCGCTTGCGCAGCGCCGCCTCGCGCGAATCGGAAACGATCTCGATGCTGCGTACCGCCGAATCGGCGGTGCGCTTCAGGCCGATGACCGGCGGCGGTGCCGGAACCGGCGCCCCGGCAACCGCCTTGCGCAGCGTCCCCGTGACGATGATCTCGCCGGCGCCGTCGGAAGCGTCCTGCGCCCGCGCCGGGGCAAGCGTGAGGAGGCCGAGCAGGATGGCGACGATGGCGATGCCGCGCACGTTGCGCCCCGGTTCAGCGTGGCACGATGGTGTAGCGATAGGGCACATAGAGAAACACCTCGCTGGCGCTGACCTGCGACCAGAAGACCTGGCCGTCGATACCGCTGACCTGGACCGCATAATCGGGACCGAAGATCGCGGCCTGGCGCCGGGCGTCCTCGGCCACCGCCTTGACGATGGCGTCGCGATATTGATCGGGATTGACGATGGTCAGCGCCGCGGCGCCCGGTCGGTCGATCGCGCCACGCCCGCTGCGCGGCACGGCCTTGATGAAGGCGTCGAGCCGCGCTTCGGCGGCGACCGCCGATCCGCCAAGCGCGGTCCTGATCATCAGTGTGACCTGGCTGGTATCGACGCGCCCGGCCGACAGCAGCGGCAGCGTCTGAAAGCTTGCCCTGGTGACGGGCACGAGCTCGAAGCTGCCGGTGACCAGCTCGACCCCGGCGGCGGCGGCGCGATCGAGCGCGGCGAGCAGCATGCCATGGATTTCGCGCGTGCGGGTCGCCTCGTCGCGCTGGTCGGAGGAAAATGTCACCTGCCGCGCCAGCCCGTCGGCAGGGCGGCGCACCCCGACCACCGGGCGATCCTGCTGGGCATAGCGGGCATTTTGCCTGCCGCCGGTGACGATGACCTCGCCCAGCCCCGGCGCCGCGGCGTCGGCAGCGAGGGCCGCCTCGCCGGCGCCAAGGAGCGCAGCAACGACGGCAATGGCAACGATCAACGTCCGACCCCGCGACATGACGACATCCCCAAGGCCCTGACGCTGCGCCTTTGATTTACCGATTGGTTGCCGCCGTCAAGCAGTAGCGGCGCCGGGATGCTGGCTGGTTTCAGCACCCCATCCGCCCGTCATCCGTCGTTTGTCCGGCACACCCATTGCGGAGCCGAAGGCGTCACCCTTCGGCAGTCAACACTGGCCGCGGGTCGATCATCGTCCCATCGGGCGCCGCGGTGAAGGTCACCTGGGTCGGATAGGCAAAGTCGATCTTCAGCTCGGCGAAGCGGCGCAGCATGGCGAGGCAGACTTCGTGGCGCACCCGCATCATCTCGGCATAGTCGCCCGAGGTCGCGAAGAAGATCAGCTCGAAATCAAGGCTCGAGGCGCCGAACGCCGTCATGTGCAGCCGGCCGAAGCGCGCGCCGTCGATGCGGCCGATGATCTCGGCGACTTCCCCCGGCAGTGCCGCGACGACCTCGGGGGGCGTCTGATAGACGATGCCGAAGCTCATCGGCACGCGGCGTTCGACGACGCGGGCGAGGTTGGTGACCTGCTGGTCGAGGAGCTTCGAATTGGAGATGATCAGCTGCTCGCCCGAGAGCAGGCGGACGCGGACGGTCTTCAGCCCGATCGCCTCGACCGTGCCCGAATTGCCGCCGAAGCTGACCGAATCGCCGACGGCGAAGGGCCGGTCGAAGAGGATCGCCAGCGCCGCGAACAGATCGCCGAAGATCCCCTGCGCGGCGAGACCGATGGCGATGCCGCCGACACCGAGGCCGGCGACCAGCGCCGTGACATTCACCCCGAGATTGTCGAGCACCAGGATCAGCGCCAGCGCCCAGACGACGACGTTGACCAGCACGGTGATGATGCCGACCGCCGAAGCAAAGGCGGCGTGGTCCTCGACGCCGGCGGCGCGGCGCTGCACCAGGCTGAGGATGACCTCGCGCAGCCAATAGGCGCCCTGCACGGCAAACGCGATGGTGAAGACGATGTCGACGGCGCGCAGCAGCAGCCCCGGCGGCGCGACGATGTTGGTAACGAGATAGGCGGCAAGCGCCCCGATGAAGAAGCTGCGCGTCCGCCGCACGATGCCGCGCAGGAAACCGCGCCAGGTGGTGACGGGGTGCTGCTCGCCGAGCGCGCGGACGATCAGCCAGCGCAAACCGCGAAACGCGAAGAACAACCCGACGGCGACGCCGATGGCGATGGCGGCGGTGGTGCTGTCGTCGCGCAGCCAGAGCACGGTTTCGCGGCTGACGCCGAGAACGTCGTTCGGCAGGCCTTTCAGCGTGTCGACGGCGTTGACGGTCGGCGCGGCGGCGACGGTGAGGCGGCTAGGAACGTCCATCACGCCGAAAAGATTTCGGCGAGCGCCGGTTCCGCCCAGGCTTTGCGACGAACGGTGACCGGTGCGCAGCCGCAGGCCAGCGGACCCGCCGCGGCCTCGACGCGGAGATAGGCGATGCCGAGGCCATCGGCGTGGCTGCGCAACGTGCCGATGCTGCGCCCGGCAGCATCGACGATGGCGGTGGCTTCGCCGGGATCGCCGCCGAGCGCCACCGGCAACAGGCGGCGGCGGACCTTGTCGCGATGGTGCATCCGCGCGGTGTTTTCCTGGCCGACATAGCAGCCCTTGGTGAAGCTGACGCCATGGAGCAGATCAGCGCCGGTTTCGAGCCAGAGGAGGTCGTCGCTGCCGATGTCGGCGCTATCGGGAATGCCGGCGTCGAGGCGATGGCGCGCCCAGGCTTCGGCACCGGCGGGCGCCTGCCCGGCGGCGCCGAGCCAGCGCGCGCCAAGATCGGCGGCGCGGGGATCCGCCGGGCGGCCTTCGGCATCGTTCCCCCAGGCGGCCAGCACCACCGCCGCATCGGGCGCGATCGTCACTGCCTTGCGCAGGCGGTACATCGTCAGCCGCTTCGCCAGCGCCTCGGCGCGGGCGGCGGCGACATCGATCAGGATCGCCTCGCCCGCCTCGCGGAACAGGATCATGTCGAACAGCGCCTTGCCCTGCGGGCTGAGCAGCCCGGCATAGGCCGACCCGCCGGGGGCAAGCGCCTCGACATCCTGGGTCAGCAGCCCCTGCAGGAAGGCGGCGGCGTCGGCGCCGCCGATCCGCAGCACGGCACGGTCTTCAAGCGTCACGATCATCGCGGCGATGTAGGCGCTGCGCCGGCGCTTGCCAAATCACGCCGGCCGACCTTGACTTTTGTCGCCACGGCCGTCACAGACGCCGCCTTTCCGCGCCGGGACCTTCCGGCCGGCGCGAGCGCAGAGAAGTATCATGGCCAAGCCGACAACCATCAAGATCAGGCTCGTGTCGACCGCCGACACCGGCTATTTCTACGTGACCAAGAAGAACCCCCGCACCCAGACGGAAAAGCTCAGCTTCCGCAAATATGATCCCGTCGTGCGCAAGCATGTCGCGTTCAAGGAAGCCAAGATCAAGTAAGCCGGCTCAGGCAGCGACGGCGCGATTGCGACCGGCGCGCTTGGCGGCATAGAGCGCGGCATCGGCGCGGGCCACCAGGGCCTCGGCATCGTCGCCCGCGCCCAGCATCGCCTTGCCGAGGCTGACTGTCAGCCCCGGGCAGCTGACCCCACAGACAATCGGCGTCGCCGCCACCGCTTCGACGAGGCGCGCCGACATCGCCTGCGCGATCGCGGCGTCGGTGTCGGGCAGCACGATGGCGATCTCGTCGCCGCCATAGCGCGCGATGGTGTCGGTCAGGCGCAATTGCCCGCGCAGCGTTTCGGCGACGGCGCCAAGGGCGCGGTCGCCCGCCGCATGCCCCCAACGATCGTTGAAGGGCTTCAATCCATCGACATCGATCATCAGCAGCGCCAGTGGCCGTGCCCGGGCCCGCGCCGAATCGATCGCCGCCGGCAGGGTCGCTTCGAGGTGATGGCGGTTGTGCAGCCCGGTGACTGGATCGATCACCGCCAGCCGCCAGGCAGCGCGGTTCTCGGCGGCGCGCGCCAGCGCCACCTGACGCCGCCGCAGCAGCGCCGCCAGCCGGGCGCGCACCTCATGGCGATCGATCGGCAGCCCGGCGACATCGCCGACGCGGAAGTCAAAGGCCTTGACCAGCGCCGCCGGGTCGTCGCGCGGCACCAGCGCGAAAACCGCGACGGGATGTTCGCGAATCAGCGATTCCAGTACCGCGATCTCGGCAAGCGATTGGCGCCAATCGGCGTCGACGGCGATGATGATCAGCGCCAGCGCCTCGCCGGCGATGGCGACATGCGCCGCCGCGAGGCTCAGCCGTTCAAGGCTGGCCCCCGGCGGCAGCAACGGCAACAACGCATCGGCCAATTCGGACGATGCGGCGCCGCCGATCAATCCGATCCGCACCGTCATGGCAACGCTGACCCCTCATCCCGCCCCGGCACCCCTGCTGCCACGGCCGACACCAGGGTTGCGGCATGATGGCCGGCGTCGCCCCCTCAGGCGCCGCTTGGCAACCGCCCCTCGCGCCCCCTAGTGAGGGCAGACTTTCCATCGAGTCGTCAAGTGGCGGCAACGGGGCGACTTCACCGATGTTGCGCGAACCTAAGAATTCGGCACCTGCGCCGCTCGTCATGGGTCTGCTGGCACTGGCGCATGTCGCCGGCGACGAAACCCTGGCGTCGCGTTTCCTGGCGCTGTCGGGGCTCGATTCGGCGGAATTGCGCGCGCGTGCCGACGATCCGGCGCTGCTCGCCGCCGTCCTCGAACTCCTCGCCGCGCACGAAAGCGATCTCGTCGCCTGCGCCGCGGCAATCAATGTCACCCCGGCCGAGCTTGCCGGCGCCGCCCGCGCTCTCGCGCCCGAGGAGTATTCATGACCCGCCCCCTGATCGTCTCGGACTGCGACGGCGTCCTGCTCAATTTCATCGATCCGTTCATCGCCTATCTCGGCGAGGAACATGGGCTGACCCTGAAGATGACCAGCTTCGCGCTCAGCGGCAACATCCACGACGCCGACGGCAATCCCGTCGAAGCGTCGCGCTTCCCGGCGCTGCTCGACGGATTCTTCACGACGCATATGGCGACGCAGACGCCGATCGACGGTGCCGTCGCGGCGCTCGCCGACCTGGCGCAGGACTGCGATATCGTCATCCTGACCAACATCGGCGACGGCCATGCCGTGACACGCACCGAGGAGCTCGCCCGACTCGGCATGCCCTATCGCGTCATCGGCAATCTCGGCCCCAAAGGCGGGCCATTGGCCGGGCTGGTCGAGAATTTCGCGCCGAGCCTGGCCTTCTTCATCGATGATCTGCCGCCGCATCACAGTTCGGCAAAGAAGCTGGCGCCCGACGTGCATCGCATCCATATGGTCGCCGAAACGGCGCTGCAGGCGCTGATCCCGCCGGCCCCCGACGCCGATGCGCGGATCGACGACTGGGCCGCCGCCCATGCCCATATCCGCCGCCTGATCGAGGAGCCCGCATGACCCCCGAATCCCGTCTCGCCGACCTCGGCATCGCCCTGCCCGCCGCCGCCGTGCCCGCCGCCAATTATGTGCCGAGCGTGCTTGCCGCGGGGTTGCTGCACATTTCGGGGCAAATCCCCTTCACCGAGGATGGCGGCCTGATCCGCGGCCGCCTCGGCGAGACGATGGACGTCGCCGCCGGCCAGGAGGCGGCGAAGCGCTGCGCCATCGGTGTCATCGCTCAGGCCAAGGCGGCATTGGGCGAGCTTTCGAACGTCGCGCGGATCGTCAAGCTGAACGTCTTCGTCAATTCGGCGCCGGGCTTCACCGACCAGCCCGAGGTCGGCAATGGCGCGTCCGACCTGATGGTCGCGGTG
>LJHX01000123.1 GCA_001295935.1 alpha proteobacterium AAP81b
CGGGGCGCGGAACGCTCCTCCTCAGGTGACGGCAGGTGCTGCGTGACGCCGCGGCTGGATGCCAGCGTGCGCTGGCATGACCGTTCCGAAAATGGGGCTTCCGGCGATGCGGGCCGCGGCTCGCCTGCCGCCGAGGCTATGCTTTGCCGGCGATCCGTCTTAACCATGTCGCCGGACGGGGGAGCGCGCGCATGACCAAGGCATCCGATCTGATGGTGCAATGCCTCGAGCGCGAGGGCGTCGAATATGTCTTCGGCGTCCCCGGCGAGGAGAATCTCGACTTCCTCGATTCGCTGTCGCGGTCGACGCAGATCCGGCTGATCCTGACCCGCCACGAACAGGGCGCCGGCTTCATGGCGGCGACCTATGGCCGCCATACCGGCAAGGCCGGGGTGTGCCTGGCGACGCTCGGCCCCGGTGCCACCAACCTCGTTACCGCGGCGGCCTATGCGACGCTCGGCGGCATGCCGATGCTGATGATCACCGGGCAGAAGCCGATCAAGCGCTCGAAGCAGGGGCGCTTCCAGATCCTCGATGTCGTCGACATGATGCGGCCGATCACCAAATATACCCATCAGCTGGCGAGCGCCGACAATATCCCGGCGCGAGTGCGCGAGGCGATGCGGCTGGCGCAGGAGGAAAAGCCCGGCGGCACCCATCTCGAGCTGCCCGAGGATATCGCCCATGACCCGACCGACGCGACGCCGATCGCGCCGAGCTATGTCCGCCGGCCGCTCGCCGATGCGAAAGCCGTCGCCGAGGCGGTGCGCGCGCTCGAAGCGGCGAAGGCGCCGGTGCTGGTGATCGGGGCGGGCGCCAACCGGACGATGACCAGCCGGATGCTTGGGCAGCTGATCGAGAAGACCGGCATTCCCTTCCTGACGACGCAGCTCGGCAAGGGGGTCGTGGACGAGCGCCACCCGAAATTCCTCGGCTGCGCGGCGCTGTCGTCGGGGGATTTCGTCCATGCCGCGATCGCGCGCGCCGATCTGATCGTCAACATCGGCCATGACGTCATCGAAAAGCCGCCCTTCTTCATGCGCGACGGCGGTACGCCGGTGATCCACATTTCGACGCGCTCGGCCGAAGTCGATCCGGTGTATTTCCCGCAGATCGAGGTCGTCGGCGATATCGCCAACGCCATCTGGCAGATCAAGGAAGCCATCACGCCACAGGGCTGGGGCTGCGAGGCGATGCTGGCGGCGCGCGCCGCCGAAGTGGCGCATCGCGACGCCAGCATCGGCGACATGCGCTGCCCGCTCTATCCGCAATATCTGGTCAGCGAAGTCAGGAAGGCGATGCCCGAGGACGGCATCATCGCCCTCGACAATGGCGTCTACAAGATCTGGTTCGCGCGCAACTATACCGCCTATCGCCCCAACACCGTGCTGCTCGACAATGCCCTGGCGACGATGGGGGCGGGGCTGCCGAGCGCGATGGCGTCGGCGATGGTCTATCCCGACCGCAAGGTCATGGCAATCTGCGGCGACGGCGGCTTCATGATGAATTCGCAGGAGATGGAGACCGCGGTGCGCCTCGGCGTCAACATCACCGTGCTCGTGCTCAACGACAACAGCTATGGCATGATCCGCTGGAAACAGGCCAATATGGGCTTCCAGGATTGGGGGCTTACCTACAACAACCCCGATTTCGTCAAATACGCCGAAAGCTATGGCGCCCATGGCCACCGCGTCACCTCGGCGGCGATGTTCCCCGGGCTGCTGGCGCATTGCCTTGGCACCCCGGGGGTTCATCTGATCGACTGTCCGGTCGATTATTCCGACAACGACCGCATCCTCAACAACGAGATCAAGGCGTTGAGCGCGGCCTTATAGCCCGGCTCAGCGGTTGCGCAGGCGGAAGATGACGGCGCGCAGCACTTCGAAATAGCCGAGGCCGCCGTCGTCATTGGCGTCGATGGCGTCGAAATTCTCGGCATTCTTGCCCGCGGCGGTGAATTCGGCGGGGCTGATGCTGCGGTTGCGGTCGGCATCGACCTGGCGGAAGGCGGCGGCGGTGCGCGCCATGACGGCGAGCTTGACGCGATCGACCCGGGCTTCGGCGGCGCTGGCGAAGCCGAGGCCGAGGACGCTGGCGGCGGTGAGGGCGGTAACGAAACGGCGCATGGTGGCTCTCCCTATGGTGCCGGCGTGTCGTCGCCGGTCATTGCGCTTACGGTGCGGCGTCGCCTGTTCCCCCGCGCGCCGTCATTGCGCGAAGCCCATGGCGCGGGCGCGGGCGACCCCGGCGCGCAGCTCGTCGCCGGTAACGAAACCATCCTTGTCGGCATCGATGAAATTGAAGCCCATTTCGCGGCGGCCGGCGGCGAGCCATTCGGCCTTGTTCCACTTGCCGTCCTTGTTCTTGTCGGCGGCGAGCAGCTTGGCCATCGCCGCCTCGGTCGCAGCCACCGCCGAGGGCGTCCCCGCCGGCGTCGCCGGTGTCTGGGCGGCGGCGGCGGTGGCGGTCAGCAGGGCAGCGGCAAGGATCGGCAGGCGCATCGGAACTCTCCTTTGGTGGCGGAGGCTATACGCCGATGCGGCGGCCAACCCCCGATAACGGCAGGCGCCATGCCATAACATGATTCCTGACGCCAGCTTGACCGGCGCCAGGGGCGCGCGTCTCAACGCAATATGCCGACCCTCGATCCGATCGTCGACCTGTTGAGCCAAGTCCGCCGCTGCCGCATTTGCGCGCCGCACCTCGAACCGCGTCCGGTGGTGCAGCTTTCGGCGACGGCGCGGGTGCTGATCATCGGCCAGGCGCCTGGCGCGCGCGTCCATGCCTCGGGCGTGCCGTGGGACGATGCCAGTGGCGAGCGACTGCGCGACTGGACCGGGATCGGCGCCAGCGATTTCTACGATCCCGCCAAAGTGTCGCTGGTGCCGATGGGCTTCTGCTACCCCGGCACCGGCGACAGTGGCGACCTGCCGCCGCGCCCCGAATGCGCGCCTTTGTGGCACGGTCGCCTGCTGGCGTTGCTGCCGCCCGACCGGCTGACCGTGCTCGTCGGCCAATATGCGCAAGCCCGGTACCTGCCGGGCAAGGCGCCGCTGACGGCGCGGGTGCGCGCCGGTGGCAGTGCGGGGGTATTCCCGCTCCCGCATCCGTCCTGGCGAGTGCAGGGCTGGATGGCGAAGCACCCGTGGTTCGCCGCCGAAACGCTGCCGGCGCTGCGAAGCGCGGTCGCGGCGCGGCTATTCGCGGCGGACGGCTGACATCGACTCCTCGGTGACGGGATAATCGCAGCCTTCGGGAATGGTCAGCCACAGGCCGTCGTCGCGCGTGACGATCTCGGGCTGGATGAAGGGCGGCTCGCGGGCTTCGGCGGCGGCGAGGATCGCCGATACATCGGGATATTGGCCGAGGCGCTGCAGGTTGCATTTGGTCGGGAAGACCAGCGCCGCCTCGCCGCGGGCTTCCTCCGCCAGCACCGCGGCAGCGGTCGTCCAGCGGATCGCGACCGCCTCGCCGCCATCGGGACTGTGGTCGGCCGAGGCGGCGCCGCCGGCATCGGCGAGGTAGAAGTGGGTGTCGAAGCGGCGCTTGATCGGCGCCGCGGCGGGCGGCTGCCAGCGCGCGAAGGGGCGGAAGCGCGCCGCATCGACCTTGTGGGCGAGGCCGCCGAGGATGCCGGCGAAGCTGAGCGCCTCGTCGCGATCGGGGACGGCGGCGAGCTGGGCGCGCGCGCTGGCCAGGGCGACGGGGTCGGGGGCGGGGCCGACGGTCAAGAGCACGCCGGTTTCCTCGAACGCTTCGCGGGCACAGGCGACGCGCGCCGCGGCGTCGTCGTCGGCGAGGCCGTCGAAGCCCATGGCGATTTCGGCGTCGCGGGCGATGATCAGGTCGGCGGCGTCGACGCGGCCGCCGGGGAAGACCAGCGCGCCGCCGGCGAAGGCGAGGTTGTCGCCGCGCTGGACCATCAGGATTTCAGGCGCCTCAGCGCCGGCGCGCAGCAGGATGACGGTGGCGGCGGGGATGGCGATCTCGGACATGGGCGCGACCCTAGGCGCGCGGGCCGTCTCGCGACAGCCTCTCAATCTGTCGCGGGTGCTTGGAGGCGGGCGTGCACGCGGCTATAGCGAGGCCAGATCGGGGCGGGACGTTTCGCCCCCGGAGCCTGACGACCATGAGCCACCGCCCCTGGCGCGATATCGCCCGCCGCAAATCCCGCCAGATCATGGTCGGCAAGGTGCCCGTCGGCGGCGACGCGCCGATCGCCGTGCAGACCATGACCAACACGCTGACCAGCGATGCCGCGGCGACGATTGCCCAGATCCGCAGTTGCGAGGAAGTCGGCGCCGACATCGTCCGCGTTTCCTGCCCCGACGTCGAATCGACGGCGGCGCTCTCGACCATCGTCCGCGCCGTCAAGGTGCCGATCGTCGCCGACATCCATTTCCACTACAAGCGCGGCCTCGAAGCCGCCGACGCCGGCGCTGCGTGCCTGCGCATCAACCCCGGCAACATCGGCAGCCAGGAGCGCGTCCGCGAGGTCGTCAAGGCGGCCAAGGCCAATGGCTGCTCGATCCGCATCGGTGTCAACGCCGGATCGCTCGAGAAGCATCTGCTGGAGAAGTACGGCGAGCCATGCCCCGAGGCGCTCGTCGAAAGCGCGCTCGAGCATATGAAGATGCTCCAGGACGAGGATTTCCACGAGTTCAAGATCAGCGTGAAGGCGTCGGACGTCTTCCTCGCCGTCGCCGCCTACAACGGCCTTGCCGAGGTCTGCGACTATCCGCTGCATCTCGGCATCACCGAGGCAGGGGGCTTGCAGGGCGGCACGGTCAAGTCGTCGATCGGCCTCGGCATGCTGCTCTGGGCCGGCATCGGCGACACCATCCGCGTCTCGCTGTCGGCCGACCCGGTCGAGGAGGTCAAGGTCGGTTATCATATCCTGAAGTCGCTCGGCATCCGCGCCCGCGGCGTCCGTGTCGTGTCGTGCCCGTCGTGCGCGCGCCAGGGCTTCGACGTCGTCAAGACCGTCGAGACCCTCGAAACCCGGCTGGCGCACATCACCACGCCGCTGTCGCTGTCGGTGCTCGGCTGCGTCGTCAACGGCCCCGGCGAAGCACGCGAGACCGATATCGGGCTGACCGGCGGCGGCAACGGCCGCCACATGGTATTCCTCAGCGGCATCACCGACCATGTCATCGAGAGCGAGAAGATGGTCGATCACATCGTCATGCTCGTCGAGAAGAAGGCCGCCGAACTCGAGGCCGAGAAGCTCGCTGCAGAAGCGATCGCCGCCGAATAGTCGCGCCGGGCTTGCGCTGGCGCGCCCGCCGGCCATAGTCGCATCTCGCGGCCGGGGGATGTGACGATGGCGATGACGCAGCTGATCTATTGGTCGCAACCCTTCGGTTTCGACGATGCCATGCTCGATGGCATCCTGTTGCAGGCGCGGCGCAACAACGCCCGCGACGGGCTGACCGGCGCGCTGATCGCCCGCGCCGACATCTATGTCCAGTTGCTCGAAGGGCCGCCGGCGGCGGTGGCGGCGACTTACGCGTGCATCGCCCGCGATGACCGCCACCTCGCCGTCACCAAATTGAGCGAGATCGCCACGTCGACGCGGCTGTTTCCGGCGTGGACGATGCGCGACGACCAGGCGCCAAGCCTGGTCTGGAGCGCCGCCGACGTCGCCGCCGGCGCGCCGGACAATCTGCCGCCCGCCGCGGTGCGCGCGGTGTTCGAGCGCCTGGCCGTTGCGCACGCGGCCTGACAGGCATGATGATCCGCCCCGCCACCCCGGCCGATGTGCCGCAGATCCTGCAGTTCGCCCGCGATCTTGCCACCTATGAGAAGGAGCCCGACGCCGTCGTCGCCACCGAGGCCGATATCCATGCCGGGCTGTTCGGGCCCGATCCGCTCGTCGAAGCGCTGATTGCCGAGGCTGACGGCGCCCCGGTCGGCTTTGCGATCTTCTACCGGACCTTCTCGACCTGGACCGGCAAGCCCGGCTTCTGGCTCGACGACCTCTATGTCCACCCCGAAGCGCGCGGGTCGGGCGCCGGCAAGGCGCTGCTCACCACCATCGCCCGCCTTGCCGAGGCACGCGGCTATGCCCGCTTCGAATGGTGGGTGCTCGATTGGAACGCGCCGTCGATCGGCTTCTACAAGAAGCTCGGGGCAAAGCCGATGGACGAATGGACGGTCTACCGGCTGGAAGGCGAAGCGCTGGCGGCGGTGGCGGCGACGTCGCAGCCTGGCTGAGCATCGGCACCGCAAGCGAAGGGACCCGGCAATGCACTCGAAACGTTTGACCGCGGCCTTCGACATGGCATCGGCACTGCACGCCAGCCAGACGCGCAAGAGCCTTGGAACGCCCTATCTTTCGCATCTGCTCGGCGTCGCCAGCCTGATCATCGAACATGGCGGCGACGAGGATCATGTCATCGCCGGGCTGCTGCACGACGCTGTCGAGGATTGCGGCGGGCTGCCGGTTCTCGACGACATCCGCCGTGAGTTCGGCGATGTCGTCGCCGATACCGTGATGGAATGTTCGGACAGCGTCACCGTCGACGCCGGCGCCAAGCTTGCCTGGGAAGATCGCAAGCGCACCTATATCGCCGCCGTCGCCGGCAAGAGCGCGCGGGCGCGTTTCGTCACCACCTGCGACAAGCTCCACAATGCCGTGTCGATCCTCAACGACCATCATCTTGGCGCCGGCGACGATGGCGCGACGGTCTGGGATCGCTTCGGCGGCAAATCGCCGGCGCAGACCGTCGCTTATTATTCGGCGATGGTGGCGGCGCTGCAGGGCCGGGTCGACGCCGCCGTCTGGCAGCGCCTGGCCGTAACCGTCGCGGCGCTCGAGGATGTCGTCGAGGACAGGCGCGAGCACGGCGATTGGGTGGACCGGCTGCGGCTGCCGGCCAGCGCCTGATCCGCAGCCAGTCGAGAAGCCCTATTTCGCCGCAGGCTCGGCCTCAGCCTCATTGCCAGCGGCAGCTTCATTGCCGGCCGCAGCATCGTTGCCAGCGGTCGCTGCGTCGGCAGGCGGCGCAGCAGCTTCCTCGGCGGGCGCCGCCGGCAGCGGCAGCGGCTTGTCGCTCTTCGAATTGAGCCAGACCAGCACCGCGGCGCGATCCTCGGGCTTGGCGATGCCGGCAAAGGCCATCTTGGTGCCGGCGGCATAGGTCTTGGGGCTCTTCAGCCAGGCGTTCAATTCGTCCCAGCTCCACGGCTTGCCCTTCATCGCCGTCAGCGCTTCCGAATAGGCGAAGCCGGCGCGCTCGGCATGGGCCGACCCGACAATGCCATAAAGATTGGGGCCGATGCCATTGGCGCCGCCCTTGTCGGCATTGTGGCAGGCGCCGCACTTCTTGAAGACCGCCTCGCCCTTTTCGGCGCTCGCCGAGGCGAGATAGAAAGCGATCGGCTTTTCGGCTTCGGCGGGCGCCGCGTCGGTCGCCGCGGCCTCCTCGACGACGCCTTCGACGACATAGGCCTGCTTCTCGGGCTTTTCGGGCAGGAAGACTTCGTCGGTGACGATCGAGATGCCGAGCAGCGCGATGAACGCGAACAGCGTCCAGCCGGCGATGGTGTTGAAGCGCATATTGTCCACGTGGGTAAGCTCCTGATCGGGGCGATCACCCCGGGTCTGGCGGTCAAGCGAAGTTGGAAAGCCCGGCGCTGCTATCGCACGCTACCCATGGGGGCAAGATGGCGATTTGCCCTTGGGCGGCGGCAGCGAGGTTTGCCGAGCCCTTGCGACTGGCTTAAGCGGCGGGGCGATGAGCCATTACCCCCCCCTTGCCGAAGCGCTGGTGCGCGACATGGCGGCACGCGCCGCCGCCGATCCCGCCGCGGCGGTCGCCTTTCAGGGCGCGCCCGGCGCCTATTCGCACCAGGCGGTGCGCGAGCTGTTTCCGCACGCGCCGGCGCTGCCCTGCGCGGCGTTCGAGGACGCCATCGACGCGGTCAAGTCGGGCGCCGTCGCCCGGGCGGTGATCCCGATCGAGAATTCGCTGCACGGCCGGGTGGCGGACATCCACTTCCTGCTGCCCGAATCCGGACTGTTCATCACCGCCGAACATTTCGTCCGGGTGCGGCATTGCCTGCTGGCGCGCGGGCGGCAGCGGGCGCTGCGCGAGGCGATCAGCCACCCCCAGGCGCTCGGCCAGTGCCGGTTGCGGCTGCGCGACTGGGGCATCGCGCCATCGGCGTTCTTCGATACCGCGGCGGCCGCGGCCGAAGTCGCCGGGTCGGACGATGCCGGGCTTGGCGCCATCGCCTCGCGGCTGGCGGCCGAACTCTACGGCCTGACGGTTTTCGCCGAGGGCATCGAGGATGCCGACCACAATACGACGCGCTTCGTCGTGCTGGCGCGCGAAGCCGAGGCGCTCGCCGACGATGTCCCGGCGATGACCAGCCTCAATTTCGAGGTGCGCAACGTGCCGGCGTCGCTGTTCAAGGCGCTGGGCGGCTTTGCCACCAACGGCATCAACATCACCAAGCTCGAAAGCTATCTGCGCGACGGCAGTTTCTCGGCGGCGGAATTCTATGCCGAGATCGAAGGCCGCCCCGAAGCCCCGGCGTGCACGCTGGCGCTGGAGGAGTTGCGCTTCCACACCAAATGGGTGCGAATGCTCGGCACCTATGCGCGGGCGCGCAGCCGGACCGAGTGACCGGCGCCACTGGACAGCCCTTGGGGTGCCCCTAAACTCGCCCCACAGGGAACAGGGGAAATGAGAATGCGCCGCTTTGCCATCGCCGCGGCGACCGTCCTGGTCGCGGCGGCACCCGCCGCCGCCGCGCCGACGACGCCGCAACGCGCCGCCTTCGCCACCGCCATCGCCGCGCGCCACGACGCGACGGTGCAGGCCCTGCGCGACTGGATCGCCCTGCCGACGATCGCCGCGATGGGCATGAACGTCAGGCAAGGCCCCGAATATATGCGCAAGCTGGCGCTCGATGCCGGCTTTCAGAGCGCCAAGATCATCGAATCGGGCGGCGTGCCGTCGGTGCTGGCGACGCTCGACGCCGGCGCGCCGGTGACGCTCGGCGTTTACATGATGTACGACGTCAAGCACTTCGACCCGGCGGAATGGTCGTCGCCGCCCCTGGAGGGCCGGCTCGTCGATCGGCCGGGGGTCGGCCAGGTCATCGTCGGCCGCGGCGCCGTCAACCAGAAGGGGCCGCAGACGGCGCTGCTCGCGGCGCTGCACGCCTTCAAGGCGACGGGGCGCAAACTGCCGGTCAACCTCGTGCTGATCGCCGAGGGCGAGGAGGAGATCGCCTCGACCAATTTTCCCAAGGTCATCGCCAATCCCGAGGTCGCCGCAGCCTTGAAAAAGACCGTCGGCGTCATCGGCGCCTCGGCGCTGCAGAGCCCGCAAGGGGTCGCCGGCATCAGCCTCGGCGCCAAGGGCGCGGTCGAGTTCCAGCTCATCGTCGGCGGCGAGACCAGCGACCGCTATCCCAGGGCCGACGTCCATTCGAGCGTCCACGCCCGCGTCGAAAGCCCGGCGTGGCGGCTGGTGAAGGCGCTCGACACGCTCGTCGCCGACGACGGCCATACCCCGGCAATCGACGGCTGGTTCGAGAATGTGAAGCCGCTGACCGCGCGGCAGAAGGAAATCATCGCCGAGGGGCTCAAGACCGCCAGCGAGGCCGAAGCCAAGGCGCAGGTCGGCGTCGGCCGCTGGATCGGTGACGAGGATTTCCAGACCAGCAGCGAGCGCCTCGTCTCGCAGCCGACGGTCAACATCCAGGGCCTGGTCAGCGGTTACATGGGCCCCGGCGGCAAGACCGTGCTACCCAGCCGCGCCGAAGCCAAGCTCGAGTTCCGCCTGGTGCCCGACATGACCCAGGCCGAAGCCGAGGCCAAGCTCAAGGCGCACCTCCTCAAGCGTGGCTTCAGCGATGTGAAAGTGGTGTTCAGCGGCGGCTATGGCCCCAACCAGACCGACGAGACCGCCGCGCTGATCACCGCCCAGCGCCGCACGCTCGACAAGGCCGGCATCCCCTATCGCCTGATCGTCCGCAACGCCGGCAGCTGGCCTGGGGTCGTCTTCAACGGCGCGCCTTTGAACCTGCCGACGGGGCAGTTTGGGTTGGGGCGCGGCAACGGCGCCCATGCGCCGAACGAATGGTATCTGATCCGCAGCAGCGACCCCAAGGTCGCTGGGATTGATGAGGCGTCGCTGGCGTTTGTCGATCTGCTGTACGAGGTGGCGGCGACGGCGAAGGGCAAATAGCCGCCGGCATTCGTACCACTTCCGCTCATGCCGAGCGAAGTCGAGGCACGCTCGGAGCGCGCGCGTGCCTCGACTTCGCTCGGCATGAGCGGGGCCGGAGGAGCGGCCCTACCCCGGCGCGCGCAGCAGGTGCAGCCGCGCCTTGCCGTGGTCGCGGATGCTGAGGACTTCGAAGTCGCTCGCGAGCACGTCCTTGCGCGCCGTTTCGACCGAGATCAGCGCATGGGGCGCGATCCAGCCGCGCGCGGCGAGATGGGCCAGAGCGCGGTCGCCCAGGCCCTCGCCATAGGGCGGGTCGAGCAGCAGCAGGTCGCAGGGCAGGGGGGCGGGCCCAAGGCTTTCGAGCGGCGCGGCGATCACCGCCGCCGGGGCCTGCAACGCCGCGACATTGGCCTTGATCGCCTTGAGCGCGGCAGCATCGCTTTCCACAAACGTCGCGTGCGCCGCGCCGCGCGACAGCGCTTCAAGGCCGAGGGCGCCGGTGCCGGCGAAGCCGTCGAGGACGCGCAGGCCCTCGAAGCTGCCGAACTGCGAGGTCAGCATCGAGAACAGCGCCTCGCGGACTCGGTCGGCGGTGGGGCGGGTGGCGGCGCCCGGCGGTGCGACGAGCGCGCGGCCGCGCCATTGGCCGGAGATGATGCGCATGGGGTGAGGGTCTCGGCAGGGGGGAAGTGGGAAGACAGCCTCCCTCCCCCTTGTGGGGAGGGCGACTCGGCGTCAGCCGAGCGGGGTGGGGGATTCTGCCTGCGGTACCCCAAGGCGATACCCCCACCCCGCTCGCGCGAAGACGCGCGAGTCGCCCTCCCCGCAAGGGGGAGGGAGGCAGGGAAGGCTAAGCCCGCTGCAACGCCTTGCGCAACGACGCCACCACCCCATCGGGCACTTCGTCGGCGTCGCGCGGCGGCAGGTCGCCGAGTTCGATGTCGCCGTAGCGGACGCGGATCAGCCGGCTGACCTGGAGGCCGAGGAATTCGAGCACGCGGCGGATTTCGCGGTTCTTGCCCTCGGTCAGCGTCATTGTCAGCCACAAATTGCGCCCGGTGCGGCGCTCGATCTCGGCGTCGATCGGACCATAATGCATGCCGTCGATGACGATGCCCTCGATGAGGCTTTCGACCGCCGGCTGCGAGATCTCGCCATAGGCGCGGACGCGATAGGTGCGCGGCACCCCCGACGCCGGCAGTTCGAGGGCGCGCTTCAAGGCGCCATCAGTGGTCAGCAGCAGCAGCCCCTCGGTGTTCATGTCGAGCCGGCCGACGGGCACGACGCGCGGCAGGCCGGGGGGCAGGATATCCATGATCGTCGGGCGGCCGCCGGGGTCGCGCGCCGTCGTCAGAAAGCCTGCCGGCTTATGGAAGCGGAACAATCTTGTCGGTTCGAGCTCGGCGACGGGGGCACCATCGACGGTGATGCCGGCGAGGCTGGTGACGACGGTCGCCGGGGTGGCGAGCGCCGCGCCATCGATGCTGACGCGGCCTTCGGCGATCATCCGCTCGATGTCGCGGCGCGAG
>LJHX01000124.1 GCA_001295935.1 alpha proteobacterium AAP81b
GCCCCGGCCCCGGCGCTGCCCGCCGTGCCGGCGGCGCCGGGCGCCGGCTTTGCCGCCGCGTCAACGGCACCGGCGTCGCAGGGCCGCGCCGAGACGCTGGTCCAGACGCTCACCAGCGGCGGCGGCGGCGGCCGAGATGCCCGCGCCGGCACGATGCCGGCCGAGATGCTGATCGCGACCCGCAACATCGGCATGCTGGCGCCGCCCGCCGCGCCTGCCATCGAAACCAGCGCGCGGCTCGGCCAGAGCTACCGCCGGCTCACCATTGCCGCCAGCAACGCCGTCCCCCCGACGCGCCCGGCCGGAGCCTGACCGATGGAACGCGTCCCCGAATTCAAGCCCGATACCCGGCCCGATGCAAAGCCCAATCCCAGCCCGGCCGCCGAAGCCTATTACTTCGACGCGGCGACCTGGTCCGCCGATGTCCATGGCGCGTTGCGCGCCTCGCGGCGCCGCGCTTGGTGGGTGGCCGGTGTCGCCGCCGCCATCGCCCTTGTCCAGGCCATCGCGCTGGCGCTGTTGCTGCCGCTGAAGACCGTCGTGCCCTATACGATCACCGTCGATCGCCAGACCGGCGCCGCGCAGCCGGCGCGCAGCGTCGCGCTGGGCGCGCTCGCCGGCAACGAGGCGCTCATCCAGTCGACCCTGGCGCAATATGTCATCGCCCGCGAGACGCTCGATGCCACCGATCTCGCCGCCAATTACCGCAAGGTCGGGCTGTGGTCGGCGGGCACGGCGCGCAGCGATTATCTGCGCAGCATGGACCGCAGCAACCCGGCCAGCGTGCTGATCGGCGCCGACAGCGCGACACGGATCACCACGACGATCAAGTCGGTGTCGCTGACCTCGCCGGGGACGGCGTTGGTGCGCTTCGCCACCGATCGCCGCGACGGTGACGGGCCGATCGCCCGCCGCGACTGGGCCGCCGTCATCGGCTTTGCCTTCAGCGACGGGCCGCTCGACGTCGAGGACCGGCTGATCAACCCGCTCGGCTTCCAGGTGACGCGCTACCGGCGCGACCCCGAGACGCTGGCGCCGCAAATCATCCTCCCGGCGGCGCTGCCGCGCGCCGCCCAGCCGGAGACGTCGCGATGAACCGGTTGCAAGCCCTTGTCACCGCCCTGGCGGCAACCGGCACCGCCCTGGCGGCGACCGCAACCGCCCAGGCAGCCACGGTGCCGGCGCCCGGCCCGGTCGATCCGCGCATCCGCACCATCGTCTACAACCCGCGCGAAGTCGTCACCATCACCGGCCAGTTGGGCTATCAGATGGTCGTCTCGTTCGGGGCGGGCGAGCGCATCGAGAATATCTCGGTCGGCGATTCGCTCGGCTGGCAGGTGACGCCCAACAAAAAGGCCGACCTGCTCTTCCTGAAGCCGATCGACCGCTTGCCGAGCACCAACATGACGGTGGTCACCAACCTGCGCCGCTACAATTTCGAGCTGATCACCGTGCCGGGATCGACCCGGCGGTCACAGACCTACGATATCCGTTTCGTCTATCCCAATGAGGAAATCGCCGCCGCCCAGGCCCCGGCCGCCGAACCGGTGATCAGCGACGCGCTGCCGCCCGAAGGCTGGAACTTCGCCTATAGCTACACCGGCGCCAAAACCAACGTGCCGGCGCGGGTGTTCGATGATGGCCGCTTCACCTATTTCCAATGGCCGGCGGGTATCGACACCCCGGCGATCTTCGCCATCGATGCCGACGGCAAGGAAGCGCTGGTCAATCACGTCAG
>LJHX01000125.1 GCA_001295935.1 alpha proteobacterium AAP81b
CTGGAGGGGGGAGGCGACTCGGCGTCTTCGCCGAGCGGGTGGGGGTGGTCGCCGCGCGGGGAAATTTCGGCGCGCGGCGACCACCTCCACCCGCCGCGCTGCGCGCGAGTCGCCTCGCCTCCAGGGGGAGGAAAGGCAGTTACCCGATCTTCCGCCCACCCTCCGGCCAATAGGGCGCGCGCAGATCTTTCTTGAGGATCTTGCCCGAGGGGTTGCGCGGCAGCACGTCGATGAAATCGACCGATTTCGGCACCTTGTAGCCGGCGATCCTCGCCTTCGCGAAGGCGATCAGCTCGGCGGGGTCGAGGTCGCCCTTCGCAACGACAATGGCTTTCACCGCTTCGCCCCAGCGCTCGTCGGGAACGCCGATCACCGCGCAATCGGCGACCGCCGGGTGATCGTGGAGAACATTCTCGACCTCGGCGGGATAGATGTTCTCGCCCCCTGAGACGATCATGTCCTTCACCCGGTCGAACAGCGTCAGATAGCCGTCAGCATCGAGAAAACCCGCGTCGCCGGTGCGATACCAGCCGTCGACGACCGCCCTGGCGCTGGCGTCGGGGTTGTTGTGATAGCCGCTCATGACGCTGACCGAGCGGATGGCCACCTCGCCGACCTCGCCGACGGCGACATCCTCGCCGTCACCGCCCAGGATGCGGACTTCGTTGCCGGGATAGGGCTTGCCACAGCCGAGCATGCGCGGGTTGCCAGCGGGATCGTGATCGCTGGGCGGCAGATAGACGACCGTGCCGCAGGTTTCGGTGGCGCCATAGCATTGAATGAAGCCGGCGTTGGGAAAGGCAAGCAGCGAGCGGCGCAGCACGTCGAGCGGGATCGGCGAAGCGCCGTAGAACAGCGCCCGCATCGCCGACAGGTCGGCGGGGTGGGCTTCGAGGTGATTGAGGATCGCCGCCAGTACCGCCGGCACGACGAAGGCGCGGGTGATGCGGTGGCGCTCGATGGCGTCGACGATGCCGGCGATATCGGGGCGCGGCAGGATGACGATGGTGGCGCCGGCCTCGAGCGCGTGCAGCCCCCAGCCGGTACCGCCGATATGGAACAGCGGCATCGCCACCAGCGCGACATCGTCGGGGCTCCAGGTCGCCCAGGCCTCGCCGGTCTGCGGCCCCTTGGCGACGGTGCCGAGCAGCGCGCGGTGCGACAGCAGCGCCCCCTTGGGGAAGCCGGTGGTGCCGCTGGTGTAGAGTTGCAGCGCGATGTCCTCGGGATCGAGGTCGGCCATGGCGGGATCGGGGTCGTGCGCCGCCAGCCAGTCGCGGAACGCCGGGCGGGCGTCGTGGGGCGCATCGACGAGCAGCAGCGCGGCGAGCGGCGCGCCGGCGTCGGCGACCACCCCCAGGAAGGCGCTTTCGGCGACGAGCACGCCGACCTCGGCATCCTTGAGAATATAGGCGATCTCGCGCGCCACCAGCCGGGCGTTGATCGCCACCAGCACCGCCCCCAACCGGAAGCACGCCATCATCACGGTGACATAGTCGCCATGGTTGAGCCCCAGCCAGCCGACCCGATCGCCCTTGCCGACGCCGAGCCCGCGCAGGCCGGCGACGGCGCGCAGCACCTCGTCATGGAGCCTCGCATGGGTGGTGGTGCAGCCATCGAACACCACCGCCACCTGGTCGGGCGTCGCGGCGGCATGGGCGGCGGTGATCTCGCCGAGCGTGCGAAAACGCTGCATATTCGGTCCTCCCCGCGTTCCGGCGCCCCGTCACCAACGCCCTCGCCAAATGCCAGCGCCAAATGCCGGTGATTGCGGGGGGACGCATCCCTCACTAGATGCACAGGCTCATCGCGAAAGGCCAGCGTCCGCCAATGAACACCCTCCAGGTGCTTCTCGATATCTTCCACATCGTCTGCGGCCTGCTGATCTACGGGTTGGTGGGCTGGACGATCCTGTCGTGGCTGGTCGCCTTCAACGTCGTAAACCTGCACAATCGCTTCGTCCGCAGCCTCGTCGACGGCCTCGATCGCCTCTTCGCGCCGATGCTCCGGCCGATCCGCCGGATCCTGCCCGATATGGGCGGCATCGATCTTTCGCCGATGGTGCTCGTTCTGCTGATCATGCTCGTCGATCGCGGTATCCCGGCGCTGCTGCGCGATTTCGGCGTCATCCCCGCCTATATCGGCGGCGCATGACGCTGGCGCGGCCCTGGCAGCACCCTTGGGCGGTGGTCGCCGGCGGCATTTCGCTGCGCGTCCGGGTGACGCCGCGCGGCGGCCGCGACGGTGTCGAAGGGCTGGTTGCCGACCCTGACGGCCAGCCGCTGGTCGGCATCCGCGTCGCCGCGGCGCCGGTCGATGGCGACGCCAATGACGCCGTCGAACGCCTGCTGGCGAAATGGCTCGGCGTGCCCAAGACCGATGTCGAGATCACCGGCGGCCAGAGTATCCGGCTGAAGACCGTCGCCATCGACGGCGATCCGGTGCAGCTGATCCGGCGCTGCCAGGCGCTGGTCGCCGCCGCGGCTCCGGCGGCGAAGCCCTGATGGCGGCGACGATCATCGACGGCAAGGCGCGCGCCGCCTCGCTGCGCAGCGAGGTCGCCGCGGGGGTCGCCGACTTCGTCGCGGCGCATGGCCGGGCACCGGGGCTGACGGTAGTGCTGGTCGGCGACGACCCGGCATCGAATGTCTATGTCCGCTCGAAGGGCAAGGCGACGACCGAGGCCGGGATGATCTCGGGCGAGCATCGCCTGCCCGCCACCGTTACCGAAGCCGACTTGCTGGCGCTGGTGGCAGCGCTCAACGCCGATCCGGCGGTCGATGGCATCCTCGTCCAGCTGCCACTCCCGAAACACATCGACGCCGACCGGGTGATCGCGGCGATCGACCCCGCCAAGGACGTCGATGGCTTCCACCCGGTCAACGCCGGGCGGCTGGCGACCGGACTGGCGGCGCTGGTGCCGTGCACGCCATCGGGGTGCTTGATCCTGATCGAAGACGCGCTGGGCGATATCAGCGGCGCCGAAGCACTGGTCATCGGCCGTTCCAACATCGTCGGCAAGCCAATGGCGGCGCTGCTGACGGCGAAGAGCGCCACCGTCACCCTCGCTCATAGCCGCACCCGCGACCTCGCCGGCCATGTCGGCCGCGCCGATATCGTCGTCGCCGCGGTCGGCATCCCCGCGATGGTCAAGGGCGACTGGCTCAAGCCCGGGGCGTGCGTCATCGATGTCGGGATCAACCGCGTCACCGCCGCCGACGGGACGTCGCGTCTTGTCGGCGATGTCGATTTCGCCAGCGCGCTGCCCCGCGCCGGGTCGATCACCCCGGTGCCCGGCGGCGTCGGGCCGATGACCATCGCCTGCCTGCTCGCCAATACCCTGAAAGCCGCCCGGGCGCGCGCCGCCTGATGGATGCGCTGGTCAGCCTGTTCATTTCGGCGTTCGTCACGCTGTTCGTCGTCATCGACCCGCCGGGGTGCGTGCCGATCTTCTCGGGGCTGACAGCGGGGTGCAGCGCCGCCCACCGCCGCACCATGGCAATCCGCTCGACGGCGATCGCCACCGCGGTGCTCTTTGCCTTCGCCATCGCCGGCGAAGCCTTTCTCACCGCGCTCGGCATCAGCCTTGCCGCCTTCAAGATCGCCGGCGGCGTCATGGTCTTCCTGATCGCCATCGACATGGTCTTCGAAAAGCGCACCGAGCGCCGCGAAAGCCGCGCCGAGGAGGTCAAGTCGGCCGCCGCCGCCAAGGCGCGACCGATGGAGGCGGAGGATATTTCGGTCTTCCCGATGGCGATCCCGATGCTCGCCGGCCCCGGCTCGATCGCCGCGGTGATGCTGCTCGTCGCGCGCTCCAACGGCCCCATGGAGACCGCGGTGATGTTCGCGGCGCTGGCCAGCGTCATGGCACTGACGGTGATCTGCCTGCTCGCCGCCGGGCCGATCATGCGCGTGCTCGGCGACAAGGTCGAAGGCGCGCTGACCCGGCTGCTCGGCGTCGTCCTGGCGGCGCTCGCCGCGCAGTTCGTCGTCGATGGCATCAAGCAGAGCTTCGGGCTGGCCTAACCCGTAATCCGGTACAGCCGGCCATGCGGCCCGCGCGCCACCTCGCGCAGCCAGGGTTTGGCGAGCGGCGCGTCGAAGCTCCAGACAAAGTCGAAGCGATCGTGCGGCAGCCCGGCGAGAATGGCGCCCAGGCGCCGGCCCGGCTGGTTCGGGCGCTGCACCAGCGCCACCGAAAAGCTGTCGTTGTAGCCATGATCGCGGTTGTAGATCGGCCGCATCAGCTGGGCGCCGGGCTGATCCCATTGCGTGTTCACGAACGCCTCGCGGCGGACGATGGCAAGGCTGGCGAGGTGGTCGAGCCCGGTCAGCGTCCAGGTCGTATTGCCACTCGGCCGGGCGATGACGGCGATGCGCGCGCCGCGCGGCACCGCGGCGAGCACGCCGAGATCGGCCTCGGCATCGGCGCCGCGGCGCCACCAGCCGTTGGTCAGTTCGGCGTCGCGGACGAGGAAGAGCATCAGCCCGGCCGCCGCGACAACCCCGGCCAGCCGCCGCTCGCGCACCGCCAGCCCGGCGAGCAGCGCGATGAACAGCGCCGGCAACAGCCGCGTGTCGGCATAGGCGGAGCCCATTACCTGCCAGGGCAATATCAGAAACGCGACGAACAGCAGCAGCGCCGCCAGCACCATCCCAAATGATCGCCCGGTGCCGCGGCGGACGAGCAGCAGCACCGCGGCGATGACCACCAGCGCGGCGAGCGCCATATCGAACGGCTGGGCCTCGCCGCGCAGCAAGGTGGTGAACCACAGCGCCTTGGCGAGCAGCGGCTTCGTCATATGGCGGCCGGCAATGTTGTGGTGATCGGCGATGGTCCCGCGCCACGACAGGGTCAGCAGAAAGGGCCACGCCAGCGGCAGCACGGCCAGGCCGCTCGCCACCAGCCCCGCCAGCCCGCGCTGCGGACGTTGACGCGCCAGTTCCCACGCGGCGACGAGAACCAGCAGCACCGCCCAGGCGGCGAGATGCGCCACCCAGACGACGCCAGCGAGCGGCAGCGCCGCCGCCCAGCGCCAGCGCCAGGTGCCGGCCCGCACCCACCAGGCGAAGGCGAGCAGCACCAGCACCAGGCCGAGGTGAAAGTTGACGAAACCGAAGACGAAAGTATGGGGCAGCGCCAGCGGCAGCGCGACCAGCGCCGGCGCCTGCACCCGGCCCCAGACGGCGCGCGACACGGCGTAAATGCCAGCCACGGTCAGCGCCGGAATGCTCGCCACCGCCAGCCGTGCCGCGAGCTCGGTCGGCAGCAGCGCCCCCAGCGGCACCATCAGCAGATCGACGCCGAGATTGCCGATCAGCTGCCAGCGGAAGCTGTAATAGCGCTGGAGAAACGGCGATTCGGCGCCATGGTTCATGACATGATAGCGGCCGATGTGGCTGAACAGATCGGGCATCATCGGCTGCGCCGGGAGGAGCACGGGCAGCGCGGCGATCAGCGCGAGCACTGCCCACAGCCAGCCGCTTTGCCACCAAGAAAGGGGGCCTTCGGCGACGGGTTCCCGGCGAAACTGGCGCGCAGCCGGATCCTGCCCATGACCGGAGAAGCCCTTGGCGCGCCAGCTTCGCCGGGTTCCCGCGACCAGGAGCTGAGCCCCTGGACCCACTTTTACAGGTTTGTGCAAAATGGCCTGAAATCCCCCGATGAGGCCGCAGCAGGCGCCCCTACGCCTGATCCCGCCGCCCCAACAACCGCAACCGCAGCGCATTCAGCCGGATGAACCCCGCCGCATCGCGCTGGTCATAGGCGCCGCGATCATCCTCGAAGGTGACGATGCCCGCCGAATAGAGCGAATTGGGTGAGCGGCGCCCGACGACGGCGACCTGGCCCTTGTAGAGCTTCAGCCGCACCGTGCCGGAGACCTTGGCCTGGCTGTGGTCGATCGCCGCCTGCAGCATTTCGCGTTCGGGGCTGAACCAGAAGCCGTTGTAGAGGAGCTGGGCGTATTTCGGCATCAGCTCGTCCTTCAGATGCGCGGCGCCGCGATCGAGGGTCAGCTGCTCGATGCCGCGATGGGCGAGGTGGAGGATGGTGCCGCCCGGCGTTTCGTACATCCCGCGCGACTTCATCCCGACGAAGCGGTTCTCGACGAGGTCGAGGCGGCCGATGCCGTGGCGCTTGCCGAGCGCGTTCAATCGCGCCAGCAGGGTCGCCGGGCTCAGCCCCTCGCCATCGACGGCGACGGCATCGCCGCGTTCGAAGTCGATGGTGATGTATTCAGGCGTGTCGGGCGCCGCCGCGGGGTCGTCGGTGCGGCTGTAGACATAGTCGGGCACCTCCTCCCACGGGTCCTCGAGCACCTTGCCTTCCGACGACGTGTGGAGAAGGTTGGCATCGGTCGAGAAGGGGCTTTCGCCGCGCTTGTCCTTCGAAACCGGGATCTGGTGCTGCTCGGCAAAGGCGATCAGCGCCTCGCGGGAATTCAGGTCCCATTCGCGCCACGGCGCGATGATGCGGATGTCGGGGGCCAGCGCATAATAGCCGAGCTCGAAGCGCACCTGGTCGTTGCCCTTGCCGGTGGCGCCATGGCTGACGGCATCGGCGCCGACGCGCCGCGCGATCTCGATCTGCTTCTTGGCGATCAGCGGCCGGGCGATCGAGGTGCCGAGCAGATAGAGCCCCTCGTAGAGCGCATTGGCGCGCATCATCGGGAAGACGTAATCGCGGACGAACGCCTCGCGCAGGTCCTCGATGAAGATGTGCTCGGGGCGAATGCCGAGCATCACCGCCTTGGCGCGCGCCGGCTCGAGCTCCTCGCCCTGGCCGAGATCGGCGGTGAAGGTGACGACCTCGCACGCGTAGGTCTGCTGGAGCCACTTCAGGATGACCGAGGTGTCGAGCCCGCCCGAATAGGCGAGGACGACGCGGGAGACGGGGGCGGTAGCCACGGGGCAGGGCCTTTCGAGCGGAACCGCGCCGCTATACGGCGTGGCTGCCGCGATGCAACATGATGGCTGCGCCATGGCCGACGCCTGCGATCATCGCCGCCCGGCCGATTTCAGGCAGCGGCGCTGGGGCGCGCGCTGATTGCGGTGTGCCAGGCACGCAGGTTCGTGCATTCCTCGGGCATCGGCAGCCCGATCCAGGCGGCAAAGTCCACAGTCGTCAACAGACAGATGTCGGCCATCGAGAAGCCATCGCCCAGGCTCGCGCGCCCCGCCAATTGCCGGTCGAACCAGCGCATCGCCGAGGCGGTGGCGGCGCGGTTGCTCTCGCCATAGTCCTTGTACTGGGTCAACAGCGACGCGGTGAACGGGTGGGCGTGCCGCCAGAAGCCGGCGACCGGCAGCATCAGCATCAACTCGACGCGGCGGATCCACTGGTCGATCTCGGCGACGGCAAAGGCGTCGGCACCGCCGAACAGCGGCGGCGCGGGGTGCAGCGCGTCGAGATAGCGGCAGATCGCCACCGATTCCGACAGGGTGCGGCCGTCGCCCAGCACCAGCGTCGGCACCTGGCCGGCGGGGTTCAGCGCCAGATGCTCGGGCGCCTTGTGAGCGCGAGCGCGCAGGTCGACCGGGGTTTCGGCGAGGTCGATGCCCTTTTCGGCGATGGCGATGCGCACCCGGCGGGGGCTGGGCGCCGGATTGGGCGCGCCATAAAGCTTCATCGGACCGGCCGCCCGGTGGCGAAGTGGCGCTGAGGGTCGTTCATCCCGCGTGCCTATACTGGCACCGGTGCGACGAGAAGCCCGGATCGGCGGTGTCGGCGCCGAGGTCGTGCCCCTGGCACCGTACGCCGCAGCCGCGGGCCGGGCGGCGGACCCAATGCCGCGACGCGGCGTTGACCGCTGACAGCCCCGCCGCCGCGCCCGATCGCGCGGCGCGCTCGCCAGGAGGAACATCATGTCGGCTCCCGAAGACCTGCAGGAAATCTACATCGACGAGCTCAAGGACCTGTGGTCGGCCAACGACCAGATGAGCCGCGTTCTCAAGAAGATCGCCCCCAAGGCCAGCGACCCCGCCTTGCAGGAGATGCTGACCGATTCGCAGGCGGGCATCGCCAGGCACACCGACCTGCTCAAGCAGCTCATCGCCAGCCATGACGAGAAGGTGGCCAAGGAGCATTGCAAGGGCATGGAAGGCCTGGCGGCCGAAGCCAGCAAGCACGTCCTCGAGGAAGGCCCCGGCAAGGGTCCGCTGCTCGATGTGCTGATCATCGCGCAATATCAGCGCATGTCGCACGATGGCATCGCCGGCTTCGGCACCGCCGCCGCCTATGCCCAGGCGCTCGGCCTCGACGACGACCATCGGCAGCTGTCGGACGCGACCGGCGAGATCTACGGCAGCGACGAATATATGACCAAGCTCGCCGAGACCGCGGTCAACGTCGACGCGGCCGACGCCTGATCGCGCCGCCAGCGGCGCCCCGGGGCTACGACCCCGGGCGTTGCTGGCGCCGAATGAAGCCACGGATATCCGCCGACAGCTTGGCGAGGTCCTCGCCCCGCACATACATCATGTGCCCGGCTTGGTAATAATGGAACTCCACGCGCCCGGCCGGGAACCCCGGGCGCGTCAGCGACTGTTCGGCGCCGAAGAAGGGCGTCGCGAAATCATAATAGCCCTGGCCGACGAAGATTTTCATGCCGCTGTTCTCGCGCAGCGCGCGCGACAGATAGGGGGCGACATTGACATAGGTGGTGCCGTCGCGGCCGCCGCCGAGCTTCCAGTCCCAGTCGCGCACCCCGCCGATCGTCACATATTGGCGCTCGCTCTTGTAGCCGAGGTCGCTGCGCACATAGCTGTTCATCGCCGCGGTGTAGCTGGCGTCGATGCCGTAGAAGCTCGGGTCGTTGTCGGGCCCCTCGCCGGCATTGTCGTAATCGAGGCCGAGATAGCGCGAATCGAGGCGGCCGACGGTCTGGCCGCGGTCGCGCAGCAGCTCCTTGTAGAAACGCTGCGGCGAGACGCGGAGGTTGGCGCGTTCGAGATAGGCTTCGGAGAGCCCGGTGAAGCCGGCGAGCTGCTTGCGCACCGCGGCGCGCTCTTCGGCGGGCAGGTCGTTGCCCTTGAGCAGCGCGGTGATGTACGGCCCGCGGGCGAAGTCGCGCGCCGCCTGCAGGAAGGCCGCCTGGTCGGTTTGCGGTACGACCTTGTGATACCAGGCGACCGCTGCCATCGACGGCAGCGTGACGACGAACTGCATCTCATTGCCTTCGGTCTCGGCCTCGGCGCCGAAATCGAGGATCGTCGAGATGAGCAGCACGCCATTGACCGCGACGTCGTTGTAGGTGCCTTCGAGCTCGTTGATCAGCGCCGCCGACCGCGTCGTGCCATAGCTTTCGCCGCCGATGAATTTCGGTGCGTTCCAGCGGTTGTTCTCGCTGAGCCACAGCCGGATGAAGTCGCTGATCGACCGGGCGTCGGCGGTGACGCCCCAGAAGGCCTTGGGCTCGGTCTTGCCGAGCGCCCGGCTGAAGCCGGTGCCGACGGGATCGATGAAGACGATATCGGTAACGTCGAGAAGCGAGTCGACATTGTCGATGATCGGATAGGGCGGCGCGCCATCATCCTTCGCGTCCGGAATCCGCACCCGCTTCGGCCCGAAGGCGCCCATGTGCAGCCACAGCGACCCCGATCCCGGGCCGCCATTGTAGAGGAAGGTCACCGGACGATTGGGCTCGGCGCCATCCTTGACATAGCTCGTCGCGAAGATCGCCGCGGTCGGCTTGCCGTCCTTGTCCTTGAGATAGGTCTCGCCGGTCGTCGCGGTATAGGCAACGCGCACCCCGCCGAAGGTGCCGATATGCTTGGTGACACTTCGGTTGGGCGGCGGGATGTCGTCGGGCTTTTCCGCCTTGGCGGCGGGCGGCGGCGCTTCCTGCGCGGCGAGCGGGGCGGCGGCGAGCAGGGCGAAGCCCAGCGCCAAGGAACGGGCGGTGGTGGTACGCAAGTCGGTGATCTCCCCATCATCCGGCCCCCGCCGGAAAGTTCGCTGATACGCCCGATCCCGGCGGCGGCGTCAATGCACCGCGCGGGCCTGGATGGTGCCTTTGCTGGCGAGGCTGAAGCGCGGCTCGGGGGCGCCGTCGCCGAGCGCCAGCGCCGCGGCGAGCCGCCCGACCTCGGGGCCATGCTTGAAGCCATGGCCCGAGCCGCCGCCGACCAGCACGACGTTGCGCCATAGCGGGTGCCGGTCGATCAGGAAGTCGCCATTGGCGCTGTTTTCATATTGGCAGACGCGCGCCTCGCTGAGCGGCGCGCCGGCCAGCGCCGGAAAACGCCGCGCCATGTAATCTCGCGCGAAAGCCAGGCCCTCGGCCGAGGCGATGCGGTCGCCGGCATCGGGGTCGATCGCCGCGCCATGCTTGTCCTGCGCCAGCTTGAAGCCGCGCGCTTCAAGATCAGGGAAGCCATAGACGAGATCGCCGGCGTTCCAGTCGGCCCAGCCGGGGAGGCGCGCCGGGCCGAAGCGCGCGTCGCCGGCAGGTGGGCGGAAGAAGAAGATCTCCTGCCGCGTCGGGAAGATGCGCGTGCCGAGCAGCGCCGGGAACAGCTTGGGCAACCACGGCCCCGCGGCGAAGACGAAGCGCCCGGCGGCGATGCGCTCGCCGGTGGCGGTGACCAGCGTGTCGAGGTGGGCACCCTCCGCCGGCGGCTGGATCGCTGCCTGGGCGTAGCTGCCACCGGCGCGGACGAAGCGATCGACGAGTGTCTGCACCGCCCGCCGCGCCATCAGCGCGCCGAAGTCGGCCTCGTGCAGCCCGAAGGCGATGTCGTCAAACGCCATCTGCGGCCAGCGCGCCTTGAGTTGCCCCGGATCGAGGCGTTCGAGCGGCAGGCCGAGGCGGCGATGGACGGCGATGCTGTCGCGGGCATAGGCCTCGTCGCGCTGGAACAGGAACAGCACGCCGCAGCCGAGGAAGATCGGCAGCCCGGCAACCGTCGATAGCGTCTGCCATTCGCCGAGCGAGGCGTGCGCCATGCGGCTGTAGATTTCATCGGCGCCATAGTCGCTGCGCGTCATCCGCGATTCGCCCCCCGACGACGCCTGCGCGTGCGCCGGACCCCAGGCGTCGACGAGCAGCACGCGCTGGCCGGCGCGGCGCAGCGCCTCGGCGGTCCAGGCGCCGAAGACGCCGGCGCCGACGACGACCGTGTCCCAGGCCTTGCCGGTGATCGCCGGCGCACCGGCTGCCGCGCTGGCCGCCAGCACGGCGCCTGCCGTCGTCAATATCGCCCGTCGCGTCGTCATCATCCGCGTCTCCCCAGGGCACCGATTGTGGCGCGGCCGCGGCGGCGTGTCACGCGTCAGCCCTGCCAGTCGGCGCGCGCATAGCCCTGGGCGCGCAGCAGCACGGTCAGATCGCCGTGGCGCACCGCGGCATCGGCGGCGGCGGCGGCTTTCGGCTTGGCGTGAAAGGCGATGCCGAGCCCCGCCGCCTGCAGCATCGGAATGTCGTTGGCGCCATCGCCGACGGCGAGGCAGGCGGCGAGCGGCACGCCGGCGGTGCGCAGGGTGCGTTCCTTGGCGGCGGCATCGACGATCGGCGTGGCGACGGTTCCGGCGAGGCGGCCGTCGGCGATATCGAGGACATTGGCGTGAACCTGCCCGAAGCCGATCTCGGCGGCGACGGGTTCGGCGAAGGCGGTGAAGCCGCCCGAGATGAGGATCGTCCGCGCGCCCGCCGCACGCATGGTGCGAACCAGCGTCGTCGCACCGGGGGTCAGCCGCACGCGCTCGGCGCGGCAGCGGTCGATGACGGCGGCGTCGAGGCCCTTCAAAAGCGCCACCCGCGCCGCGAGCGCCTCGGCGAAATCGAGTTCGCCGCGCATCGCCGCTTCGGTGACCGCCGCCACCTCGGCCTTCAGCCCGGCATAATCGGCGAGCTCGTCGATGCACTCGCAACTGATCATCGTCGAATCCATGTCGGCGATCAGCAGTGCCTTGCGGCGCGGCGCGTCGGCGGGCTGGACGATGATATCGACGTGCGGCAGCGCGGTTTCGAGCGCGGCGCGCAACCCCGGCGCGTCGCCGCCGCCAACCGCCAGGTCGAGCGCATCGCCGGGATCGAGCCAGTTCGCTGCGCCGGGCTCGCCGCCGCACGCGCGAATGGCATCGCTTGCCGCGGCGGCATCGCCCTGCGACAGACGCCCTTCGGAGACCAGGGTGACGATGAAACGCGACATGGTGGTGGTCATCGCAGGGCCGACCGCCAGCGGCAAGTCGGCACTGGCGATCGACCTTGCCGAGCGCCATCGCGGCACCATCATCAACGCCGACGCCAGCCAGCTCTACGCCGATCTGCGCATCCTCACGGCGCGGCCGACGCCCGAGGACGAAGCGCGCGTGCCGCACCGCCTCTATGGCGTCCTCGACGGCGCCGAGGTCGCCACCGCCGCCGGCTGGGCCGACCTCGCGCGCGTCGCCATCGCCGCAACGCTCGGCAATGGCCGCCTGCCGATCGTCGTCGGTGGCACCGGCCTCTATCTACGCACGCTGATCGACGGCATCGCCCCCGTGCCCGAAATCCCGCCTGAGATCCGCGACACCGTGCGCTTGCTCGCCCCTGCCGACGCCGCCGCGGCGCTCGCCCGCGAGGACCCGGCAGCGGCGGCGCGCCTCAACCCCGGCGACCGCCAGCGCATCGCCCGCGCCCTCGAGGTCGTCCGCGCCACCGGCCGGCCGCTCGCCGCCTGGCAGGCCGAGCCCGCCGGCGGCATCGCCGCGACACATGACGTCCGCGCGCTCCGCGTCGACCTGCCGCGCGCCGAATTGAACGCCCGCGCCGAAACGCGGCTGGCGGCGATGGTGGCGGCGGGCGCGCTCGACGAAGTCGCGGCGTTGCTGGCGCGGCGCCTGCCCGCCGATCGCCCGGTGTTGCGCGCGCTCGGCGTGCCGGAATTCGCCGCCGTGCTGGCCGGCGAGATGGCGCTTGCCGAAGGCGTCGCCGCCGCCGCGCTCGCCACCCGCCGCTACCAGAAGCGCCAGGCGACCTGGGCGCGCAATCAGACGGGCGATTGGCCGGTGGTGACGCCAGGCGACGTCGCCGGCATCACGGCGCTGATCGGGGCGCCGTAGCCCGGCGCCGGCGCGCTTACTGCGGCGCCGTCACCGACGCCGTCTGGGCGTTGCGGTCGCCCGCCGGGGCGTCGAGCAGTTCGCGCAGGAAGGCGCCCTTGTTGACCGTCGGCGTGTCCTTGTCGCCGGCCTGGCTGCGGATGGCGGGGTCGGTGGTGTTCGCCCCGGCACGATCGAGGATCTGCTGCTCGGTTGCCGAGCGCGGCGGCGGCTTGACGCCGGGGCCGAACAGCGCCTCCATCGCGGCGGCCTGGGCGTCCTGGCCGGCGGCGCGCGGCGCGCCGGGCCTTGGCGGCACCAGGGTGAAATCCTGGGGGATCACCAAAGGCGCGTTGCGGGTGATGGCGAGCTCGTCGGGGCCGCGCTTGCCGCCGAGCTTGGTCTTGCCGCAGCCGCTCAGGGCCACCGCGCCAACCGCCAGAATCAGAAACGCCGTCCGCATCAAACCTTACCCTTATCCTCGGCGCCGAGCGCCCGCACCAACAGCCATAGCACACCGACGCTGATCGCTGCATCGGCGACGTTGAACACCCAGAAACTGCGCTCGCCCGCGAAGAAATGCAGGAAATCGACGACATAGCCGAGCCGAATGCGATCGACGATATTGCCTACCGCGCCGCCCAGCACCAGCCCGAGCCCGATGACATCGGCGCGCAGCCGTTCGCGGGCGATCCACACTGCCACGCCGAGCGCGATCACCCCGGTCGCGGCGACCAGCGCCCAACGTTCCATGTCGCTGCCGGCGCGCAGCAGCCCCATCGAGACGCCGATGTTCTCGACATAGGTGAGGCGAAAGACCGGCAGTACCTCGATGAAGCCGCGCTCGGGCAGGCGGACAATCTGGACGATGGCGTATTTGCTGAGCTGGTCGAGCAACAGGACGAGCGCCGCGATGGCATAGCCGAGGCGGGCGACCGGCGGCCGCGCCGCCGCAAGGGCTTCAAGCATTCACCACACCATCGCAACGCGTACACAATTCGGTTTCCGGCGCGACATCGGGCAGGTGCCGCCAGCAGCGGGCGCAGCGCGCGTCGTCGATCGCAGCCACCGTCACCGCCTCGGTCATGCCCTTGAAGACGTTGACGCGGCCGACGATCAACAGTTCGGCGAGATTGGCGGTCGACAGGGTAACGAAGCGGTCCTCATCGGTGGTCTCGATCGTCACCCCGGCTTCGAGGAAGCTGCCGACGGTCTTGTCGCGGCGCAGCGCCTCGAGGCCGAGATAGACCTCGTCACGCAGACCGCGCAGCACGGCGAAGCGCGCCGCCAGTGCGTCATCGCGCCAGGTGGGGTCAATGGCAGGCCAGTCGGCGAGATGCACGGATGGCGCACCCGGCCAACGTGTGACCCAGGCTTCCTCGGCGGTATAGACCAGCACCGGGGCGAGCCAGCGCGCCAGCGCGTCGAACAGGATATCGAGCAGCGTCCGATACGCCCGGCGCTTGGCCGAGTCCGCCGCCTCGCAATAGAGGCAATCCTTGCGGACATCGAAGACGAACGCCGACAGGTCGTTGTTGCAGAACGCCGCCAAGGTACCGACCCAGGCGTTGAAATCAAAGGCATCGGCGGCGCGGCGCAGCTCGGCGTCGATCTCGGCCAAACGGTGCAGCACCCAGCGTTCGAGCTCGGGCATCGCCGCCGGTGCGACCTTTTCAGCGTCGGAGAAACCGTCGAGCGCGCCGAGCAAATACCGAAAACTGTTCCTGAGCTTGCGATACTGGTCGGCGACGCCGGTCAGGATCTCCTTGCCGATGCGGTGATCCTCGGTGAAGTCGATGCTCAGCGCCCAGAGGCGGATGATGTCGGCGCCATAGTCCTGCATCACCACCAGCGGATCGATGGTGTTGCCGATCGACTTCGACATCTTCTTGCCGGCCTGGTCCATGGTGAAGCCATGGGTCAGGATAGCGTCATAGGGCGCGCGGCCGCGGGTGGCGCAAGCTTGCAGCAGCGACGACTGGAACCAGCCGCGATGCTGGTCGGAGCCTTCGAGATAGAGGTCGGCCGGCCAGCGCAGCTCCGGCCAGCGGCCAGACTCAAGCACGAAGACATGGGTGCAGCCCGAGTCGAACCAGACGTCGAGGATGTCGGTGATCTGTTCGTAGTCGTCGACCTTGTCACCGAGCAATTCGCGAGCGAAGTCGGCGGTCCAGGCATCGACGCCCTGCTCGGCGACCGCAGCGACGATGCGGGCGTTGATCGCCGGGTCTCTCAGATATTCGCCGGTGCGGCGATCGACGAACAGCGTGATCGGCACCCCCCAGGCGCGCTGCCGGCTGAGCACCCAATCGGGCCGCCCCTCGACCATCGCGCCGATGCGGTTGCGCCCCTTGTCGGGGGTGAAGCGCGTGTCGGCGATCGCCTGCAGCGCCGTCTGCCGCAACGTCCTCCCCTCTCCCCTCGAGGAAGAGGGGTGGCCGGCACCGCCGGCCGGGGTGAGGGTGAGTCCATCGCCGGTGCTGTCGCTTCCCGACTCACCCTCACCCTCGCTCGCTGCGCTCGCATTTCCCTCTCCCTCAAGGGGAGAGGGAAGCGGCACGTCCATCGGCACGAACCATTGCGGCGTCGCGCGGAAGATCAGTTTCGCCTTCGACCGCCACGAATGCGGATAGCTGTGGGGATAATCGGCACTCGCCGCGAGCAGCGCGCCGGCCTCGCGCAGCGCGGTGCAAATCGGACCATCGGGGGCATTGAACTTGGGGTTGATGACACTGCCCTGCCCGCCGAGCCACGGCCAGTCGGCGCGATAGCGGCCATCACCTTCGACAGCGAACACCGGGCCGATGCCATTGGCCTTGCACAGCTCGAAGTCGTCCTCGCCATGGTCGGGCGCCATATGGACGAGCCCGGTGCCCTGCTCGGTGGTGACGAAGTCGCCGGGGAGGAAGGGGCGGGGCGTCGCGAAGAAGCCGCCGAGACGGTGCATCGGGTGGCGGGCGATGGTACCCTCAAAATCTTTGCCCTTTAGAAAGAGCTTATGAGTACCAAGACCGGCTGCCCGGTGACCTTCGCTGACGCCAACTGAGGGCATACTTCCGGTTCGAGCAAGGAATGTCGCCAACAAGTCAGCGGCGACCAAGTATTTCCCACCTGCGTGCGGACCATGCTCAGGCGTATACAGCACATAGTCTACATTCGGCGCGTAAGCGATCGCTTGGTTGACCGGAATGGTCCAAGGCGTCGTAGTCCAGATGACCGCCTGCGCCCCTACCAGTTCGCCGATAGGCGAACTGACAATCTCGAACGCCACATCGATCTGCGTCGAGGTGATGTCCTCATACTCGACCTCGGCCTCGGCGAGCGCCGTCTTCTCGACCGGCGACCACATCACCGGCTTGGCGCCGCGATAGAGCTGGCCGCTCATCGCCACCTTGAGCAGCTCCGAAACGATGGTCGCCTCGGCGGCGAAATCCATCGTCAGATAGGGCTTTTCCCAATCGGCGTTGACCCCCAGCCGCTGCAACTGGCTCGACTGGCGGTCGACCCAATGCTGGGCATAGGCGCGGCATTCGGCGCGGAACTCCGCCGGCGGCACCTCGTCCTTGTTGCGCTTCTTCTTGCGATATTCCTCCTCGACCTTCCATTCGATCGGCAGGCCATGGCAATCCCACCCCGGCACATAGGGCGCGTCCTTGCCGAGCAAGGTCTGCGTCCGGCAGACGGTGTCCTTCAGGATATGGTTGAGCGCATGGCCGATGTGCATGTCGCCATTGGCGTAGGGCGGGCCATCGTGGAAGATGAACTTGGCCCGCCCGGCACGCTCGGCGCGCAACCGCGCGTAAAGGCCCTCCGACTGCCAGCGCGCCAAGATCTTCGGCTCCTTTTCGGGCAAGCCGGCTTTCATCGGAAAATCGGTCTTCGGCAGGAAGACGGTGGCTCTGTAATCGGGAACGGTCATCGCCGGGCGGTGTAGCCACGCGCGCGGGGTGTTGCCAGTTTTTATGGAGCACTCAGTCTCCTCCCCCTTGAGGGGGGAGGCGACTCGGCGTCTTCGCCGAGCGGGAGGGGGTGGTC
>LJHX01000126.1 GCA_001295935.1 alpha proteobacterium AAP81b
CTCGTCGGTTACGATGCCCAAGGCATCGCGCCCTCCTCGCTCCCAGAGCAGCTTTGGGGCACGAACCAAAATCGCCACCGTGCCGATGATCCAACCACCGTGAAAACCGCTCTAGCGGAGGCATTCTCCCCTTTCGAAGTTACCAAGAATTTGCAAATACCCCGCGAAGTTCGGTCCACAATGGCGGTTGTGAACGGTGCGCAATATCGACCCCTGCTAAACGCTCGATAAGATTGACCCTCGCTGGCGGGCAGGCGAAACCGCCCTCGCAGGCAGGATAGGGGCGGCATCATGTTGCGGTACGCGGAGTTCGTCGTTCGGCGGCGCTGGCTGGTATTGATCGCCAGCCTTGTTGTTACCTTGTTGCTTGGCGTGCAGCTGCGAAATCTTTCAGTAATCGTTGATGCCGATGAGTTACTGCCGCGCGACCATGATTTCGTCCAGGTCACTGAACGCGTCCAGGCGGTGTTCGGCAATCGCTACACCGTCGTCGTCGGCATCCACCCCGATCAGGGTGATGTCTGGACGCCGCAGGTGCTCGGCACCCTACTTGCCGTCACCCAGCGCCTCGAAGCCACCCCGGGCGTGATGCGCGGCAATATCCAGAGCCTCGCCGCGCCGCGCGCCAAGGACATCGCCGGCAATGCCGAGGGCCTGACCGTGGCGCGGCTGCTCGATCACGTCCCTGCCGACAGAGCGGAGGCGCTCGCCATCCGCGACCGCCTCGCCGCCAACCCCGCCTATCGCAACGTGCTGGTCAGCGCCGATCAGCGCACCGCCGCGGTCTACGTCGAATTCGCCAAGGACCCCAAGGGTTTCGGCGCGGTGATGCAGCGTGTCGAGGCGGCGCTGGCGCCGGCGCGGGCGCCGGGCATCCGCCTCGAGGTTGCCGGCCAGCCGGCGTTTCTCGAAGCGCTCGAAACCTTCTCGAAGCGCATGGGCTGGCTGCTGCCGATCGCCATTTTGCTCATCGGCCTAATCCACCTCGAAGCCTTCCGCACGATTCAGGGCCTGGTGCTGCCGCTGGTGACCGCGGTGCTGGCGCTGATATGGTCGCTGGGCATCATGACGCTCGCCGGGGTGCATCTCGATCCCTTCAACAATGTCACGCCGATCCTCATCCTCGCGGTCGCCGCCGGCCATGCCGTCCAGATGCTCAAACGCTATTATGAGGAGTTCGACCGGCTGATCGCCGAAGGGGTGACCGATCGGCGTGACGCCAACCGCCGCGCCGTTTGCGGCGCCATCGTCAAGGTCGGGCCGGTGCTGCTCGCGGCTTGCGGCATCGCCGGGCTGTCGTTCCTGTCGCTGATCGTCTTCGACATCCAGGCGATCCGCACCTTCGGCATCTTCTGCGGCCTCGGCATTTTCGCCGTCGCCATCGTCGAGCTGACCTTCACCCCGGCGCTGCGCGCCATGCTGCCGGCGCCGCGGCCCAAGGAGGCCATCGCCGAAGCCGAGATCACCGTCTGGGACCGGATCGCCGGCTTCTTCGCCCGCCAGGTCGCGACCGGCGCGGCACGGCGGCGGGTGTTCATCACCGCGGGGCTGGCGGGCGCGGTGCTCGTCGCCGGCGCGACCCAGGTCCATGTCAACAATTCGCTGCGCAGCTTTTTCGGCGCCAGCCTGCCGGTGCGTGTCGCCGACGCCGATCTCAACCGCGCGATGGCGGGGACGAACACTTTCTACGTCCTCGTCGAGGGCAAGGCTGACGACGCGATCAAGGATCCGGCGGTGCTCGCCGCGATGGCGCGGACCCAGGAATTTCTCGAGCGCCAGCCCGAGATCGGCCACACGCTATCGATCGCCGATCTTTTGAAGCAGATCAACCGCGGCATGACCGGCGGCAGCGGGCCGGCGACGCTGCCCGGCGACGCCGAGCTGATCTCGCAATATCTGCTGCTCTATTCGATGTCGGGCGAGCCCGGCGACTTCGACGGCCTTGTCGATTATCCCTATCGCAACGCCATCATCCAGGCCTTTGTCAAAAGCGACTCGTCGTCGTTTCTCGAACGCCTCGACGCCGAGCTGAAGCCGGTGCTGGCGAGCTTCCCGCCGAGTGTCAGTGTCCGCCTCGGCGGGTCGATCACCACGCCGACGGCGATGAACGAGGTGATGATCGACGGCAAGGTGCGCAACATCGTCCAGATCCTCGCCGTCGTCTTCGTCGTCGCGGCGCTGCTGTTCCGCTCGCCGGCCCTCGGTGGCCTGATCTTGGTGCCGCTCGTCGCCACCGTCGTCGCGGTGTTCGGCGTCATGGGGCTCGCCGGCATTCCGCTGCAGATCGCTACCGCGACGATCGCCGCGCTCGCCATCGGCATCGGCGCCGATTACGCCATCTACCTCACCTGGCGGCTGCGCGAGGAACTCCGCGTGCAGCGCGACGAGGCCAGCGCGATCCGCGCCGCCTACGCAAGCGCCGGTAAGGCCGTGCTGTTCGTCGCGACCGCGGTTGCCGGCGGCTATGCCGTGCTGATGGCGTCGGTGGGCTTCAACATCCATTTGTGGCTGTCGATCCTCACCGTCGTCTCAATGTTGGTGGCGGCGCTGTCGACCCTGACGCTCTATGCGGCGCTGCTGCTGGCGGTGCGACCGCGGGTGATCTTCCCCCGCGACGGCGCGCCGCGCCGTGCGACCGGGCTGGCGCCGGCCGCGGCGGCGTTGGCGCTGCTGGTCGTCGCCGCTTGGCCCATGGCGCCAGCCGTTGCCGCCGAGCCCGATGCCGCGGCGCTGATGGCCGACAGCCTCAAGGTCGCCAAGCCGCTGCACAGCGTCGCGATGGGGCGCTTCGTGCTGACCAATGCGCAAGGCCAGGCGCGGGTGCGGACGACGAGCTCGATCACCGAACTCAAGCCCGACGGCGTCAACAACAAGCGGCTCGTCCGCTTTTCGGCGCCCGCCGATATCGCCGGCACGGCGGTACTGACCATCGAGAATGGCGACACCGATGACGACATCTGGGTCTGGCTGCCGGCGCTCAAGAAGGTCCGCCGGCTGGCGGCGTCGAACCGCAAGGACGCCTTTGTCGGCACCGATTTCTCCTATGGCGACGTGCTCGGCCATCCGGTCGACGAATGGCGCCACCGGCTGGTACGCAGCGAGGCGATCGACGGTGTGCCGGCGCGGGTGGTCGAATCGCTGCCGAAGGACGCTTCGGTCGTCGCCAACACCGGCTATGGCAAGCGCGTTTCCTGGCTACGGGCGAGCGATTCGGCGCCGCTGAAGGTCGAGTATTACGACCGCCAGGGGGCGCTGCTGAAAGTCTATACGGCGACCGACATCCGCGTCGTCGACCCCAGGAACAAGCGCGTCCAGCCGATGAAGCAGTTGATGAAGAATGTCGTGACTGGCCATTCGACGCTGATCGAATATGCCAGCTTCCGCACCGACACGCCGGTTGCCGACGACGCCTTCCTGCCGCGCGCTCTCGAACGCGCCCCCTGATGCTGACCCTCTGGTTGCTGGCGGCGGCGATCGCCCAGCCGGCGCCGGCTGACGCACCCGTCGATGCGGCGCCCGCCGACGCCCCGAGCGAAGCGCCCGCCGACTCGGGCGGCACCGCAACGACGGTCGAACTGGCGCCGATCGCCGAGAGCGGCGCGAGCGACGATCCTGCCACCGCGCCGCGCCCTGGCATCGGCGCGCGTCTCGGCCTCAAGGCGTCGCTGCGTGCCGGCGCCTGGACGCATGACCGCGACCTCGGCGAGGCCGGCCCGACGGCGGTCGGTGCGCTGCGCCTGCGCGCCGGGCCGCGCGCCGGGCGCTTCGACGCCTTCGCCGAAGGCTATGTCCAGGGCGACAGCGTCCGCGGCTTCCGCGGCGACGCCGTCGAGGCCTGGGGACGGTGGACTGCCGGCAGTTTCGAGCTGCGCGGCGGCCGGCTGATCCCCGTCTGGGGCCGCGCTGACCGCCTCAACCCAAGCGATGTCCTCACCTCGCGCGACTATACCTTGCTCGTCGCCAGCGACGACGAGCAGCGCCGCGGCAGCGCCATGGTACAGGCGCGCCTTGGCCTCGGCGCGCTGACCCTCGACGCGTACTGGCTGCCCGAGTTTCGTGGCAATGTCTTCCCGATCGACCGCCGCCGGCCCGGCGTCGTCATCGTCGCCGACGCGCGCCCGCGCGACAATGCACAATTCGCGGTCAAGCTCGACCGCAGCGGCGGCAGGGTCGATTGGTCGCTCGGCTGGTTTCACGGGATCGACCGCACCCGCGATTTTGTCGCCGTCGCGGTGCCGCCGGGCAGCCCCTTGGGAACCCTCGTCGCCGTCCAGCAGCAATTCCCCAAGGTCGACGTCTTCGCCGCTGACGCCGCCGGCACCTGGGGCCGGATCGGCTGGCGCGCCGAGATCGCTTACAGCCGCTACCGCGGCGCCGACGATGCTTTCCGGAAGAACGACAATCTCTGGCTCGTCGCCGGCGTCGACACGACCCTGGCGGGCGGGGTAAACGTCAATCTGCAATACAGCTTCCGCCGGATCTTCGATTATTCGGACCCGCGGCGCCTCGCCAATCCGCTCGTCGCCGCCGTCGCCGCGCAGAGCGCCGCGGTCAACAACCAGCTCGACGAAACCCAGAACGGCGTGACGTTCCGCATCGCGCGCAAATGGCTGCAGGACACGCTCGACAGCGAGATTTCGGCAATCGCCTTTGCCGAAACCGGCGATGCCGCGATTCGGCCGAAGCTGACCTATGCCATCGACGACCATGTCCGCGTCACCGCCGGTGGTGACGTCTTCCTCGGCCCGGCGCTCAGCTATTTCGGCCGGGTGCGGCGGCTGTCGGCCTTCTACGTCCAGATCACGCGAGGGTTCTGAGGCTATGATGAAACTCTACGCCCGATCGCTGCCGGCGCTGTGGCGCGGCGCCACTGGCGCGACAATCGCCCCCGATGCGGTGCTGGCGACGCGTTTCCGCGTGCTGCCGCACGACATCGACTTGAACGGCCATCTCAACAACGGCCGCTATTTCCAGCTGATGGACCTCGCCCGCGTCGAATGGCTGCTGCGCACCGGCATCGCGCGCCAAGTGCTGCGCCGGCGCTGGCGGCCGGTGCTCGCCAGCAGCGCCATCCACTTCCGCCGCGAGCTGGCGCTGTGGGAACCGGCGACAGCCACCACCCGCCTGCTCGGCTGGGAAGGGCATTGGGTCTATCTCGAACACGCGATCCTGACGGCAAGCGGCCGGCAGGCAGCGCTTGGGCTGGTCCGCGCCGGCTTCCGCCACGGCGGCAGCTGGGTACCGATCGACCGTCTCGCCGCCGCTTTGCCGCATCAGGTCGCCCGCCCGCCGCTGCCGCCGCAGGTCACCGCCTGGCAGGGGCTCGACGGCGTCTTCGCCGGGCTGATCGGCCGCGCTGCCTGATCCCTCGCAAGCCCTTGGTGACGAATGGCTAACAGCAATGAAATTGCCTTTGGCGCCGCCCAGCGCTCTGGTCAGCGCGATATCGCGTGGCTAAACATCGCTCCCGCCGTGTCCAGTCCGTCGTTGCCCGAAGCGTCCGCGTCGATCCTGCTCGTCGAGGATGACGCCGCCGTTCGCGAGGTGGTGCTGGCTTTTCTGGTCGCCGCGGGGTTCGCCGTCACCGCCGTCGCCGACGCTGCCAGCGCGCGGGCGCGCGTCGAACGCGACAGCTTCGATCTCGCCATCGTCGACGTCAATCTCCCCGACGCCTCGGGCTTCGCACTCGCCCCGCAGCTGCGGGCGCGGCGCGATTGCGCGATCATCCACCTGACCAGCCTGGGCAGCACCGATTATCGCCTGCGCGGCCTCGAAAGCGCCGACGATTATCTCGTCAAGCCGGTCGACATGCGCGAGCTCGTCGCGCGCGTGAAGGCGGTGCTGCGGCGGACGGCGCGTGCGGCCGACGCTGCCGCCGCGCGGTTGCCCCCCGCCGCCGCGCGGCTGCCGGTCATCGAGCTCGGCCGCTGGACGCTCGACCTCGTGCGCCGCGAGCTCGCCGATCCGGCGGGAACGGTGGTGCGGCTGACGCGCGCCGAATTCGATCTGTTCGCGGCGCTCGTCCAGGCCGGCGGGCTGCCGCTGGCGCGCGACTATCTCCTCGAAGTCGTCGCCTCGGCGGACAGCGAGTCGAACGCCCGCACCATCGACGTCATGGTCAGCCGCATCCGCCGCAAGCTCGCCGCCGCCGCCGCCGTTCCGGCTTCCGGGGCGCCGCGCATCCTCACCCGCCAGGGCGAGGGCTATTGCTACGCCGCGCCGGAGGCTTGAACCGCGGCGGCTGCCGCGATGGCGAGGTCGGCAAGCCCCGCCGGCAGCGCCTTGCCGCGTGCCACCGCCGCCTCGGCATGGTCGAGCCCGCGCGCCAGGCCAGTGAGGCCAAGGGTCGCGGCGCTGCCGCGCAGCCGGTGCAGCACGGCGGGCCCGCCGTCGCCATGCCCGAGCGCGACGACCTCGCCGACGAGCGTCGCCACCAGCAGGTCGTAGCGCGCCCGCGGCAGCACAGCGAGGATATCGGCCAACCGCGAGGTGTCGATCGTGCCACCGTCCGGCGGCAGACTGTCGTCGCTCATTGCGCCTCGTTACGGGCCTGGGCCAAGGTCGCGCGATGATGCAACAGCTTTTCCTTGCCGTGAAGCCACGCGCGCCGATGCCATTGCTCGAGCTGGGCTTCGCCAATCTGCTCGTCGCCGCCGCGTATTTCATCACCGGCCTGTTCGGGCTGAAGCTAGCCTTTGTCGGCGAGGCGGTGACCTTGTTCTGGCCGCCGTCGGGAATCGCTTTCGCCGCCATCTGGCTGGGCGGCGCGCGGCTGGCGCCGGGGGTCGTGCTCGGCGCTTTCCTCGTCAATCTGCAGGTTTTGGGCGCGCCCGAACTCGCCGCGCTCGTTGCCGTCGGCAACACCTTGCCGGCGCTGGTCGGGTCGCGCGTGCTGCGCGGCGTCATTGTCCGGCGCGACGATCCCGGCGAGATGGCGCGGGTGCTGTGGTTCATCCTGATCGCGGCCCTCGGTGCGACGATGCTCAGCGCGACAGTCGGCACGCTCGCCGTCACTGCCAGCGGCCAGGGCGGCAGCAACCTGCAATCGACCTGGCTGGTCTGGTGGATGGGCGACGCCATGGGGGTGGTGATCGTCGCGCCGCCGCTGCTGCTGTGGCGGCGCATCGTCGACGCGCGGGTGACTTGGCGCAGCGCCTTCGATGCCCTCGCCTTCGCCGCGGCGGGCTTCGGGATCATCGCCGGGCTGCTGCTGATCCGCAATCCGATCTGGGCGGTCGAGCTGTGCAAGCTGTTCACGCTGCTGCTCAGCCTGTGGGCCGGCGCGCGCTTCGGCCTTAATGGCCCCGCCGCGATGACGCTACTGATGGCGCTGGGCGCCGTCGGGGTGACGGTGCTCGGCGTCGGGCCGTTCGTGCGCGCCAATTTCTACGACAGCTTCGCGTTGGTCCATTCCTACCTGTTCGCCGAAGCCATCGCCGGCATGCTGCTCGCCGCGGCGCTGGCCGACCTGCGCCGCGCCGTCGCCGCCGAGAAAATCGCCCGCGCGGCCGCCGAGGCCGCCGCGCAAGCCCGTGTCCGGTTGCTGACGATGATCAGCCATGATGTCCGCAATCCCCTCGGCGGGGTGATGGGCGTGCTGCAGACCCTGGCGCGCGGCGGACTGGCGGCCGATCAGGCGCGCCTCGTCAGCCTTGCTGCCCGTGCTGGCGACACGTTGACGACGCTGGTCAACGATATTCTCGACGTCGCCCGCGCCGATGCCGGGCGCATCACCCTGGCGCCGGCGCCCTTCGATCCGGCGCGCAGCCTGCACGATGTCGTCGAAATCCACCGCGCCCGCGCCGATGCCAAGGGACTGGCGCTGAATCTCGAACTCGGCGACCTGCCGCCGGCGGTGATGGGCGACCGCGCCCGCTTCGAGCAGCTTGTCGGCAACCTGGTCAGCAACGCCATTGCCTATACGCCGGCGGGCGAGGTCGTCGTTAGCGCGCGCGTCGCGGCGCCGACGCAGCCGCTGACGATCAACGTCACCGATTCCGGCCCCGGCATCGCTCCGGCGCGCGTCGCCGGGCTGTTCGATGCCTTTGCGCTGGTGCCGGGCGACCGCCACGCCGGGCTGGGCCTCGGCCTCCACATCTGCGGCCGGTTGGCGGCACTGATGGGCGGCAGCATCGCCTATGCGCCCGCGGCGGGCGGCGGCAGCGACTTCACCGTGGTGCTGCCGCTGCCCGCGGCAGCGGTACCGCAAGCCGCGGCCGCCGCCACCGACCCGCCGCAGCGCGTGCTGCTCGTCGAAGACGACCCGATCGCCCGGGAAGTCACCACGGCGCTGCTGGCGGCGATGGGCCATCGTGTCACCGCGGCGGGCGACACGGCGGCGGCGCTGGCGGCGGGGTCAGGGGAAGGGCATTTCGACCTGGCGCTGATCGACGTCCGGCTTGGCGCCGAGTCGGGGCTCGACGTCGCCGCGGCGCTGGCGGCGCGGGCGGGGCAGCTAGGGCGGCGCCCGAAGCTGGTGGCGCTGACCGCCGACGCGCTGCCCGAAACGCGTGCCGCCTGCCTCGCCGCCGGCATGGATGGCGTCCTCATCAAGCCCTTCGCCGCGCCGAACGGGCTGGCGGCAGCGCTGGCCGCCGCGCTCGCCGGCGCGGGCGAAGCGGTTTTGCCGGCACAGGCGTTGTGAGCGCGATGCGTGCGCTGCTGCTTGCCCTGGCGATCATTGCCCCTGTTGCCCCGCCGGCTGCCGCCGAGCGCCGATCGCGAGTTGCGGTCGCTGGCCACCGAGACCGCCGACGGCGCTCGGCCAGGGCGGGCGATCGAGATGCGGCGAGGCACGCGGCTGGTTCGGCGCTGGGGCGGCAAGACCTGGACCGTCGAGGTAACTGAGCACGGATATCTGTTCGAAGCGCGCCATTATGCATCGCTGAGCAGCATCGCGCGGGAAATCACCGGGGCGCATTGGTCGGGGCCACGCTACTTCGGCTTGCATAACGGCAAGACCAAGGTCGTCGGCGGAAGCGCTGCCCTTGCCAAGGGCCGGACCCATGCGCAGCGTTGAGAGCGCACGGCTGGCGGCGGAGCGGCGCTGCGCGGTCTACACCCGCAAATCGACCGAGGAGGGTCTCGACCAGGCCTTCAATAGCCTCGATGCCCAGCGCGAAGCGTGCTCCGCCTATATCCTCAGCCAGGCCGGCGAAGGCTGGGTTGCCAGCCCTGAACTCTACGACGATGGCGGCATCTCCGGCGGCACCATGGAACGGCCGGCGCTGAAGCGGCTGCTTGCCGATGTCGAGGCCGGCAAGGTCAATGTCATCGTCGTCTACAAGGTCGACCGGCTGACCCGCAGCCTCGCTGACTTTGCCAAGATCGTCGAGATCCTCGATGCCGCGGGCGCGAGCTTCGTCTCGGTCACCCAGCGTTCAACACGACCAACAGCATGGGGCGGCTGACGCTCAACGTCCTACTGAGCTTTGCCCAGTTCGAACGCGAGGTCATCGGCGAGCGCGTGCGCGACAAGGTGGCTGCCTCCAAGCGCAAGGGCATTTGGATGGGCGGCCCGGTGCCGCTCGGTTATGACGTGCGCGACCGCAAGCTGGTGCCCAACGACGCCGAGGCCGAGACCGTGCGACACATCTTCCGCCGCTATCTTGGCGCGGGCTCGGTGCGTGAGCTTATCGGCCAGCTTGCCGCCGATGGCGTGCGCACCAAGGTGATGCAGACCAGCGCTGGCCCTCGCGGCGGCATCCCCATCCAGCGTGGTGCGCTGTTCCATCTGCTGAAGAACCGCATCTATCGCGGCGAGATCGTTCACAAGGGCACTACCTGTCCCGGCGAGCACCCGGCCATCGTGCCGAAGCCACTATGGGACGAGGTCCAGGCCCGGCTAACCGACAATGGCCCCGATACCCGCGGCCTGCCGCACCGCCAGTCCGAGGCGATGTTGATCGGCATCCTGCACGATGGCCACGGCAGGCGGATGACACCGAGCCAGACCAACAAGGGTGCCAAGCGCTATCGCTACTATGCCACGCTGGGGCTCGACCCGGCCAAGGCTGAACCGCCAGCCTGGCGAGTGCCTGCGCATGACCTTGAACGCATCGTGGTACAGCGGCTGATCGTGCTCAGCCCCGCCTCCCGAGCAGTAGCCAACCCTGATCGGGATGAGCGCCTCGTCCAGTTGCTCGCCGAGGCCTTTGCTGCCCGCGACCTGTTGCTCGCCTCGCCCGCCCTGTCGATCAAGGACATCGCCGAGCGGCACAGCCTCTGCCGCAAGCGGTTCGCTCAGCTTATCCGCATAAGCTGGTTGGCGCCTGACATCATCCGCGCCGCCCTCGACGGCCGCCAACCGGCATCGCTCGATGCCACGCAGCTGATCAAGGCCGACCTGCCCGCCACCTGGACGGCGCAGCGCGAGCTACTATTGCCCGCTGCCTGAGGCTCGACCCGGCCCGAATCGGGCCGTGAGGTCTGTTCTGCAGCGCATGAGACGCAGGCCCGAAACCCCGCCAAATGGCGCTCTCGGCGAGACACTTCAGGCCTCTCGCCGCGCCACGCTGACCGACAAAGTCGCGGTATTTACAGAGCTAATCCCATCTAATCCCGGCTAATGCCACCACCTCCCGGGCCCGGACACTGCGTGGTGCACCCGACAGGATTCGAACCTGTGACCTCTGCCTTCGGAGGGCAGCGCTCTATCCAGCTGAGCTACGGGTGCGCAAAGGCCCCGTTACCAGCGGCGCGGCGCGATTGCCAGCGCCGATCGTGCTAGCCGCGCCGTGCCGGCGGCTCGATCGGCGTGAAGCTGCCGAGACCGCAGCTGGCGCCCTGCCGGATACCGCCGCCCTGGTAGAGCACCGTGATGATATCGACATTGCACAGCTGGGTGATGCTCGTCTGATAGGTGAAGGCGCGCTCGAAGCCGAGCTGCGGACAGCGGCCGGGCAGATTGTTGCGCAGCACACGGCCGTCGCGCAGGTAGAAATCGATCGTCGAATCGTCGATCACCCGGCTTTCGCGGATGTTCTGCAGCTGGACGCACTTCACCGGCTCGGCACCGGCGATCGGCGTCGCGGCGACCCGGGGCGGCGGTGGCGGCGCGCTCGCCGTCTGCGGGGCGTTCGAACACGCCGCGAGCCCCGCAAGCCCTGCCATTGCCAGCAAAAGGATGCGCATTTCTGCCTCCCGATCGAAGGGGCGGGGCCGATACGCCGCCCCGCCGCAACTGCTTACGCTACGCAACCATTACGCGTGGGTCAGCAATGACGCCACCGGTCTGAACGTCCCCTGAACTTGCCGGGTTCCGCCCGCGGGCGCGGTCAAATGGCGGTTTTCCCGGCAAATTCGCACAGATCGGCGATGGTGCACGCCGGGCATTTCGGCGTGCGCGCCACGCAGGTGTAGCGGCCGTGAAGGATCAGCCAATGATGCGCATGGCGCCGCCACGGCGGCCGCACCGCCGCTTCGAGGCCAGCTTCCACCGCGGCAACGGTCTTGCCCGGTGCCAGCCCCGTGCGGTTGGCGACGCGGAAGACATGGGTATCGACGGCGAAGGTCTCGTCGCCCCAGGCCACATTGACCACGACATTGGCGGTCTTGCGGCCGACCCCCGGCAGCGTTTCGAGCAGCGCCCGCTCGCGCGGCACCTCGCCGCCGAAGTCGCGCACCAGGATCTCGGACAACGCGATGACGTTCTTGGCCTTGGTGTTGAACAGCCCGATCGTCTTGATATGCGCCTTCAGCCCTTCCTCGCCGAGCGCCAGCATCGCCTGCGGCGTCTGCACCTGCGCAAACAGCGCCCGCGTCGCGCGGTTGACCCCGGCATCGGTCGCCTGCGCCGAAAGCACCACCGCGACGAGCAGGGTATAGACATTGACGTGCTCGAGCTCGGTCACCGGCTCGGGGGCAGCGGCGGCAAGGCGGCGGAAGAGTTCATCAATGGCGGCGGGAGTCATGCCTGCGCTTTGGCGTCACGGGCGCTGGGAAGGCAAGCGCGGCGGCGCTACGGTGGCCGAATGCCGCTCGACCTGACGCTCACCCCCAATCGTTCGCTGGCGCCATACCATATGCGCTGGGTGGTCGGCGGCGTGGCGGTGATCTTCGGCCTCGGCGCGCTGCGCTTCCTGGCGCTCGGCGCCTGGCCGGTGCTGCCCTTCCTGGCGCTCGATGTCGGCGCGCTGTGGTGGGCCTTCCGCGCCAGCAACGCCACTGGCCGCGCCCTCGAACGCGTCGTCCTCGCCGACGATGCGCTGACGGTGACGCGGATCAGCCATCATGGCGTCCGCCGCGACGTCGCGCTCGAAGCCTATTGGACGCGCGTCGATGTCGAGGAAACGCCGCTGGGCGACGCGCATCTGTTTCTCACCGGCCGCGGCCGGCGGGTGCGGGTCGGCGGCTTCCTGTCGGCCGACGAACGCCGCGAGGTCGCCAAGGTCATTGCCGCGGCGCTTTCGGACTATCGGCGCTACAGCCCCAGCACGTCGTCGATGGCGTAACGCCCGGCGGCCTTGCCGGCGAGCCACAGCGCCGCCTGCAATGCGCCGCGCGCGAAGATCATGCGGTTCTCGGCGCGATGGACGAGCTCGATCCGCTCGCCCTCGCCGGCGAGCAGCACCAGATGATCCCCCGCCGCACTGCCACCGCGCAGGCTGGCAAAGCCGATCTCGCCCGGTCGGCGCTCGCCCTCGCGGCCATAGGCGGCGACATCGTCGAAGCGGCGCCCGCGCGCCGCCGCCGCCGCCTCGCCGAGCGCCAGCGCCGTGCCCGACGGCGCATCGACCTTGTGGCGGTGATGCAGCTCGGCGATCTCGATATCCCAGTCGAGCGTGCGCGCGGCCTCGCGCACCAGCCGCGTCAGCACGGCAACGCCCAGGCTGGTATTGGCCGCCTGCAGCACCGCCACCGTCCGGGCGGCGCGATCGATCAGGGCATGGTGGCCGGCTTCGAGCCCCGTGGTGCCGACCACCACCGCCTTACCGGCCTCGCACGCCGCGTCGAGCGTCGCTTCGAGGGCGGCGGGCGAGGTGAAGTCGATCAGCACGTCGCTGGCATGGGCGAGCGGGCCGGGGTTGGCGCAGATCGTCAGATTGGCGGCGAAAGGCGCGCCGAGCGGCCGGCCGACCGCTTCATGCCCGGCGCGCTCGATGGCGCCGGCGAGCATGGCGCGCGGTTCGGCGGCGGCGGCGGCGATCACCGCCGCGCCCATCCGCCCGCCGGCGCCGAGCACGCCAATCCGGATCCTTGCCGCCATCGGCGCTTCCTGAACCTTCGCGGCCATCGGCGCAACGCCATTGCCGCAAGTTCATTGACGAAACGCCAGTGCCGCGGGCGCGCCGGCGCCGCCATGGTTCGGTCGCCGTCGCCGGAATCTCAGCCGTTGACCGAGAAGATGCCGTCGATGAGCGCCTGGGCGAGAGCATCGAGATCCGCGGCATTGTTATTGACCTGGGCCTTGGCGTTATCGGCATCGCCCCCGGTGCGATTGCAATCGGTCGATTTCCATTTGACCTTGCCGGTACCGCTGACCGTATAATGAATATGGATCGGCTTGTGTTTCTGCTTGTTATAGTTCCACGACAGGTGGAAGCTTTTGATCACGCCGGCGTTGGTATAATCATTCGTCCATGACGTGAAATGCGGCATGCCATCGCCATCGACTTGGTGCCACCAAGTCCAGGGGTTATGACTATTGCGATCATTCCACTTTTTTGCGGGTCATAGGTATAGGTTCCCTTGAATTGCTCGGGACCGGCGACGTTGAAAGTCTGTTGCGCATCGCTGGCGTTAAGAGGCATTTAAGATCTCCTGGTCTGTCGTCTCGTGGCGATACTGGCTGGCACTGCCAAGCGGTTGCGCTGAACGCTATCGCAGTTGCATGGCGACTTCAAATGGCTTCTGGTCGTCGCAACGCCGTGTTAACGCCCCCATCATGACCCCGCGCAACCTCGTCATCCTCACTGGCGCCGGCATTTCGGCCGAAAGCGGCGTGCCGACCTTCCGCGGCCCCGACGGCTTGTGGGAAGGCCATCGCGTCGAGGATGTCGCGACGCCGCAGGCCTTCCGCCGCGATCCCGTCCTCGTCCAGCGCTTCTACGACCTGCGCCGCGCCGCGCTCGCCAAGGTCGAGCCCAACGCCGCCCATCACGCGCTGGCGCGGCTCGATGCCGAATGGCCGGGGGAGCTGCTGCTCGTCACCCAGAATGTCGACGACCTCCACGATCGCGCCGGGTCGCGGCGCCTGCGCCACATGCACGGCGAGCTCAAGTCGGCGCTCTGCGCCGGCTGCGGCGCCGCGATGCCCTGGGAGGGCGACCTCTCCAATACCGACGCCGGCGCCCCCGCCTGCCGTCGCTGCGGCGCCGCGCGGTTGCGGCCGGACATCGTCTGGTTCGGCGAAATGCCCTATCACATGGAGGCGATCGCCGCCGCCATCGCCGCCTGCGACCTCTTCGTCTCGATCGGCACCTCGGGCGCCGTCTATCCGGCCGCGGGCTTCGTCGACTGGGCGCGCGAGGCGGGCGCGGCGACCCTCGAACTCAACCTCGACCCCAGCGCCGGCACGCCGCTGTTCGACGAAGCCCGCCACGGCCCGGCGACGGCGCTGGTGCCGGCGTGGGTGGCGGAGGTTCTGGCGGCGGTCGGGCGCTGAGGCGCAACCTGTACGGAGCCCCGTCGGGGCGTCCTCAGTAATCGAACTGCATGCCGCGGCATGGCGCTGGGCGCAGGTCATAATCGGCAAACACCGAGGGCGGCTTGCCCTTGGCCTGCTCGGTGATGGTCCAGCGCCAGCCAGTGCCGGCGCGGCTGAAGCGATTGAGATAGGTGGCGTCAGCGAAGCGGTAGCGTTGCACGAACCCGCGCCGTTCCAGCGCGCCAAGACCCAGTGAGGGTTCGTACAGGCCGCCGAAACTATCCAGAAACACCGACCCGATGGCGCGCGGCTGCGCGCCGGCGCCATAGGTGATTGCCGCCTCATAGGGGTCCGCCCCGGTCGCGCGCAGGTGCAGGGTGAAATAGCGCCGGCCGAGATGCCACTGCCCCCGCGCAATCGAGGGCGAGGCCTTGCCTTGCACCTGCCCGCTTACCTGCCAGCACCCTTGCAGGCCGCCGACGACCGCCAGGCCTGGCGGGACGGTGTAGGCGGGCGTCGCCAGCATGAGCATCAACGTCAGCATCATCGTCTCCTGCGCCGCCACCAGCGGCGAGATACCCTACCACATGGAGGCGATCGCCGCCTGCGACCCGCTCGCCTCGATCGGCACCTCGGGCGCCGTCTATCCGGCCGCCGGCTTTGTCGACTGGGCGCGCGAGGCGGGGGCAGCGACGCTCGAATTGAACCTCGACCCCAGCGCCGGCACCCCGCTGTTCGACGAAGCCCGCCACGGGACGGCGACGGTGCTGGTGCCGGCGTGGGTGGAGGAGGTGCTCGCGGCGGCGGCCGGGATTTGACACCGAGGCCAACGGGTGGGATTTGTCCGCAATGGGGCAATTAGTGCACTGTCACCGCAATCCACAACATAAACCCTTAACCCGTCCAAGGAGAAAAGGAGACATGCTGTGTGGCAAGCAGTGACCAAAAAAGCCTAACTGAAAGCCATGGGCGGACCGTGAGGTCCGCCCATGACCCTGATAGCAGAATCGCCAGAATTCGTCCAGGGCTTTGATCGCTGATTTTTCAGAGGCTTGGCCTAAGTCAGTGCGTGGAATCGGGCGGTGGCGCCGCTGTCTAATTGGCCTCGGTAGGCTTCGATCTCGCGTGTGGCTTCTAGGAAACGGAGGCTTTTCTCCGCCTTATCTAACGGTGCCTCCTTCCTTTTAGGTATTCTCACGCTTCTCGACAGGCTCCCTTGGAGTTCAAGCGCGTACCAACCACCTAGCCGCGCGGCACCCCCTCACTCATGCGCGACAATCCGCGGCACGATCAGCTGGACGACCAGCGTCGCCAGCAGATAGGCGACCGCGGCGAAGGCGAAGAACGGCATGTACCCTTGGCCGGTCTTCAGCGCCCAGCCGGCGAGCGCGATGGTCGCGGCGCCGGTGAGGTTGCCCGCCAGCCCGCCCGCCGCCATGACGCTGGCGACGCGCCCCGGCGGCACGGCGTCGGCGGCGAAGCCGAAGATGTTGGTCGAAAAACCCTGATGGGCGAAGAGCGCCAGGCCGATCAGCAGCGCCGCCGCAAGCGGGGTCGTCGCGGTGACCGCCAGCGGCACCGGCAGGATGAGCAGCGCATAGCCGAGCATCGACCCCTTGCGCGCCGCATTGACGCTGAGCCCCGCCGCCAGCAACCGTGGGAAGACCAGCCCCGACGACAGCGCGCCCAAGGCCGCCATCGAATAGATGATGGCGATCGGCCAACCCAGGGTCGCCTGGTTCATGCCGAACTGGCGGCCGAAGAAATCGGGCAGCCAGAACAGCAGGAACCACCAGTTGCAGTCGCTCAGCGCCTTGGCACCGATCACCGCCCAGGAGCGCGGGTCGCGCAAAAGCGCGCCCCAATTGCCTTCGCCGGCGCGCGGCGGCGTCGTGACGATCTTGAGCGATCGTGTCCCCGCCCACCAGCACGCCAGCCAGACGAAGCCGAGCCCGCCGGTGACGACGAACGCCGCCTGCCAGCCGAACGCCAGCGCCAGTGGCGGCACCAGCAGCGGGGTGAGGATCGCGCCGATATTGGGGGCGGTGTTAACCAGCCCAAGCCCGAGCGAGCGCAGCCGCAGCGGCAGGTACAGCGCCGCCGCCTTGACCGCCGCCGGCGTGTTGACGCTTTCGGCGACCGCCAGCGTGATGCGTGCCGCAAGGAACTGGTTGACCGTCGCGGCGAGCGCATGCGCCATGCCGGCGGCGCTCCACACCGCGACGGCGAGGCCATAGGCGCGGCGGACGCCGACCTTGTCGACGAACCAGCCGACGAGCAGCAGCGCGCCGGCCGCGGCGATCTGGAAGGCGCTGCCGAGCGCGCCGAACTCGGCGTCGTCCCAGCCGAATTCGGCGACAAGCGTCGGTTTCAGCAGCGCCAGCACCTGGCGATCGACATAGTTCAGCGCCGTGCCGGTGAACAACAGCGTGATCAGCAGCCAGCGGCCGCGGCTTTCGGACATCGCTTCCTCCCCGCCGCCGGCTTGGGCAGGCGGGCGCCGGCTGTCAAAGGCTTTCAGGCGGCGGGGTTGGCGAGGGCGTGGCGGAAGCCTTCGGCCTGGGTGCGAATGCGCTGCTGCTCGTCGGTGTCGAAACGGTCCCAGCCGTCGTACATGCGCAGCAGCCGGTGGTTGCGGCCGAGCACGTCACGGTGGCGGGCGAGGAAATCCCAGTACAGGCTGTTGAACGGGCAGGCGTCGGCGCCGGTGCGCGCCTTCACATCGTAGCGGCAGCCGCGGCAGTAATCCGACATGCGGTTGATGTAGGCGCCGCCCGCCGCATAGGGCTTGGTGCCGACCATGCCGCCATCGGCAAACTGGCTCATGCCGATGACATTGGGCGTTTCGACCCATTCATAGGCGTCGTCATAGACGATCAGGAACCATTCGTGAATCTGCGTCGGCGCGACGCCGATGAGCATGGCGAAATTGCCGAGCACCATCAGCCGCTGGATGTGATGGGCATGGGCGTTGCGCTTCGTCGCCAGCACGCTCTGGCGCAGGCAGTTCATGTCGGTGTCGCCGGTCCAGTAGAAATCGGGCAGGTCGGCGGTGGCGGCGAGGTGGTTGCGCGCCGGATAATCGGGCCCGGCGAGCCAGTGGATGCCGCGGACGAACTCGCGCCAGCCGAGGATCTGGCGGATGAAGCCCTCGGCGGCGTTGAGCGGTACCGCGCCGGCGCGCCAGGCGGCCTCGGCGGCGGTGCAGACTTCGAGGGGCAGCAACAGCCCGCAGTTGAGCAGGGGCGACAGCTGGCTGTGGTAGAGGACGTCCTCGCCGCTCAGCATGGCGTCCTGATAGTCGCCGAAGCTGGCCAAGCGGCGGGCAATGAAGTCGTCGAGGGCACGCAGCGCGTCGGCGCGGGTGACGGGGTAATCGAATGGCTCGAGGTCGCCGTAGTGATCGGCAAAGCGCGCTTGGACCAGCGCCAGAACCTCGGCGGTGATGGCGTCGGGGGCAAAGCGCGGCGGCGGCGGGAAGGCGTGGCCCTTGGGCGGCGGCTTGCGGTTCTCGGCGTCGAAGTTCCAGCGGCCGCCTTCGGGGTCTTTGCCGGCCATCAGCAAGCCGGTCTGGCGGCGCATCAGCCGGTAGAAATCCTCCATGACCAGGCGCTTGCGGCCATCGGCCCAGGCGAGGAAGCCGTCGCGGCGGCTGAGGAAGCGGTCATCGGCGAGGATTTGCGTGGGCAGGTTGGTCAGCTCGCCCCAGCCCTGCTGCATGGCGATGACCCGCCATTCGCCGGCCTCGACGGTGACGATCCGCGACGCCGTGTGCGTCCGCGCGGCGCGGGCGATCTCGCCATCGAAGCTGCCGCTGTTGGCGGGGTCGTCGAGACGGACATAATCGACCCGCCAGCCCGCCGCCCGCAGCTCGGCCGCAAAATGCCGCATCGCCGCGAAAAGGAAGGCGATCTTTTTCTTGTGGTGGCGGACGTAACTCGTCTCGTCGGCAACCTCCATCATCAGCACGATGCTGGCGGCAGGGTCGGCGGCGCGCAGGCTGGCGAGGCTGGCGCTGAGCTGGTCGCCGAGCACCGGCAGGAGAACGGTCATCGCGCCTTGTCGCCGCGCACGGGGCCTGGCGGCAAGGCGCGAAGCGTCGCGGGCGTCAGACCGAGCCGTCCTCGGTCGGCGGGCCGCCGTCGCGCGGCGCGCGATTCGACATCTTGCGCCAGTAGAGCGCGAAGCCGATCCCCAGCGCCGCCAGCACGGCGAGCAGGGTCATCATGTTGAGAGTCGGCAGCAATTGCGAGCGGTCCATCGCGTCGGCCTTTCCTTGGGTTAGCTCGCAACGCCGCGGCAGCGCGGGCTGTTCCCGCCAATGCGCCAGCTTGTTCGCGACATGGTGCCGCCTATGCTGCCACCATGCGTGACGAAGACGATGTGCCGATCCTGAAAGCCGCGGCGTTGCGACCGCGCGACGCCGCTACCCTGCTGGTCATCCGCCGCGACGGGCCGGTGCCCCGCGTGCTGATGGGGCGCCGCGCTGGCGGCCACGCCTTCATGCCCGACAAATGGGTTTTTCCCGGCGGGCGCATCGACCTCGCCGATTTCCGCGTCCCCGTCGCGGCTGAACTTGCGGCGCCGGTGGCCGCCGCGCTCCAACGCACCTGTCCGCCGCCGCGTGCCCGCGCTTTGGCGCTGGCGGCGGTGCGCGAAACCTTTGAGGAAACCGGGCTGATCCTCGGTCGGCCCGGGTCGGCGACGTCGCGCGGGCAGTGGCGCGACTTTCTCGCCAGCGGCCATCTGCCAGATCTCGCCCCGCTGCGCTTCGTCGCGCGGGCGATCACCCCGCCATCACGGCCGCGGCGTTTCGATGCGCGCTTCTTCACCGTCGACGCGCGTCACCTCGTCAGCCTCGATCCCGGCAGCGGATCGGGCGAGCTCGACGAGATCGCCTGGTTTGATTGGGACGCGGCCGGCAAACTCGACCTGCCATCGATCACCCGGGCGATCCTCGCCGAAGTGGCGCAGGCCGCCGACGATAACGCGCGGCCGATCCCGTTCCACCGCTTCGATCGAGGTCGCCACCGCCTGCTCGCGGTTTGAGCGGGGCGGACAGCAGAGCGCCCGCCAGGCAAGCCTGGCGGGCGTTCCTCAGTTCAGAAAGGCGAGGTCGCTCAGGCGGCGACTTCGACCTTGCGGCGACGCGCGGCGACGCCGACGAGCCCGAAGCCGGCGATCAGCTGCAGCCAGATGGCCGGTTCCGGAACATTGGGGATCGGCGCCGGATCGGACGAGAACTGGCCACCGGCGACAGCGCGGAAGGTGCGCAGCGCGCGGGTCGGCG
>LJHX01000127.1 GCA_001295935.1 alpha proteobacterium AAP81b
CGCCCGCCGAAATGTCGGCGCGCGGCGACCACCCCCACCCGGGCCGGCTGCGCCGTCTCTCGCCTCCCCCCTCCAGGGGGAGGAGGTCATGCGCCACGCGTCGCACGCCCTCACAAAATATGCCCCTGCCGATCGCGCTTGGTGCCGAGGTAGCCGATATTGTGCGGATTGGGCGGCATCGCATGCGGGCGCCGCGTTACCGTCAGGCCGTGCGCCGCCAGCCCTGCGACCTTGTCGGGGTTGTTGGTCAGCAGCTCGACCGCGTCGATTTCGAGCGCCTTCAACATCGCCGCCGCCAGCGAAAAGTCGCGCTCGTCGGGCTCGAAGCCCAGCCGCGTGTTGGCGTCGACGGTATCGAAACCCTGGTCCTGCAGCGCATAGGCGCGCAGCTTGTTGAGCAGGCCGATGCCGCGCCCCTCCTGCTGGAGGTAGAGCAGCACGCCGCCGCCGGCATCGGCAATGGCGGCGATCGCGGCGTGGAGCTGCGGGCCGCAGTCGCACTTCAGGCTGGCGAGGACGTCGCCGGTGAGGCACGCCGAATGCAACCGGGCAAGCACCGGGCCGCCGCCGGCGGGCTGCGTGCCGCTGCCGATGACCAGCGCCAGATGCTCGGGGCCGCCGTCGTCGGGGCGGAAGGCGACGATTTCGGTCGCCTCCGCCGCCGCCAGCGGCACCCGCGACCGCGTCGACAGCCGCACCCGCGCGGCGCCGGCGGGTAGCGCCAGAACGGCGTCCGCCGAAGCAGTGACCACCGGCGCCGCGTCGGCGATCGGCACGGCATAGACCGCCGGAATCAGCGCCGCGTGCTTGGCGAGCGCGATCGCGGCGCGCGCCGACTCGCGATCCTCGCCGAGGCCGCGGCTGGTGAACGGCCCTTTGAAGGGAGTCGCCAAGTCGAGCACCGGGTCGGCGACAGCGCGGCTGCCGACAAGATCGAGCCAGGGCGACCGCTCGACCCATACCGGCTCGGGGTCGGCGACGGCGGCGGCAAGCTGGTTGGCAAGATTGAGCACCCCCGCCCGGCGCGCGGTGATCACCAGCCCGGCGCGCGTTGTCGCCTCCAAGGCAGCGAGGCTGGCGGCATCGGCGAGCTCGGCCGACAGCACGGCAAGCCCGCCAACGCCGACGATTCGCCCGCGCCGCAGCGCGTCCGATGCCGCCTCGGCGAGAAAGTCGGGCGCCAGAGTCACAGGTTCAACGTCACGATCTGCGGGACATGGTCGGACGGCTTGCCCCAGTCGCGCGCGTCCTCGATCACTTCGAAGCGCGTCGCGGTCGCGGCCACCTCGGGGCTGGCCCAGATATGGTCGAGGCGACGGCCGCGGTCGGACAGCCGCCAGTCCTGGGCGCGGTAGCTCCACCAGGTGAACAGCCGCTCGGGCGGCGCGATGAAATGGCGGCCGAGATCGACCCAGTCATGGCTTTGCTGGAGGGCGGCAAGCGCCGCGACCTCGACGGGCGTATGGCTGACGACGTCGAGCAGCGCCCTGTGGTTCCAGACGTCGCATTCGAGCGGCGCGATGTTGAAATCGCCGAGGATGACGCTCGGCTCGCGCAGGGATTCGGACCACAGCGTCATCCGCCCGACAAAGGCGAGTTTTTGCGCAAATTTCAAATTGACCGTCGGGTCGGGAATGTCGCCGCCGGCCGGCACATAGACATTTTCGAGCAGCAATCCCGACGGCAGCCGCGCGCCGATGTGGCGTGCCTCGCCATTGTCCTGCCAGTCGAAGCGGCGTTCCTCGATCAGCGGCACGCGGCTGAGGGTCGCGACGCCATGGTGCATGCGCTGGCCGTTCAGGATCCGGTAGTGGTAGCCAAGGTCTTCAAAACATTGATGCGGAAAGGCATCGTCGATGACCTTGGTCTCCTGCAGGCAGAGCACATCGGGGGCATGGTCGCGCAGGAAACGCTCGACGATATCGAGGCGGAAGCGAACCGAATTGATGTTCCAGGTGGCGATGCGCAGGGTCATTGCCGGGCATTTAGGGACGATGCGGCACCGCGTCACCCTGATGTTGCACGCTGCCGCCGTCTATTGCACGTTCATGTGCGACGGCGCAAAAGCCGGACGATAACAACGCCAAAGATGAGGCCCCTGCCAATGCTCCTTCGCTCGCTTGCCGTTGCTGCCCTGGTCGCCGCCACCCCGGCGTTCGCCGCCGATCCCCCCCAGCTTGCCCAGTGCAAGGTGTGCCACAATTTCGCCAAGGGCCAGCCCAACAAGATTGGTCCCAATCTCAACGGCGTCGTCGGCCGCAAGGCCGGTGCGGTTGCCGGCTTCAACTATTCGGCGGCCTTCAAGGCCAAGGCCGCCGGCGGCCTCGTCTGGAACGCCGCGACCCTCGACCCGTGGCTGACCGCGCCCGCCAAGTACATCCCGGGCACCAAGATGGCCTATGCCGGCCTCAAGGACCCCGCGCAGCGCAAGGCGGTGATCGCTTATCTGACCGCCAACAAGTAAGTCTGGTCGTTGCAGAAGGGGGCCGGCGCGGCGACGCGCCGGCCTTTTTCGTGCGCCGGCCGCAAGGCGGACCCCGGAAACAAATTGGCCCCCCGCTCCGGGGGCATGGAGCGGGGGGCCTTTCTTGCGCTCGTCACGCAACGGCTGAAGGTTCGTGCCACGCCGGATAACAGGGGGCAAACTCCGGCGCGACGTCAGCCGCAGGGGTGTTATGCCGGGGTGCAGCTTGCTCCAGCCTGAACAATGCTGCGATTTTTCGCGATTGTGGCGCGAAGAGCGCGGCCAAGGCTTGCGGCGCGCCGGCGGAGCGGCAAGGCAGGCGCGATGACACCTCGCTCCCCCGCCCGTTGGCTGCCGGCGCTCGCCGCCGCCAATGCGATGATCGCGCTGACCTTCGGCACCTTCGCCGCCCATGGCATCTCCGATCCGCAAGCGCGCGAATGGATCATGACCGGCGTGACGTTTCAATTGCCGCATGTCGCGGCGGTCTTCGCGCTGCTCGCCTGGCGCGATTCGCCGATGGTGCGCGCCGGCGCCTGGGCGGTGGCTTTGGGATCGCTGATCTTCGCCGCCGACCTCGACGCGCTGGCGCTGGGGGCACCGCGCGTCGTTGCCGCCTTCGCACCGATCGGCGGTTCGGCGATGCTGCTCGGCTGGCTGTGGCTGGCCTTCACCGCGCTCGCCGGCGACCGGCTGGAGCGCGGATAAGCGCCGCCGGCGATCAGTCGCGGAAGCTCGGGTCGATCCGGTCGAGCTTGCGCAGCAGCGCCGGCCAGGCCAGCGCATTGGCGACCATCGACAGGCCGTGCTTGCCCTGGCCGGCGGCCTTTTCCGGCGTGCCCTGCGGCGGGTTGTAGAGGCCGCCGGGGCCGGCGGTCAGCGCCATCACCTGCGCCTCGCAGGCGCGTTCGAGGAAATAGAGGTTGAGGAAACATTCGGCGACGGTCTTGCCGATGGCGAGCGTGCCATGGTTGCGCAGGATCATCGCGCGCTTGGTCGGGCCGATATCGGCGACCAGCCGCTCGCGCTCCTCGAGGTCGGTCGCGACCCCCTCATATTCGTGATAGGCGATTTCCTCGCGGATCAGCATCGCCGTCTGGGTCAGCGGCATCAGCCCCTCGGCCTGGGCGCTGACCGCCTGGCCGGCCTTGGTATGGACGTGCATCACCGCATGGGCATCGTCGCGCGCCATGTGCAGCGCCGAATGGATGGTGAAGCCTGCGGGGTTGGTGACGTAGGGCGTCTCCATCACCGGATTGCCATGGATGTCGATCTTGACGAGGCTCGAGGCGGTGATCTCTTCGAACATCAGGTTATAGGGGTTGATCAGGAAGTGGTGCTCGGGGCCAGGCACCCGTGCCGAAAGATGGGTGAAGATGATATCGTCCCAGCCATAGAGCGCCACCAGGCGATAGGCGGCGGCAAGGTCGGTGCGGATCGCCCATTCCTCGGCCGAAACCTGGTCGCGGACGGACGGTGCGGCTTTCAGCTGCGTGGCCATGCGAATTCTCCCCAAAGCATGTCTCAGTCTGGCCGATTCTGGCGCGCGCGGGAATAGGCGCCGGTCCGGCAGGCATCCGAACAATAGCGCACCTCGTCCCAATCGCGCGCCCATTTCTTGCGCCAGGCAAAGCCGCGGCCGCAGGCGGCGCAGATCTTGGTCGGCAGGTCGGCCTTGCGGCGCATCGGTGGCATCGGTCGGGCTCCTCTTGACACGGCCGGTCAACGAACTGTCACATCGGCGGCTTAGGCGGCGTCATCCCAATCCACACCGCAAGGAGCAACGCCATGCGACTCGATGTCGACCGCAGAGCCTTTCTCACCGCCGCCGCCGCCGGGCTGATCCTGCCGGTGCGCCCGGCGCTCGCCAACCTCTGGCCGGCGAGCGGCTTCACCCACAGCGTCGCGTCGTTCAACCCGACCGCCACCGCCGTCACCTTGTGGACGCGCTATGTCAGCGCCGATGGCAATGCCAATGAACTGATGGTCGAAGTCGCCGCCGACGAAGGCTTCACCAGGATCCTCGGCAAGGGCTTCACCTCGGCCGGGCCCGATACCTGGGGCACCGCCTCGGTCACCGTCGCCGGGCTGCCGCCGGGGCAATGGGCCTGGTATCGCTTCACCGCGCCCGACAAGTCGGTATCGCCGATCGGCCGCACCCGCACGCTGCCGGCCGGCCCGGTGGGCGCCGCGCGCTTCGCGGTGTTCAGCTGCGCCAACAAGCCCTTCGGCTGGTTCAACGCCTATGGCCATTGCGCCGCGCGCGACGACATCGACCTCGTCGTCCACCTCGGCGACTATATCTATGAGTATAAGCGCGGCGAATATCCCGCCGCCGAGCAGAGCGTCGCCGATCGCGATATCGAGCCGGCGAACGAGATCCTGGCGATCGACGATTACCGCCAGCGCTACGCCAGCTATCGCGTCGATCCCGGCCTGCAGGCGCTGCACCGGCGCTTCCCCGTCATCGCCATCTGGGACGATCACGAGTTCGCCAACGATGCCTGGCGCAGCGGCGCCCAGAACCACCAGGCGGACGAGGGCGACTGGTCGCTGCGGCTGCGCGCCGCGCTGACCGCCCATCGCGAATGGCTGCCGCACGGCTCGCCTGCCTATCGCAGCAGCGATTATGGCGATCTCGTCAGCATCATCGCCCTCGATTCGCGTACCGATCGCGACAAGCAGCTCGAAATCGCCCCGGCGATCATGGGCGGCGCCAACTCGCTGGCGAGCTTCCGCGACAAGGAATGGAGCGCGCCGTATCGCCGACTTCTCGGCGTCACCCAGGAACGCTGGCTGACCGACACCCTCACCGCGTCGGTGAAGCGCGGCACCAAATGGCAGTTCCTCGCCCAGCAGCTGGTGATGGGCAACACCGTCGTTCCCGCCGAAGCCGCCGGCTGGCTCGGCGCCAACCCCAATCCGCGGCTGCGTGCCTATGTCCAGGCGGGCATCATGGCGGGCGCCGCCGGCATTCCCGGCAATATGGACGGCTGGGGCGGCTATCCCGCGGCGCGCAGCCGGCTGCTGAAAGCCGCGCAAACCGTCGGCGCCGATCTCGTCGTCGCCTCGGGCGACAGCCACAATGCCTGGGCGTTCAACCTCGCCGAAGGCGGCCTGCCCGCCGGGGTCGAATTCGCCGGCCAGTCGGTGACCTCGCCGGGCTATGAAAGCGCGCTGTCGGCCAACCCCGATGACGTCCGCGCCGGGCTGGTCAAGGCCAATCCCGAGATGGTCTGGTGCGACACCAGCCGCCGCGGTTACATGACGATCGACTTCACCCCCGAAGCGACGCGTGGCGAGTGGGTGTTCATGAACACCATCCGCACCCCGAGCCTGGCGACGTCGAAGGGCGTTGCCGCGGTGGCCAAGCGCGGCACGCGGCGGATGACGCTGGAAGGCGCCTGAGGCGGTGCCGGCGGCGGTTCCCGTCCCGGTGCCGCCGCCGGCAATCGTCTGCGACGCCGTCTGGCGCGACGGCCCGCGCGGCCGCGACATCGCGGTGCGCCTGCGCCTGCCCGCCGGCACCACGCCGGTGCCGGTCGTTGTCTGGAGCCCCGGCCTCGGCGGCGGCACCGGCGGCGGCGCCGCCTGGGGGACGGCCTGGGCGGC
>LJHX01000128.1 GCA_001295935.1 alpha proteobacterium AAP81b
CCGCCTCGGCCGCGCCGCACGCGCCGCGGCGCGCACCGCCGCCGACGAGCTCGACGCCGCCGGCTTCGGGCTCGACAATGTCCGCAGCCGCGCCGGCGATGCCGCACGCCGCGCCCGCGAGGCGGCACAGCACGTCGTCGACGCGGCGCGCGGCGAATTCAAGGGCTGAGCTCGGGCTTTCAGGGGGTTTCAGCCGGCGTTCACCCCGCCGGCGGCAGACGGCGCGCCGGGGGATGCGCTCGACCGCGCCGGCACATGCCGGGCGATGTAGTTTCGGAGGCCTGTTTCAATGCGTTGCCTTGCCATTTTGCTGGCGCTTGCCGGCGCCACCCTGCCGATGACGACTTCGGCGCAGGTCGCCGCCCCTGCCGCGGCGACCGCCGCCGATCCCGCCGCCGCGGCCTTCATCGAGCGCCTGTCGAGCGACGGTTTCGCCGTGCTGCGCGACCAGTCGCTCGGCCGCGACGCGGCGCGTGCCAAGTTTCGCACCATGCTCCAGCAGAATGTCGCGCTCGCCGATATCGGCAACCGGCTGATCCGCCGCCAGCGCGCGTCGATCACCCCGGCGCAATATGCCGCCTATCAGGCGGCGCTGCCCGAATTCATCCTCAACGCCTATGCCAGCCGGCTCTATGCCTATGCCGATGCCCGGGTGACGATCGTCCGCAGCGTGCCGCGTGGCGGCTATGTCGATGTCGTCACGCGCGTCACCCGGCCGGGCGGCGCGCCGATCGACGCGATCTGGCAGGTCCGCAAGGCGGCGAGCGGCTGGCAGCTGCACGGCCTCAGCGTCGGCGGCGTAAACCTTTCGCTGACCCAGGAGGCCGATTTCGCCGCCTATATCCAGAAGAACGGCTTTGACGCGCTCGTCGACTTCATGAAGACTGCCAACAGCCGCAGCGCCAGAACGCCAGCCTGAGGATCCCCGTCTGACCAGCCGTCTCACCATCGCCGAAAGCGCCTTCGTCCATCCCAGCGCGCAACTCTACGGCCATGTCAGCGTCGGCGAGCATGCCTCGGTCTGGTGCAACGCCGTGGTGCGCAGCGAGACGGCGCACGTCGAAATCGGCGACCATGCCAATGTCCAGGATTTCGTCATGATCCACACCGATCCCGGCAAGCCGGTGCGGATCGGTGCCTATTGCTCGATCACCCATCACGCGACGCTGCACGGCTGCACGATCGAGGATCATGTGCTGATCGGCATCAACGCCACCGTCTATAACGGCGCGGTGATCGGCGCGGGGTCGATCGTCGGCCAGCACGCCTTTGTGAAGGACGGGACGATCGTTCCGCCCAATTCGATCGTCGTCGGCTCGCCGGCGACGGTGATCCGCACCCGCGACAACCGCCTGGCCAATCGCATCAACGCCGAATTCTATGCCCTCAACGGCGCCGCCTACAAGGCCGGCAACCACCGCGCCTGGGACGGCCCCGAATTCGAGACCTGGTTCGGCGACATGATGAAGCGTTTGCAGGCCGAATACGCCTGAGCGCCCGCGGGCAGCGGTTGGCACCTGCCGCCGCTGGCGCTACAGCCGCGGCCATGAGCAAGCTGCATCTCGTTTTCGGCGGCCGCGTCAGCGACCCCCAGGCCCTCGACTTTCTCGAGCCCGACAAGCTCGACGTCGTCGGCATCTTCCCCGACTATGCCAGCGCCGAAAAAGCCTGGCGCGCCAAGGCGCAGGCCACCGTCGACGACGCCCAGATGAAATATGTCGTCGTTCACCTCCACCGCCTGCTCGAACCGGCGCTGGACTAGCGATAAGCGCGGCTGCGGTGGCGCGGCCCCCCGGCTAAGTTGACCGTGGGGAGAGTGCTTATGACCGCGGAATTCAGTTTCGGTGCCATTTTCGAACGCCTGGCCGGAGTCGTCGACCCCGCCGCCCCGGCGTTGATCCATGGCGACCGCACCATCGCCTGGGGCGATTTCGACCGCCGCACCGACGCGCTTGCCGCCGCCTGCCTCGCCGGCGGCGCCGTCGCTGGCGATCGCATCGCGCACCTGATGCGCAATTCGCCGGCCTATCTCGAAACCACCGTCGCCGGCTTCAAGGCGCGGCTGGTCCACGTCAACGTCAACTATCGCTACACCGGCGAGGAGCTGTTCTACATCCTCGACAACAGCGACGCCGCGGTGCTGGTCTTCGACGCCGAGTTCGGCCCGCTCGTCGACAGCATCCGCGACCGCCTCGGGGTGAAGGTCTTCCTCCAGGTCGGCGGCGAAACCGCGGCCTTCGCCCAGGATTTCGAGACCGTCGCCGAAGCCGGCGCGCCGCTGGCGAAGCAGGACCATGCGCCGACCGACATGCTGTTCATCTACACCGGCGGCACCACCGGCATGCCCAAGGGCGTGATGTGGGACCAGTCGGCGATCTGGGGGCTGATCGCCGGCGGTGGCGGCATCACCCCGCCCGCCAGCCTCGACGAGCATCTCGACAACTGCCGCCAGGGGCTGGCGCGCAACCGCGCGCTGGTGCTGCCGCCGCTGATGCACGGCACCGGGTTCATCATCGGCATCGCCACCCTGTCGCGCGGCGGCACCGTCGTCACCCTGCCCGGCCATCATTTCGACGCCGAACTCGCCATCCGCACCGCCGCGACCCACGCCTGCGATTATGCCGTGATCGTCGGCGACGCCTTTGCACGGCCGCTGCTGAAGGCGCTCGACGCCGGCGCCGGCAGCATCGCCTCCATCGCGACGATGATCTCGTCGGGGACGATGTGGAGCCCCGAGGTCAAGGCCGGGCTGTTGCGCCATCATCCGGCGCTGATGATCGTCGATTCCTGGGGGTCGTCGGAAGGCCTCGGCCTCGGCGCCTCGGTGCAGACCGCCGGCAATGCCGGCGCCGCGACGCGCTTCGTCGCCGATGGCAACACGCTGATCGTCGGCGACGACCTGCGCCCCGTCGCGGTCGGCGAGCGCGGCCGCGTCGCGCGCGGCGGACTCATCCCGCGCGGCTATTGGCGCGACGAGGCCAAGACCGCGGCGACCTTCGTGACGGTCGACGGCGTCCGCTATTCGATGCCCGGCGACTGGGCGATCCTGGAAGCGGACGGCAGCTTCACCCTGCTCGGCCGCGGCAGCCAGTGCATCAACACCGCCGGCGAAAAGGTCTTCCCCGAGGAAGTCGAGGAGACGCTGAAGACGCATCCCGCCATCGACGACGCGCTAGTTTTCGGCGTTCCCGACGAACAATGGGGCCAGGCGGTGACGGCAGTCGTCGAGGCGCATGGCGCCGTCAGCGGCGACGAGCTGCGCGCCCATGTCCGCCAGCATCTCGCCGGCTACAAGACCCCCAAGCGTGTCGTCATCGTGCCCAAGGTGCCGCGCGCGCCCAATGGCAAGGCCGATTACGCCGCCGCCAAGGCAATGGCCGAAGGCGAAGCTGCCGCCGCGTGATACGGCATTCGCCCCGGTCGCCTCGCCATGCTAAGGCGCAGCGCGATCGCCGCGGCAGCGTCGCCTGGGGGAGGGGCCGTTGACCAAGGGCAAGCGCGTCTGGCTGGGGCCGGCGATCGATCGCGCCGCCGCGGAAAATCGCGCCACGCGGCGGCAGCGCGCCGTCTCGGCGCTGCTTGCCGCGGCGATCCTGGCGCCGGGCTTCGGGCTGGTGTTCTCGGCCCTTTGGCTGGCGGCACTCGCCGCCACCGAAATGCTCGATACCGATCTTGTCGGTGCCGAAGCGCGCGGCGGGCGCCACCGCTGGCTGATCCTGGTCTATCTGCTGCTGTCGACGCTGGTCTGGGCCTGCCTGCCGCTGCTGCTGCTGCGCCAGCACGACCCGACCTTGAACATCGTCGCCATCATCATCTGCTGCATGCAGATGATGCACGCCCAGAGCTTTGCCTATCGGTCGCGCGCCGCGCTGGTGGCGATGATCGCGCCGCCGGCGCTGCTGCTGGCGACGGTCGCCTTTGCCTCGGGCATTCCCGGGCCGCAGCTGATGATCCTGGTGCCGGCGATGATCCTGGCGCTCGGCTATGTCATCGCCGGCGCCGAGGCCAACGCCGCCGCCGCCGAGGCGCTCGACGCCAGCCATCGCGAGATCGCGCGCCTTGCCTATACCGACCCGACGACGGGGATCGCCAATCGTCGCCGCTTTGCCGAGGAACTCGGCCAGCGCATCGACACGGCGCGCGGCAACAACGCCGGCTTCACCCTGGCGCTGGTCGATCTCGACGGCCTCAAGGCGATCAACGACGCCCATGGCCATGATACCGGCGACGCGGTGCTCGCCGGGCTGGCGGCACGGCTCGCCGCCGATGCCGGCGCCGACGACCTGGTCGCGCGCCTCGGCGGCGACGAGCTCGCCTGGTTGATGCCGCGCGGTGCGGCGCCGCATGGCGCGTCGCTGCGCTACCGTCTCGATATCGCCGGGCGCGATCTCGATGTCACGGCGAGCGTCGGCGCGGCACATTTCCCGGGCGATGGCGACACCGCCGAGGCGCTGTTCAAGGCTGCCGATGTGGCGCTGTATGCGGCGAAAAGGCGGGCGGGGGCGGCGTGAGAGATCGGCTGGCGGTCACAACCTGACCACCCTTGCGGGTCATGCCAGCGCACGCTGGCATCCAGCCGTGCCGCGCGGGGCAACGCTGGTGTCGCGGGCGGCAATGTGCGGCAGGTGGGGCGGTGAAAGGCAGAACGGCGCGGCAAAGCCGCGCCGTGACGTCAGACCGGTTCGGGCGACTTAAGGTCGCCCGCCCGGCTGGCCGAGCAAGCGCCGAGTCCGCGCGCTGCTCAGGCTTTGCTTCGCAAAGTCTTCGCTACGCTCGGCCGCGCTGCGCTTTACTTCTTCCCCAGCCCAAACCCCGAGAAGCGCTTGTTAAAGCGCGCCACCTGGCCACCCTGGTCGAGCATCTTGCCGGCGCCGCCGACCCAGGCCGGGTGCGAGGTCGGGTCGATATCGAGCGACATGGTGTCGCCTTCCTTGCCCCAGGTCGAGCGCGTCTGATATTCGGTACCATCGGTCATCTTGACGGTGATGGTGTGATAGTCGGGGTGGATGCCGGGCTTCATGGGAGGGGTCTTTCGGTAATGGCTGGTTCCGACCAGCCAAAAGGCAGGCGGCGCGCATAGCGGTCCCCCGGCAAAAACGCAACAATCGACGCTAAGGCACTTCGTTGGGCAAGCCCGCATCGCGCCATGTCGTCATACCGCCTTCCAGCGCCGCCGTGCGCAGGAAGCCGAGCTCGCGCAGCGTCGCCGCCGCCAGGGTGGAAATCTTGCCGAATTCGCAGACGGTGACGATCCGCACCGATGGATCGGGGAAGGCGGCGTTGACCCGCAGTTCCAACTGCCCGCGCGGCAGGTTGATGGCGCCGGGGATATGCCCCGCGACGAAAGCCGATTCTTCGCGAACATCGAGGACAATGAGGTCGTTGGCCCGGCTGGCGAGCCGCCGCGCCAGCTCGGCCTGAGCGACGAACGGCACGACGGCGCCGGCATCGGCGAGCAGCTGGGCGACCGTCTTGCCGCCGCTCATGTTGGTTCGCAGCGCCTCGGTAAGATGCGTCGGCGCCGCCAGGTTCAATTCGCGCATCATCGCGATGAAGGCACTGCGCTCGGTCTTCTGCAGCCGCGGATTTTCGGCGATTTCGGCCGCCAGGGTCGAGTGGCTGCGCCCCTTATAGTCATGCGCCGGAAAGACCAGCAGCGCAGGCGGCAGCGCCAGCAGCTTGCCGAACAGGCTGTCGAACAGCTGGTCGGGGTCGCCGCTCGGCAGGTCGGTGCGGCCGGTGCCGCCGATCAGCAGCGTATCGCCGGTAAACACCCGGTCCGCCATGACGAGGCACATCGAATCGGCGGTATGCCCGGGCGTGTGCAGCGCCTGCAGCTTGAGCTTGCCGACGATCAGCATGTCGCCGTCGTCGAGCCGCAGCGTCGCATGGGGGGCGGCGCCGGTGCGGAACATCACCGCGGGAATGGCGAACGCCGCCGCCAGCGCCTTGCTCGCGGAAAAATGATCGGCATGGGTGTGGGTATCGATGACGTAGCGCAGGTGCAGCCCCTCCTGGGCGACCAGCGCGCGGTAGCGGTCGAGCTGGCCAAGCTCGGGATCGATCAACGCCGCCGCGAGTGTCGCCTCGCATCCGACAAGATAGGATTGGCAGCCACCGGCGGTGATCTGGTGGAATATCATGGCGATTCTCCCCTCGGCACGGCGACGACCCAACTTGGGACAGGCGGCGGGCGGACACAACCCGCGCTTGTATCGCGCGCCTTGCTGGATTAGCCCTTGCCGCTGGATGGTGCCGCGCGAAAGCGCGGGTAAAAGGGAAGCCGGGGCAGATCCGGCGCTGTGCCCGCAACTGTAAGCGGCGAGCCCTTGCTCCACACGCCACTGGGCAACCGGGAAGGCGGAGCAAGGGCGTTCGAGCCGCGAGCCAGGAAACCTGCCATCCGCGGTCGTCCCATGCCTGCCGGGTCCAGCGGTGCATGCAACGCAAGGGGGCAATTCCGCGCCCTTCGTTCGAGGCGGCTATCCGCCGCCGCCCGGGGTCCGCCCCGGCGCGAACGAAGGACGTGCCCGATGTTGATTGCCCTGTTGCTCGCCGCCGCCGACCCCCAGCCCGTCGGTCCCGGCATCGTCGATACCACCGCCAGCCCCGGCGCCATCACCGTCACCGCCAGCCGCGAAGCCGTGCCGCTGGCCCTCGCCGGCACCGCCATCACCGTCATCGACCAGGCGACCCTCGAAGGCTTGGCGCTGCCACTCGCCAAGGATTATCTGACCCTCGCGCCCTCGGTCGCCGTCGCCCAGACAGGGCCTCTCGGCGCCCAGACCCAGGTCCGCATCCGCGGCGCCGAAGCCAACCAGACGCTGACCTTCATCGACGGCATCGACGTCACCGACCCCGCATCGTCGGGCGAATTCCGCTACGAGAGCCTCGTCACCCAGGGCATCGGCCGCATCGAAGTGCTGCGCGGGGCGCAATCGGCGCTGTGGGGCAGCCAGGCGATCGGCGGCGTCATCGCCATCACCACCCGCGACGATGCCGGCCTTTATGGCGAAGCCGAAGCCGGATCGCTCGGGCGCGTCCGCGGCGGCGTCGGCGGCGCCACGACGCTTGGCAACATCCGCCTGTCGGGCCAGGCGAGCTACCAGGCCGCCGATGGCTACAACATCGCGCCGGGACCCGGCGACCGCGACGGCTATGAGGCGCTGACCCTGCACGGCAAGGCCAGCATCGACCTGACCCCCGACCTCACCGCCGGCGTCGTGCTGCGCTACGTAAGCTCCGACAGCCAGTTCGACGATTTCGACTTCGGCGCCGGGGTGCCGCTCGATGCCGCCTTGAGCACCCGCAGCCGCCAGTTCGCGGTGCGCGGCACGCTCGATCTCCGCCTGCTCGGCGACCGCTGGCGGCATGGGGTCGCCTTCACCCATACCGATACCGCCAACAGCAACCGCGACGGCAACGCCTTTCTCAACCGCTCGGACGGTGGCCGCGACGTTTTCCGCTACCAGACCAGCGGCGACCTCGCGACCGGCGCCGCCAGCCACCGCCTGACCTTCGCCGTCGAACACGACCGCGAGCGCTTCGTCAGCCGCGACGCCGACCCGACGGCGCTGTCGAACCAGTCACGCTCGCGGCTGCAGACCAGCCTGATCGGCGAATATCGCGTCGATATCGGCGACTGGTTCGGCGGGGGTGTCGCCGTGCGCCACGATCTCAACAATCGCTTCGCCGATGCGACCACCGTCCGCGTCACCGGCGCGGTGCGGCCGGGTGCCGGCTTCAACCTCCACGCCAGCTATGGCGAAGGCGTCACCGACCCGACCTTCTTCGAGCTGTTCGGCTTTTTCCCGGGCTTTTTCGTCGGCAATCCGAACCTGACGCCGGAACGCAGCCAGGGCTGGGACATCGGCGCCGGCTGGTCGCGGGGCAACACCAGCCTCGACGTCACCTGGTACCGCGCCAATCTGCGCAACGAAATCATCTCGACCTTCGACAGCGCGACCTTCCTGTCGGGCGTCGCCAATGCCAGCGGCCGCAGCCGCCGCCAGGGCCTGGAAGTCAGCGCCAGCACCTCGCCGCTGCCGGGGCTCAAGCTGCTCGCCAGCTATGCGTATCTCGACGCCAGCGAGCAGCGCGTCGCCGCCGGGCTGAGGTCGCGCGAAGTCCGCCGGCCGGCGCATTCGGGCAGCGTCACTGTGGCGTATACGGGCAAGGTCTTCGATCTCGCCGCCAGCGCCGCGATCACCGGCGGCCGCGACGATACCGACTTCGCACGGTTCGTTCCCGTTCGCCTGCCCGCCTATACGCTGCTGACGCTCAACGGCGCCTGGCATGTGACGCGCCGCATCGACGTGACGGCACGCCTCGAAAACGCCCTCGACGCCCGCCAGGTCGACGTCTTCGCCTATCGCGGCCCGGGGCTCACCGGCCACGCCGGCGTACGGCTGAAATTGTGAGGCGGCACCTGCTCCCCTCCCGCTTGCGGGAGGGGCTGGGGGAAGGAAGTGCCTCCCCAAGACCACCAGCCGCCCGGCCCGAACCTCTCCTCCCCCCTCCAGGGGGAGGGGATTATGGGCCGCCTTCGCCCTCCTCGTCGCCGCCACCCCCGCCGCCGCCACCCCCAGCCGCGTCGCCAGCCTCAACCTGTGCAGCGACGAGCTCGCCCTCCTGCTCGCCGCCCCCGGCCAGCTGGTCAGCGTCAGCCGCCTCGGCGCCGATCCGCGCGAGACGCCGCTCGCGGCGCGCGCTGCCGGCCTCGCCCGCAACCGCGGCCGTGTCACCGATGTCGTCGGCCTCGCCCCCGATCTCGTGCTGACCAGCGGCGGCGATCCCGCCGCCGCCGCCACGGCGCGCCGCCTCGGCATCCCCGCCGTCGAGCTGCCGCAACCGCAGAGCATCGCCGCCATCGAAGCCAATATCCGCAGCGCCGCCGCCGCGCTCGGCCGCCAGCCCCAGGGCGAGGCGCTGATCGCCGCCATGCGCCGCGACCTCGGCGCGCCCGCTGGGCAAGCCACCCCGGCGCTGCTCGTCGCCGGCGGCGGCTTCGTCGCCGGTGACAAGGGGCTGTCGGCGGTGCTGCTCCGCCACGCCGGCCTTGCCGAACAGCCGACCCCGCGCGGCCGCGTCTCGATCGAGGGCCTGCTACTCCGCCCGCCGCAAGTGCTGGTGATCAGCCGCTATCACCCCGGCGAGCGCTCGGCGAATGCGGCCTGGCTCGACCATCCGGCGCTGCGCCGCCTGCCGGCGAGTGTCCGCATCGTCGAAACCGACGGCCGGCGCTGGACCTGCCTCGGCCCCGGCGTCGCCGCCGAGATCGCCCGGCTGCGCAGCGCGCTCGCCCGATGACGCCGGCCCGTCTTGCCGCCGCGCTGGCGCTGCTGGTCGTCGTGCTGGCGGCGGCGTCGCTCGCCTGGGACCCCGCCGGCCTGCGCGCCGTCGCGGCGCGCGATCCGGCG
>LJHX01000129.1 GCA_001295935.1 alpha proteobacterium AAP81b
CGGGCGCCGGCGCCGCGGCGGGGCCGGCGGCATAGGTGACGACGGCGGCGGTGCGGACGACGCGGATGACGCGGTCGCCGTCCTTGACCTCGATCTCGGTCAGCGCGTTCGCATCCAGCAGCTCGGCAAGCTCGCGCACCAGCGCGGTGTCGACCTGCATTCCAGCGCTTTCGGCCATGTTATATCCCGGTGTTGCCCCTGATGGCGGCGATCATTGCCGCAAGGCGGCGGCGGCGTCCAGCGCCAGCGCATAGGAGCGCGCGCCGAAACCCGAAATGACGCCGCGGGCGACGGGGCTGATCAGGCTCAAGTGGCGGAAGGCCTCGCGGGCATGGGGGTTGGAAAGATGCACCTCGATCACCGGCACGGTGATGGCCTTGATCGCGTCGTGGAGCGCCACCGAGGTGTGGGTGAGGCCGCCGGCGTTGAGAATGACGGCGAGCGCCGCGCGGCTGCCGGCTTCGTGGAGCCAGTCGATGAGATGGCCTTCATGGTTCGACTGGCGCAGGTCGATTTCGAGACCGAGCGATCGGGCCTGGTCGTCGAGCGCCGCGGCGATGCTGTCGAGCGTGTCATGGCCGTAGATGTGCGGCTCGCGGCTGCCGAGCAGGTTGAGGTTGGGGCCGTTGAGGACGAAGACGAAGTTGGACATGGCCGGGGTTATAGGGCGGCGAGGTGCCACGAGTCTCCCCTCCCGCTCGCGGGAGGGGTCGGGGGAGGGAAGGATCTTCGTAGTCGAGCCCACATTCCGCTCGTTGGACGCAGCGACTTCCCTCCCCCAGCCCCTCCCGCAAGCGGGAGGGGAGCCGGGCGCCCCTTCCGCGCGGGCACCTACCACGCCATATGCGCACGATGATCGAAGTCACCCTGAACGGCGCGCCGCATCGCTTGGCGCCCGGCACCAGCATCGCCGGCCTGCTCGGCCTTCTCGACCTCGATGCGACGAAGGTCGCCGTCGAGCGCAACCTCGAAATCGTGCCGCGGTCGACCTTCGGCGCGGTGTCGCTAACTGCGGGTGACCGGCTGGAGATCGTCCATTTTGTCGGCGGCGGCGACCATGACACGGCCGGCGACGACGGCTGGGAAGTCGCCGGGCGGAAGTTCGCCTCGCGCCTCATCGTCGGCACCGGCAAATACAAGGATTTCGCCCAGAATGCCGCGGCGCTCGCAGCCTCGGGGGCGGAGATCGTCACCGTCGCCGTCCGGCGCGTCAATGTCATGGACAAGGGTCAGCCGATGCTGACCGACTTCATCGACCCCAAGAAGTACACCTATCTGCCCAACACCGCCGGCTGCTTCACCGGCGATGACGCCGTCCGCACCTTGCGCCTGGCGCGCGAGGCCGGCGGGTGGAATCTCGTCAAGCTGGAAGTGCTGGGGGAGGCGCGCACCCTCTACCCCGACATGGCCGAAACGCTGCGGGCGACCGAGGTGCTGGTCAAGGACGGCTTCGACGTCATGGTCTATTGCGCCGACGATCCGATCGCCGCGAAAAAGCTCGAGGATCTCGGCGCCTGCGCGATCATGCCGCTGGGGTCGCTGATCGGCTCGGGGCTCGGCATCCAGAACCCCGTCACCATCCGGATGATCGTCGAAGGCGCCAAGGTGCCGGTGCTCGTCGATGCCGGGGTCGGCACGGCGTCGGATGCCGCCGCCGCCATGGAACTCGGCTGCGCCGGGGTGCTGATGAACACCGCGATCGCCGAGGCCAAGGACCCGATCCTGATGGCGCGGGCGATGCGACTGGCGGTCGAATCGGGGCGGCTCGCCTATCGCGCCGGGCGGATGGCGCGGCGGCGCTACGCCGACCCCTCCAGCCCGCTCGCCGGGTTGATCTGAAACACCAATGGGGGACGATCATGCCGGATTATGACGAGGTCGTCCGCGGCCGCCGCAGCATCCGCGGCTTCAAGCGCGAGCCGGTGCCGAAAGCGCTGGTTCGCGAGGTCATTGACCTCGCGATGCGGGCGCCGTCGTCGCTCAACACCCAGCCGTGGAACTTCACCGTCGTCGCCGGGCCGCCGCTTGACGCGATCCGCGCCGGCAACACCGAGCGCAACCTTGCCGGCGTCCCCTCGTCGCGCGAGTTCCGCGGCGGCGGCGACTATGCCGGCGTCCACCGCGAGCGCCAGATCGAGATCGCCAAGCAGCTCTTCGGCGCCATGGGCATCGAGCGCGACAACAAGGAAAAGCGCCTCGACTGGGTGCTGCGCGGCTTCCGTCAGTTCGACGCGCCGGTTTCGATCGTCGTGACCTATGATCGCGCCATCCATGGCAGCGACATCGCCCCTTTCGATTGCGGTGCCGTCACCAACGCGCTGGTCAACGCCGCCTGGTCGCGCGGATTGGGCTGCGTCATCAACAGCCAGGGCATCATGCAATCGCCGGTGGTGCGCGAGCATGCCAAGATCGGTGAGGATCAGGTGATCATGATCTGCGTGGCGCTGGGCTGGCCGGATGAGGATTTTCCGGCGAACGCCGTGGTGTCGAAGCGCAAGTCGGTCGACGAGGCGGCGGTGTTCATCGGCTTCGACGACTAGGCGGCGCGCGCGGGGGCAGACCCGGCCGCGGCCGCATGCTATCACCGCCGCGGGAGGCAAGCGTGGCGAGCGTCGGACCGGAAACCTATAGCGCGTGGCAGCCCGGGTTCGGCGCGCAGCTGGTGCTCGAAACGCCGGGGCGGCGCTATCTGCTTGCCGATTATTTCTTGCCGCCGCCTGGCTGGCATTGGCCGAAGCTGTCGCCCGAAGCTGCCGGCGGCGCCACGGCGGTGGCGCTGGCGTACAATCCTGGGCTGATCGGCATCATCCGCACCCGGCTCGGCACTTTTGACGGCTATGCCAGTGCCAACAAGATCGCCGATACCGCCGTGGCGGCGCGAGTGATGGACCTGGTTCGCCGCAAACGCCTGATCATGTTCGACATGGGGGCGCCGCTGGCGCGGGTCGATACTATCGTCGAAGGGCCGTCCGCCGACGATCTTCGCGGGCTCGATTTCGCCGACAAGGCGATGACGGTGGTCAAGGGCCTCGCCGATGTCGACGGGGCGGCATTCGGTAGCCATGCCCGCCAGGCGCTTGTCGAATTGAAGGACGCGATGACGTCGTCGCCGGCGCTGATCACGACGATGGCGTTCGTCTTCGCCGCGTGGATCGCCAGCCATGCGACGGGCGTGCTCGGACTGGCGCTCGACGCGGCGCTGTTCGGTTTCGTGCTCTACCAGATGGGCATGTCGGCGTTCGGCTGGTTCGAGCGGCTGGCGGGGTTGATCGGCGCGATCGACAAGGCGCGCACCCGCGGCGATCTGCAAAAATGCTCCGAGGAACTGGCGCGACTGATCGTCGAGATCGGCGTCGGCGTGTTCGTGACGCTGCTGACCAAGGCGGCCGGCAAGGCGGTCAAGGCGACGGCGAAGAAGGTGATCGCCAAGCCGTCGGGGGGCGGCGGCGGGACGGCGCCACCACCGCAGTCAACGGGTGGGCAGCGACCGCGGCCGACGAGTGGGACGTCTGCGATCCCGACAATCAACGGCAGGAGGCCGCTGAACTATCGTTACGCCGGCAAGGTACACCCGTCTGGCGTCCGCTTCACCAAGCAGGGCTTCCCTGACTTTACCCCGCATGCCCGCGCGCAAGTGCGGCTCAAGGGGCTGACCGGCGCCTACCGCGTCGACGCCGCGATGGCCAACAAGGCGGTAGGCCTGAAGTCTACGCCGGCGGGCTATGTTTGGCACCATGTCGAAGATGGTGCTACAATGCAGCTGATACCAAAGTCGATTCATAATGCCGTTCGTCATTCGGGTGGCGCGTCATTCATCAAAAACGGAGGATTTGACTAATGCCGGTGGCACTCGAGAGAGGCGGGCGCGCCGATCAAGGTGATGTTTCCCGACTTGAGGAGATTATTGGAAAGCCCGTCGACGCCCAATTTCGGGCGTTTCTAACACAGAATGACGGCGCAGTGCCCGAAGCGAACTCGTTTCCGGTAAACGGTGTTGCTTATGTTGGTGGTGTCAATGGATTTATCCGTCTCAAAGATATCCCGTCAGAGCGTGCGCTTATCGATGATATCGGAACGAGAGCCTATCCCATCGCTGACAGTGAAGGCGGCAATTATGTAATCCTCGACGAAGATCAGGGCGGAGCCATCTTCTTCTGGGATCATGAGGTCGAAGGTGGTCTCTATCGCATTGCTGACAATTTTGACGCTTTTCTGGAAATGCTGCAGCCCTTCGATCCAGACAGTGTCTCCCTGTCGCCTGACCAGGTTGAAAGTGCATGGATCGATCCGTCGTTTCTGAAACAGTTTGGAAATAAAAGCTGATCTCGCCTGCGTCATATCTTGCGACAGACATAATCCGATAGCGGGCGCAATATGTACGCCACACGATCGGCGGCAAGACTTGGGCAGCCGAATATTGCTGCCGCCGCAAGCTGTCGAGGCCGATCTCGTCAAATGTAATCGAGAGTCAGTTGTCGCCTGATCTTGGCGCCGCCAGACGCAGCAGCGTCGCCGGGTCGGGGCCGTTGGTGTAGAGGCGCGCCAGCGTTGCGGTGATGCCGGACGGTGCCCCCGGCACCGCGGCGAAAAGCGTCAGGCACGATCGCAGCTTGAGGGCGTCGATCTCGCCCAAAACGAACACCGGCCCGACTCCGGCGTGCGTCGCGATCGCCGCGGTGCAGGCGACCAGGCGGGGGCCGAGCAGCGGATGGGCGAGACAGGCGGCGGCTTCGGCGACGCCGTCGAGGCCGTAGAATTGCGCCTTTTCGCTGTGGCCGAGGCCGCGCAGCTGGGGAAAGATGAACCACATCCAGTGGCGGACCTTGTGGCCGAAGGTCAGCTCGGCGAGCGCGCCTTCGTAGACGCCGTTCGCCTGCGCCGCGACGAAGCGGTCAAGCCCCGGACCGGCGCTCAAAGCTGCGCCGACAGCGCCGCGATGACATCCTCGTACAGCGCCCGCTTGAACGGCACCGCCAGTTCGACGAGCGTCTCGACCGCCGTCCAGCGCCACGCCTTGAACTCGGGGTGGGGCTGGTCGATGGCGACGTCGCTGTCTTCGCCCAGGAAGCGCATCGCATACCATTTCTGGCGCTGGCCGGCATAGCGCCCCTTCCAGATCGTGCCGACCATGGCGTCGGGAAGGTCGTAATAATGCCACTGCGGCGTTTCGGCGATCAGCTCGACGAGGTGGCGGGGGACGCCGGTTTCCTCCTCGAGCTCGCGAAAGGCGGTGTCGAGCGGGTCCTCGCCGGCGTCGATACCGCCCTGAGGCATCTGCCAGGCCTCGAGGGTCGAATCGAGGCGCTGGCCGACGAACACTAGCCCCGCGGCGTTGACGAGCATGACGCCGACGCCGGGGCGATAGGGCAGGCCAGACGGATGCTCGCGGGGCAGGGTGGTCGGCATCATGCGGCAGCGGCCTCGTCGATGAGCAGTTTCAGGTCGCGCAGATTGGCGAGGAGATCGGCGTGCGCCGAGGGGATGGCGGCGCGCAGCGTCGCGCTGCCGTGGATCTGGCCGGGGGCGTCGCGATAGATGGTGCGGACGCCGTGGAGCACCAGCTTCGCCGCATAGGCGCGGCCCTGGTCGCGCAAGGGATCGAGGCCGCAGGTGAAGACCAAGGCCGGCGGCTGGCCGGCGAGGCTCTCGGCGAACAGAGGCGAGGCGCGAAGGTGTTTCGGATCGCTGCCTTCGAGATAATGCGCCATGAACCAGTCCATCAGCGCTTTCGTCAGCAGATAGCCTTCCGCGAATTCTTCCATCGAGCCGCCCGCGGCAGTCATGTCGACGCCGGGGTAGATCAGCCACTGCGCCAGGATGCGGATTTCGCCCACCAGCTCCTGCGATATCACCGCGGCGAGGTTGCCGCCGGCGCTGTCGCCGGCCGGGACGATGCCGGTCACCGGATGGCCGATGTCGGCGGGGCTGGCGGCAACCCAGCGCGCCGCGGCGACGCAATCGTCGACCGCCTTGGGGAAACGATGCTCGGGGGCGAGGCGATAATCGACCGAGACGACCGTCATCCCCAAAGTCGCGCTGATCTCGGCGCAGAGCGAATCATGGCTGGCGATATCGCCAATCACCCAGCCGCCGCCGTGGAAATAGGTCAGCACCGGCGCCGGCGCGGTGTCGAGGCTGGCACGGTAGAGCCGCAGCGGGATGGGGTGGCCGTCGGGGGCGGGGATGGCGAGGTCGCGCACCTCGGCGAGCGCGGCGCGCGGGCGCTCCATCATCTGCACCATCGCCAGCATGCCGGCGCGGCCTTCTTCCGGGGTGCCCTCGTTGAGCTTGGGTCCGGGTTGGGCGGCAAGCAGGGCAAGGATCGGTTGGACGTCGGCGCGGATGAAAGGCATGCGGTGGCTCCCCTGTTGTTGCCGCCTTCTCGGCGGTTGTGGTGGCCGTGTAAATGGCCGCCGGCGGTGGCGTCGGTCGGGCCGGAAGTTCACCGAAGGTCAGTCACTTTACGATGATGATCGATCGCGCGCGAAGGGCAGTGGTCGGGCGCTGCGGGTATCGTCACGACCATAGCGAAGATGGCTGGTGTAGGACAGGCTTCGGTCCCCCAGACCGATACAGGGTCATGCCAGCGCAGGCTGGCATCCAGCCGCGCCGCGTGCGGGCGTGTGGTCGTCGGGCACGCCAGGCGTTTCGACAGGCGCCTCCCGGCACCACGGCTGGATGCCAGCTTGCGCTGGCATGACCTGTCGGCACCGAAAAGCTGGCATCGGCAACGGCGGAGAACCCCTCACCCGGCTCAACCGCCCTTCACCCATTCGGCAACCTCCGCCGCCACCCGGTTGGCGGCGCGGTTCAACGCCGCGGCGACGGCGGTGGGCGATTGGTCGGCAACCGCCTCGCTGGCTTCGAAGCGGCGGATGCCGACCTGGCCGTCGGGGGCGCGCGGATGGGCGAGCTGGGCGTCGTAGCGGACGCGGACGACCGGTGCGCCGCCGACGTCGAGGCCGAAGTCGCGCAGCGTGCCGCTGAGCAGCCGCGCCGGGCTGACGGCGGGCTGGCGGGCGTCGAGCACCGGCGTGCCGGCGGCGGCGATGGTATCGCTGAGCAACCGCTGGAACTGGCGGTTGGGCTGTTCGGCCCAGTTCGCCCCGACGAGGTAGCGAACTTCGCCGCTGCCGCTGGTCACCGGCAGGCGCAGCGTCTGGAGGGTCGCGGGCACCATCGGCACCGCGACGGCGAGCGTTTCGGCGAGGCGGCTGGGGCCGACATAGGGGCGCGGAGACGCGGTGGCGGTGATCGTCAGCAGGCTTTCGGGCGGCTTGGCGTTGCCGCCGATCTGCACCAGCGGGCCACAGGCCGCGACGCCGACGACCAGCAACAAGGGTAGGGCGCGGCGGATCATTTGCGGGGCTCCTTGCTGCCGGCGGGCGGCGCATAATCGGGCAGGGTGCGGCCACCGATCAGCGCGCCCGCCGGGTCTTCGTCGAGCTTGGCAGCGATGGCGCCGACCTGATTGGTCAGGTCGCGCAGGTCGCGCAGCAACTGCCCGGCCTCGGGCACCGTCTCGGTGGTTAGCTGGTCGAGCGCCGGTTCGGCGCGCGCCGTCAGCCGGTCGATGCGAGCAAGGCTGGCTTCGGCCGATTTCAGCGTGCGCCGCAGGTCGCCGACCAGTGCCTTGCCGTCGGTGGTGATGAGGTCGTCGGTATGGCCGACGAGGCCATCGATGCGCTGCAGCGTCGCGGTTGCCGCCTTCAGCGTCGTGCGCGCTTCGATGACCGTGTCGGCGATCGCCGGGGCGCGGTCGGCGAGCGTGCCGGTGGCGCTTTCGACATTCTTGAGAATGCGGCCGACGCTGTTGCGGTTCTCGGGGTTGAGCAGCTCGCTCAGCCGGTCGGTGAGCTTCTGGATATTGTTGAGCAGTTCGGGCGCATTGGCGAGCAGCGCGCCGAGCCCGGCGGTGCGCGCCGGAATGACGGGCACGCCATAGGGGCCCTTTTCGACGATCGCTTCGCCGCCCTGCATCGCGCCGGTCAGCTGGATCTGGCTGACGCCGGTGAAGCCGACGCTTTCCAGCGCCGCGGTGGTGCCCTGCAGCACCGGAACATCCTCGGCGACGCTGATGCGGACGCGGACGAATTGCGGCGTATCGGGCAGCAGCTTGATCTCGTCGACCTTGCCGACGGGGACGCCGTTGAAGGCGACGGCGCTGCCGATGGCGAGGCCGTTGACCGTCTGGCGGAAGAAAACGTCGAAGCGCTGGGCGCCGGTATCGCCGAGCCGCGCCAGCCAGATGATGCCGGCGAACAGCGCGATGGTGATGGCGATAACAACGCCGCCGACGACGACATAGTTGCTGCGGGTTTCCATCAGGCCGGTTCCGGAATCAATTTGGGTTTGTCGGCATGCGACTCGCCGATTGCGGCGCGGCCGCGCGGGCCGGCGAAATATTCCTGCACCCAGGGGTGATCGAAGTGGCGAAGTTCGTCGATGGTGCCCGCGGCGATGACCTTCTGGTCGGCGAGTACGGCGACGCGGTCGCAGATGGCGTGGAGGGTATCGAGATCATGGGTGATCAGAAACACCGTCAGCCCCAATGCCTCCTTGAGCACCTTGATCAGTTCGTCGAAGGCGGCCGCCGAGATCGGGTCGAGCCCGGCGGTCGGCTCGTCGAGGAAGAGCAGCAGTGGATCGAGCGACAGCGCCCGGGCGAGGCCGGCGCGTTTGCGCATGCCGCCCGACAGCTCGGAGGGGAATTTGCGCGCGGCGTCGGCGGGCAGGCCGACCATCGTCACCTTGTAGCCGGCGAGTTCGTCCATCAGCGGCTCGGGCAGGGCGAGGAACTCGCGCATCGGCACTTCGATATTCTCGGCAACCGTCAGCCCTGAGAACAGCGCGCCGTCCTGGAAAAGTACCCCCCATTGCCGGCGCAGGTCGCGCGCGCCGGCGGCATCGAGGTGGCGGACGTCATGGCCGAGGATAGCGATGTCACCCGCATCGGGGGTGATCAGGCCGATGATGGCGCGCATCAGCACCGACTTGCCGGCGCCCGACCCGCCGACGACGCCGAGGATCTCGCCGCGGGCGACGTCGAGATCGAGGCCGTGGTGGACGACATGGCCATCGAAGGCGGTATCGAGGCCGCGGACGCGGATGGCGATACCGGCATCATCGGGCAGGCAGGGCGAAAGCGGCGCGGGAGTCGCCGGCGGGGGGGCGGGTGCGTCGGCCATCAGTTGTAGCCCAGCGCCGAGAAGAACACGGCGAAAAAGGCATCGAGGACGATGACCAGGAAGATCGATTCGACGACTGCCTGGGTGGTGTGACTGCCGACCGATTCGGCATTGCCGGTAACCTGCATGCCCTGGAAACACCCCATGACGGCGATGACGAAGCCGAAGAACGGTGCCTTGATGGTGCCGATGACGAGGTCGCTGAGCAGCGTCACCTCGCGCAGCCGCTGGATGAAGGTGACCGGCGGGATGTCGAGCGCCACCCAGATGAACAGCCCGCCGCCCAAGAGCGCCATCACCGTGCCGAAGAAGCCCAGCAGGGTCAGCATCAGCACCATGGCGACGACGCGCGGCACGACAAGGACTTCGCCGGGGCTGAGGCCGATGGTGGCGAGCGCGTCGATTTCCTGATTGAGCTTCATCGAACCGATCTGCGCCGCGAATGCCGACGCCGAGCGCCCGGCGACCATGATCGCGGTGAGCAGGATACCGAGCTCGCGCGTCGTCGAGCGGCCGACGAGGTTGACGACGAAGACCTCGGCACCGAACTGGCGCAGCTGGACGGCGCCCTGCTGGGCGACGACGATGCCGACGAGGAAGAGCAGCAGCCCGACGATGGCGAGCGCATTGACGCCGATCGCCTCGCATTGGTGGATGACGGCGTTCCAGCGCAGCGGCCGGCGGCCGATGACGGTGTTGGCCAGCAGCACCACCGTCTGGCCGAGAAAGGCGAGGAAGGTGCCGAAGTTGTTGGCGGTGGCATAGGCACCGCGACCGATCGTGTCGAGGCGCTCGACGAGGCGATTGGTCGGCGGCGCGCGGCATTCGACCGGGCGGTCGTTGGCGGCAACCTGGGCGATCAGCCGGTCGGCGTCGGCCGAGGCGCCCTCGACGCGCGCCGGCACGCCGGCGGCGGTCCAGTCGGTGACGAGGCGATGGACGAGCCAGGCGCCGGCGGTATCGATGCGCTCGATTTTCGAAAGGTCGACGGCAAGGTCACGCCCGCCGGGGGCGAGCGCGCGCAGCTCGCCGGCGATGGTGCCGGCATTGGCCATGACGAAGTCGCCGCCCAGCGCCAGGCGGCGGGTGTCGCCCTGGCTGGCGTCAGCGATCGTCGGCGCGGTCATCGGTTACGATGGATGCGGGATTGCTTTGTCCGCGACAAGGGGCAAGCAACAGGGGCCGTTTCAGGAAGAATAGGAAATATCCAAGAATGCTGCCGATCGGGGCAACACCGGTGCCGTCATCGACCGCGACAGGGAACGCCGGCGCAACAGTCGAGTTCCCGGCCGACATGGCGGTGAGTGTCTATGACCTCGACCGGACGTTGACGCGGCGGGGCACCTGGGTGCCGTGGCTGGGCTTCTGGCTGCGGCGCGAGGCGCCGGCGCGCCTGTTGCTGCTGCCGCTGCTGCTGCTGCCGGCGCTCGCCTATGCCATGCGCTTGACGACGCGCGGTGGGCTGAAGGCGGCGGCGCATCGCGTGGTGATGGGGCGACGCGTCGCGCGGGCGCGGGTCGCCGCGGCGGCGGCGGTGTTCGCCGAGCGGGTGGTCGCGCACGAGGTGTTCCCGGCGGCCATGGCGGCGCTCGCCGCCGATCGCGCTGGCGGTGCCCGGCTGGTGCTGGCGACGGCGTCGAACGCCTATTATGCCGAGGCGATCGGTTCGGCGCTCGGCTTCGATGCCGTATTGGCGACGCCGTCGCGATGGGCAGGCGACGCGCTCGACTGGCGACTCGGCGGCGCCAACAATTATGGCGCCGACAAGGCGGCGCGGCTGACGGCCTGGGCGGCGACGGCGGCGCCGGCGGCGGCGCTGACCTTCACCTCGGACCATGTCTCCGACCTGCCGGCGTTCGAGGTCGCGCTGGCGAGCGGCGGCACGGCGGTCGCGGCGAACCCGTCGCCGGCGCTGCGCGCGCTGGCGACGGCGCGGGCCTGGCGGGTGGTCGATTGGGGAAATGTTGCGGCGAGTCTCTTCGAATCGGCGTGAAAGGCGGCGCCGGTCGTGGCAATTGCAGCGGAATGAGCGCCATGAGAGCGCATCGGCAGGGGGGGTGGGGATGTACGAAAATGCTGTCGACGCCGATCTGGCGGCGATCGCGGCGTTGATGAACCGCGCCTATCGCGGCACCGGCTGGACGTCGGAAGGCGATCTGATCGCCGGCGATCGCACGACGGCGGCGTTCCTGCGCGAGGAAATGGTCGAGCGGCCCGAGGGGCAGCTGCTGAAATGGGTCGCCCCCGGCGACGCGACGCCGCTCGGCTGCGTCTGGCTCGAACCGACCGGCGACGGCGGCTGGTATCTGGGATCGTTCGCCGCCGACCCCGACCGCCAGCAGGCGGGGCTCGGCAGGACGATGCTCGCCGCCGCCGAACAATGGGTGCGGGCGCGTGGCGGCACGCGGGTCCGCATGACGGTGATCCACCTGCGGGCGGAGCTGATCGCCTGGTATGAGCGGCGCGGCTATCGGCGGACCGGCGCGATCGAGCCCTTTCCCTATGACAACCATCGCCTCGGCACGCCGCGGCGCGACGACCTGGCGTTCGTCGTCCTCGAGAAGGCCCTGGCGACCGATATGCACTGAGCGCGGCGGCTCGCCGCGCCGCGCGGGGCATGTCGTTCACAAAAAAGGGGCCGGCGTCGCCGCCGGCCCCTCGCTGGTTTCGGTCCTCGACGATCAGACGAGGATCAGGTCGCCCGCCACGACGCTGACCGCGCCGGTCAGGTGGATGACGAGGTCGGCGACGCCGTCGCCGTCGATATCCCCCGCCAGCGCACGGTTGGCGCCATCGGTGTAGAAGCGCAGCTGGTTGGCGCCGCTGAACGCCGCGCCGCCGATGAAGGTGAAGCCAGCGATGTCGCTGACGTCGATCTTGTCCAACCCCGTGCGGAAATCGGTGATGGTATCGGTGAAGCTGGCGGTGTCGAAGTCGAAGATATCGAGCCCGGTGCCGCCGGTCAGCGTGTTGGTGCCGGTGCCGCCGTTGAGATAATCGTCGTTGCCGCCACCGTTGAGGTTGTCGTCGCCGGCGCCGCCGAACAGCGTGTCGTTCTGGGCATCGCCGAGCACCGTATCGTTGCCGTTGCCGGCTTCGATATAGTCGTTGTCGTTACCGGCACGGATCGAATCGTTGCCGATCCCGCCAAAGAGCTGGTCGGCACCGGCGGCGCCGATCAGCGTGTCATTGCCATCGCCGCCGGTCAGCGTGTTGGCATCATTGTCGCCGGTGATGTTGTCGTTGAACGCCGAGGCGGTGACATTGTCGAAGCCGCTGATGACGTCACGTGCCGCGGTGCCGCCGGCGGCATAGTTGTTGCCGAGGTTGATGGTGATCGCGGCCGCCGAATCGGCGTAGCTGAGCACGTCGCCGGCACCGCCGGTCAGCGTGTCGGCGCCAAGTCCGCCCTGGATGACATTGACGCCGGCGTCGCCGGTGAGATTGTCGGCGAAATTGGTGGCGGTGATGTTTTCGATGCTGACATAGGTATCGCCCGCCGCCAGGCCGCGCGTGCCGCCGGTGGCGAGGTTGACGGTCACCCCCGAGGTCGCGCCGGCATAGAACAGCGTGTCGATGCCCGCGCCGCCGTTGATGACGTTGGCGGCGCTGTCGCCGCCGAGCGTATCGTTGAAGGCGGAGCCGGTGAGGTTTTCGATGCTGGTAAGCGTATGGCCGCCGAGGCCGGTGCCGGTCAGGCTGACATTGACGCCCGCTTCGGCGAACTGGAAGGTCAGCGTGTCGCTGCCGGCGCCGCCGTTGATGGCGTCGGCACCGCCGGACACCGCGAACAGGTCATCGCCGGCGCTGCCGTCGAGGACGTCGTTGAAGTCCGAGCCGATGACCCCTTCGATGCCGACATAGCTGTCACCCGCCGCATAGCCGGCGGTGCCGCCGGTGGCGAGGTTGACGGTGACGCCCGCGGTCGCCGCTTCATAGCTGGCGAAATCGACGCCGCCATTGCCGGTGAGGACGTTGGCGACGTTGTTGGCGATAAGCCGGTCGTTGCCGCCGCCGCCGGTGGCGTTTTCGATTGTAGCGCCATAGGCAATGCTGACATTGTCCTTGAACAGGCCGTTGGTCAGGCCGAGCTGCGCCTTCAGGCCTTCGTAGAAGTTGAAGGTCGCCTGGCTGCGCGGCGCGAAGCCGAGGGCGGCGCGATTGGCATTGACCTGGGCGAGCGTCAGGAACTGTTCGGTGCCGCCGCCCGAGGAGAATGCGCCTTCGTTCAGATCGATCACCGACGGGGTGTTCCAGCCCGAGAAGTCGATGGTGTCGATGCCGCCGGCATCCCAGATGGTGACGATCGGCCGGGTGTTCGACGTGAAGTCATAGGCGGTGCGATTGGCAGTCGAATTGAAGCCATAGACGGTGTCGCCGGTGCGCGTCGTCGTATCGACGCCATAGAGCGCCTGGATGGCGGCGACATCATGCACCAGCGGGGTCGCTGCATAGGCGAAGTTGGTCAGTGTCCAGTCGATGTGCTGTGCGCCGGTTTCATAGGCGTCGAAATAGCTCATCACCGAATATTGCAGCGAATCCTGGGCGAAATAGGCGTCGTTGGTATAGGTGATCGGATCGGGTCCGGGGATGCCGTCATTATCGTCGCTGGCGTTATAGTCACCCGGGTGGCTGAGACCGAGGGCGTGGCCGGTTTCGTGGATCTGGGTGATGACCGAATAATAGCTGTTCTGCAGCGGCGTGAAGTTCGAGCCGACATTGCCGCCGATCCAGACGTCACCGCCGAGGCGGCCGATCTGGGCGGTTTCCCAGCCGAACTGGGCATAGTAATCGTCATAGACGTCGCCGAATGGCAGATAGGCATAGGCCTGAACGTTGGCGCCGGCGGCGGTGTTGCCATAGGTGATGTCGGCAACGCCCGAGCGTGTTTCGCGGAAGCTGATGTCGATCAGATCGTCCCACAGGGCGATCGTGGTCCGCGCCACGGCGCGCTGGGCGGTCGAAAACGCCGAGAAGGTCGCCGGATTGGCCTCGCTGAAGCGGATCGAGCCATCGTCGTTGACGTAATAGCTGTTCTGCAGTTCCTGGATGTTGTTCCAGAAGCCGAAGTTCAGCACGCCGTCGTCGAGCACGCCATAATTGGCGCCGTTCAGCCAGTTCGAACCCGACCGCACCAGATTCTCGGTGACAAATTCGAGATCGGCGATGGGCTTGCCGAGATAGCTGCCGCCGGCAAACGGATCGAGCGAGAAGCTTTCGGTACCGATCAATTCGCCGGTATCGCCGTAGTACAGGACTTCCTTGTTGGGATCGCTCTGCGCACCCATGATAATTCCCCTCTTGCTTGGTTTGCGGGCCGCGGTGCCCGGATGGCGTTCCGCTTCGCCGCGCCCATGGCGTCAGCGGCGGCAGCGCCGGGATGAAGGATGCCGTCCGCAGCAGCATCCGGCAGCGAATTGGATCGTCGGCGATGAAAAGCGGCCGCCCTGGTTTCCCCGGCCGCTCGATCACGCCTTGTTGAACACGTTTCAATCTGCACTGCTGCCAGTCTGACGGGCCGCGCGGCATTGTCAATTTACCGAAAGCTTGATCGCGGCGAATGCGACGAAAAAGACACACAAAAACCGATCATTAACGCTCCTTAACGGCTTCGCGCCGGGGCGGGGCGCCGAGCCGGCGGCGGTTCAGCGCTGGCGCGCGCCACGGGCTCGCCACAGCGTTGCCGCGCCGATGCCCATCCAGATGACGTTGAGCACCGTCGATGGCAGCGCGCCATGGGCCCCGGAATTGATGACGAAGCCCGCGGCGCCGACGATGTTCATCGCCTGGAAGGCGACCGACTGCCCCGACAGCCGCCCCGCCGAGACGAGCAGATAGGCGATGAGGATGAGCAGCGCGCCTGCCCATCCCGCCGCCTCGATCGCCAGCGCCCCCAAGCCGTCAGGCGTCACGATGTCGCGCCGTCAGGCGTCACGCCGCCAGCTTGCGCAGCACATAGGGCAGGATGCCGCCAGCGTAGAAATATTCGAGTTCCTGCTCGGTATCGATTCGGCAGCGCGTCTCGAAGCTGCCGGTCGTCCCGTCGGCGCGGGTGAAGTGGACGGTCAGCGCCTGGCGCGGCTTCAAATCGGCAAGGCCTTCGATGTCGAAGGTCTCGCTGCCATCGAGACCGACGCTCTTGCGGTCGGTGCCCTCGGCGAACTGCAACGCGAGAACGCCCATGCCGATCAGGTTCGAACGGTGGATGCGCTCGAAGCTTTCGGCGATGACGGCGCGGACGCCGAGCAGGGTGGTGCCCTTCGCCGCCCAGTCGCGCGACGAGCCGGTGCCATATTCCTTGCCGGCGACGACGACGAGCGGCGTGCCTTCCGCCTTGTACGCCATGGCGGCGTCATAGATGGCGAGCTGCTTGCCCGACGGCACATGGCGGGTGACGCCGCCTTCGACGCCCGGCACCATTTCGTTCCTGATGCGGATGTTGGCGAAAGTGCCGCGCATCATGATCTCGTGATTGCCGCGGCGCGCGCCATAGGAGTTGAACTCGGCGCGGGCGACCTGGCGTTCGGAAAGGTAGCGTCCTGCCGGCGACGATTCCTTGATGCTGCCGGCGGGCGAGATGTGGTCGGTGGTGATCGAATCGCCGAAGATCGCAAGCGGCCGCGCGCCGCGAATGTCGCCCGTCGGCTGCGGCGTCATCGTCATGCCCTCGAAATAGGGCGGGTTCTGGACATAGGTGGAGGAGGGGTTCCAGCGATAGGTGGCGCCGCCCTCGACCTTGATGCCCTGCCAGCGCTCGTCGCCTTCAAAGACATTGGCATAGCGCATCGCGAACATTTCCGGCGTCACATTGGCGAGCACCATCGACGCGACTTCGGCGTTGGTCGGCCAGATGTCGCGCAGGTAGACGGGGGCGCCGTCGCTGCCTTCGCCGATCGGATCGTTGACGATGTCACCGCGGATGCTGCCGGCGAGCGCATAGGCGACGACGAGCGGCGGCGAGGCGAGATAATTGGCGCGGACGTCGGGCGACACACGACCTTCGAAGTTGCGATTGCCCGACAGCACCGAGGCGGCGACGATGTCGTTGCCGTTGATCGCCTCCGAGATCGGCTCGGGCAGCGGGCCGGAGTTGCCGATGCAGGTGGTGCAGCCATAGCCAACGAGGTTGAAGCCCAGCGCGTCCATGTCGGCCTGCAGGCCGCTCTTGGCGAAATAATCGGTGACGACCTTGGAGCCCGGCGCCAGCGAGGTCTTGACCCATGGCTTGGTCTTCAGCCCCAGCGCATGCGCCTTGCGCGCGACCAGGCCGGCGGCGACGAGGACATTGGGGTTCGAGGTGTTGGTGCAGCTGGTGATCGCCGCGATCACGACATCGCCATGGCCGATGCCATGGTCGGCGCCCGCTACCGGCGCGCGGAAGCCCATGCGCTCGGCCTGCTTGTAGCCGCCCGAGAGCTCGCCGTCGAAGGCGGTATGGGCGTCCTTCAGCAGCACCTTGTCCTGCGGGCGGCGCGGGCCGGCGAGGCTTGCAGCCACGCTGGCGAGGTCGAGCTCAAGGGTGTCGGTGAACACCGGATCGGGGGTGGTAGTATCGTGCCACAGCCCCTGCGCCTGGGCATAGGCCTTGACCAACGCCACCGTCTCGGGCGGGCGGCCCGACAGGCGCATGTACGCCAGGCTGGCTTCGTCGAGCGGGAAGAAGCCGCAGGTCGCGCCATATTCGGGCGCCATGTTGGCGATGGTGGCGCGATCGGCCAAGGTCAGCGCCTGGAGGCCGGGTCCAAAGAATTCGACGAAGCGGCCGACGACGCCGCGCTTGCGCAACATCTGGGTGACGGTGAGCACCAGGTCGGTCGCGGTGATGCCCTCTGACAAAGTGCCGGTCAGCTTGAAGCCGACGACTTCGGGGATGAGCATCGAGACGGGCTGGCCGAGCATCGCCGCTTCGGCCTCGATGCCGCCGACGCCCCAGCCGAGGACGCCGATGCCGTTGATCATGGTGGTGTGGCTGTCGGTGCCGACGACGGTATCGGGATAGGCGACGGTGGCGCCGCTTTCGTCCTCGCTCGTCCAGACGGCGCGGCCGAGATATTCGAGATTGACCTGGTGGCAGATGCCGGTGCCGGGCGGCACGACGCGGAAGCCCTTCAAGGCCGACGAGCCCCAGCGCAGGAATTCATAACGCTCGATGTTGCGGGCATATTCGAGGGCGACGTTATCCTCGAAGGCCTGGGGGGTGCCGAACTCGTCGACCATGACGCTGTGATCGATGACGAGGTCGACGGGGATCTGCGGGTTGATCTTCTGCGGGTCGCCGCCGAGCTGAGTCATCGCGTCGCGCATCGCCGCCAGATCGACGACACAGGGGACGCCGGTGAAATCCTGCATCAGCACGCGCGCCGGGCGATAGTTGATCTCGTGGTTCGAGGTGCGGCTCTCCTGCCAGGCGACCATCGCCTTGAGGTCATCGACCTTGACGCTCGTCCCGTCCTCGAAGCGCAGGAGATTTTCGAACAGCACCTTCATCGAGAAGGGCAGCCGGCTGATGTCGCCGAGCTGGGCCGCGGCGGCTTCGAGGCTGTAGTAAGCGTAGGGCTTGCCATCGACATCGAGGGTGCGGCGGGTGTTGAGGCTGTCCTGCCCGATGGCGGTCATGGCGATGGTCCTTCCTGTCTGCGTCGGCGGGGGTCTAGACCAAGGGGGCGCCGGCGCAAAGACCGTAGCGCCGGGGTTTCTTGTGCTGGCGGCGTGAAGGTTGCCGACGTCGGCGTGGGGCGCCATATCTCGGCCATGTCATCCCCCGAAATCGACGCGCTGACGGCGGCGCTGGCGCGGCTGCCGGGGCTGGGGCCGCGCTCCGCCCGGCGCGCCGTGCTGCATCTCATCAAGCGCCGCGAGAGCGCGCTGCCGCAGCTGGTGGCGGCGCTCCAGGCGGTCGAGCGCAACCTCATGACCTGCGGGGTGTGCGGCAACATCGATACCGCCGACCCCTGCGCCATCTGCCGCGACCCGCGGCGCGATCCGGCGGCGCTGTGCGTCGTCGAGGAGGTCGCCGACCTTTGGGCGCTCGATCGCGCGCGGCTGTTCGGCGGGCGCTATCATGTCCTCGGCGGGCGGCTGTCGGCGCTTGACGGGATAGGACCCGCTGACCTGGCGATCGACAGCCTGGTGGCGCGGGTGGCGGGTGGCGGCATCACCGAGGTGGTGCTGGCGATGAATGCGACGCTCGAGGGGGCGACGACGATGCATTACGTCGCCGAGCGGCTGGCGGGGTTCGGCGTGGCGGTGATGCAGCTGGCGCATGGCCTGCCGGTCGGGGGCGAGCTCGATTATCTTGATGAGGGGACGTTGGCCCTCGCCTTGCGCGCAAGGCGCCGAGTCGAATAGCGCCGCTGCGGGCACGTCGGCTGGTGGCGTAACATTCCGGTCGATTCATCACCCCTCCGCTCATGCCGAGCGAAGTCGAGGCACGCGCCGGCAGTGCCTCGACTTCGCTCGGCATGAGCGGAAATTGGTCAACCATGTCGCGCGACGAGGCATTTGGCGCTACGCAAAGCACGCTGCGACGACCCCCTTTCTTGACCATCCGCCCCCCAATCCCTAGCTAACGCCCATGGCGATCCTCGACATCATCGAAGTCCCCGACGCGCGGCTCAAGGTCATCTCGAAGCCCGTCGAGACCGTTACCGACGCGCATCGCACGCTGATCGCCGACATGTTCGAGACGATGTACGACGCCCCGGGCATCGGGCTGGCGGCGATCCAGGTCGGCGTGCCCGAGCGCATCCTGGTCATCGATCTCCAGCGCCCCGCCGACGGTACGCCGGAGGACGCCGACCCCAAGGATGTGAAGTACGTCCGCGACCCGCTTGTTTTCATCAACCCCGAGGTGACCTGGGCGTCGGAGGAGCTCGCCGTCTACAACGAGGGCTGCCTGTCGGTCCCCGAGATGTACGCCGACGTCAACCGCCCGGCGCGCATCCGCGCCACCTGGCTCGACGAGACCGGCGCGGCCCACGACGCCGAACTCGACGGGCTGCTGGCGACGTGTCTCCAGCATGAGATGGACCATCTCAACGGCGTGCTGTTCATCGACCATCTCAGCAAGCTAAAGCGCGACATGCTGCTGAAAAAGCTCGACAAGCAGCGGCGCCAGGCGGCCTAAGCGCCGCCGTCAACGCGCCACCATCGCCGCGATCCGCGCCGCGACCTCCTCGGGCGGCTTGACCGACGCCGGGTCCTCCCCTGGGAAGGCGCGCGCGCGCATCACCGTCCGCGTCGCGCCGGGATCGACGATATGGGTGCGCAGCGCACTGATGTTCTTCATCTCCTCGCCATAGGTGGCGATGAGGTTTTCGAGCGCCGCCTTCGACGCCGCATAGGCGCCCCAATAGGCGCGGGGGGTGCGGCCCACCGACGAGGTGACGGCAACAACATCGGCGGCATCGCTCGCGCGCAGCCAGGGATCAAGCGCGCGGATCAGCCGCCAATTGGCGGTGAGGTTGACCGCCAGCACCTTGTCCCACTCCTTGGGATCGAGATGCGGCACCGGCGCCAGCGTGCCGAGCAGCCCGGCGTTGAGCACCAGCACGTCGAGCCGCCCCCAGCGCGTGCCGATCGCCGCGGCGAGGCGGTCGATGGCATCGCCGTCGACTAGGTCGAAGGGCGCGATGGTGGCGGTGCCGCCGGCCGCCGCGATGGCATCGTCGACGGCGGCGAGGTCCTTCTCGCTGCGCGCCGTCAGGATGACATGGCAGCCGGCGGCGGCGAGCGCCTGCGCGGTGGCGGCGCCGATGCCGCGGCTGGCGCCGGTGACGAGGGCAAGGCGAGTGGTCATTCTTGCTTTCTGCTCAGATCACCCGCTCCGCCAGCAAGCTCAGCTGATCGGGCACCTCGATATCCTCCTGGTCGGTCAGGCGGGTCGGATAGTCGCCGGTGAAGCAGGCGTCGCAGAATTGCGGGGCGGCTTCGTTGCGCATTTCCTCGCCCAGCGCGCGATACAGGCCGTCGGTCGAAAGGAACGCCAGGCTGTCGACCTTGATGTAGTCGCGCATCCGCGCGACATCCATCTGCGCCGCCAGCAACTTCGAGCGCTCGGGCGTATCGACGCCATAGTAGCAGCTGTGGCGCGTCGGCGGGCTGGCGATGCGCATATGCACTTCCTCGGCGCCGGCCTCGCGCAGCATTTGCACAATCTTCACGCTGGTGGTGCCGCGGACGATCGAATCGTCGATGAGCACGATGCGTCGCCCGGTGATCATCGCGCGGTTGGCATTGTGCTTCAGCTTGACGCCGAGATTGCGGATCTGGTCGCCGGGCTGGATGAAGGTCCGCCCGACATAATGCGAGCGGATGATGCCGAGCTCGAAGGGCAGGCCGCTTTCCTGGGCATAGCCGATCGCCGCCGGCGTTCCCGAATCGGGCACCGGCACCACCATATCGGCCTCGACGGGGCTTTCGCGGGCGAGCTCGGCGCCGATCGCTTTGCGCACTTGATAGACCGAGGCGCCATCGACGATCGAATCGGGGCGGCTGAAATAGACATGTTCGAAGATGCACGGCCGCGGCCGCTGGGTCTGGAAGGGGCGCAGCGAGCGCAAGCCGCGCGGGGTGATGATGACGAGCTCGCCGGGCTCGATGGCGCGCAGGAAGGTCGCGCCGACGACATCGAGGGCGACGGTTTCCGACGCCAGAATGTACGAATCGCCCAGCCGCCCCAGCACCAGCGGTCGGACGCCAAGCGGATCGCGGCAGGCGAGCATCCCTTCGGGCGTCAGGCAGAGCAACGAATAGGCGCCTTCGACGCGCTTCAGCGCATCGATGAAGCGGTCGAGCAGGGTTCGATACGACGAGGTCGCGACGAGGTGGATGATTACCTCGGTATCGCTCGTCGACTGGAAGATCGCGCCGCGGCGGACGAGGTCGCGCCGCAGCGTCATCGCATTGGAGATATTGCCGTTGTGGGCGACGGCGAAGCCCCCCGAGGACAGCTCGGCGAACAGCGGCTGGACGTTGCGCAGCGCCGTCTCGCCGGTCGTCGAATAGCGGTTGTGGCCGATGGCGACATCGCCCTTCAACCGGCCGATGACAGCATCCGAATCGAAATTGCCGGCGACATGCCCCATGGCGCGGTGGGTGTGGAAGTCGCGGCCGTCCCAGGTGGTGATGCCGGCGGCTTCCTGGCCGCGGTGCTGCAGCGCGTGCAGGCCGAGCGCGACGACGGCGGCGGCGCGCTCGGCGCCATAGACGCCGAAGACGCCGCATTCCTCGTGGAGGTGATCCTCCTCCCACGGGTCGCCGCGGAAGCCTTCTGGGGTCAGCATGTCGGTCATCGGCCAGCCTCGTCACGGCGCGGGATGCGCGCCATATAGGCGGACGCGGCGGGCTTGTCGCCCCCGAAGCTGAAACGAGTCTGTCATATGAGTGATGCGCGTGAAGCAGGGCTGACGCTCGATCCGAAGTGGGATGCCAATGGCCTGATCACCGCGGTGGCGAGCGATGCGGTGTCGGGCGAGCTGCTGATGGTCGCGCATATGAACGCCGACGCGCTGGCGGCGACGCTGGCGACGGGCGAGGCGCATTATTGGAGCCGGTCGCGGCAGGAACTTTGGCACAAGGGCGCGACCTCGGGGGCGACGCAGCGGGTGATCGAAATGCGCATCGACTGCGACCAGGATGCGGTCTGGCTCAAGGTCGAACCGGCGGGTCCGGCGTGCCATACCGGGGAGCGGAGCTGCTTCTATCGGCGGGTAGGGGCGACGGGGCTGGAGCGCGACTGATGCGGCTCCAGGCGCGTGCCGGAAGGCGCGGAAAGTCACGCGCCGGCGTTCAGCATTTTGCCGATTCGGACTGACTTTCCGCGGGCGTGCGGGTGGCGCGGCGCCTGGCGCTTCGGTCTTTGCGACGGTCCTGGCGGGCGCGCTCGCGCTCGCGGATCAGCAGCGCGGTGATCAGCAGGCGGTCCGAACAGGGGCGCTGGTGGCTGGCGCGCCGGCCATCGGGCAGCGGCAGCGTCTCGGTGACGCCCTGCAGCAGCCGTTCGAGCGCCACCAGCTCGCACGACGCATGCGCCGCGGTCAGCGCATCGTCCCAGGCGCGGGCAAAGTCCTCGGCCTGCGGCAGCCGCCGCAGCCGATAGGCCGAGGATTCGGACATGCCGACAACCTCGGCGGCGCGACTGACGGTGCCGAGATCGCCAAGGGCCTGGATGAACATCGCCTGTTTGGCGGGGGTCCAGCCATCGTGGCGGGGGCGGCGGGGGATGGGGGTGAAATTGGTCATGGGAGGCGTTGTAACCGATTTGGTGAGGTGTAGGAAAGGCCAAGGCCAAGCCGGCTGTGAGCAGCGCGCAGCGCAGCGAACAGACTCGGCGCAGCGCCCGGCCGGCGGGGCGGGCGGCCCTCCGCCGCCCGAACCCGTCCGACGGCGCGGCTCTGCCGCGCTCTTTCTGCCTTCTATGAGTCCCCGAGCGGACTCGGCGGCTTGCCGCCGGCCGCGGCAGAAGGAAGAAGTTGGGCCTCCGGCGGGCAGGGGCTGAGTCCCTGCACCTACCTTCCTAAAGCAGCGTCACCGGCAGCGGCGGTTCGCGCCGACCCGCCAGCGCGCGGTCGAACGTCACAAAGCCGCTCGCATCGGCCTCGGCCGCGAGTGCCAAGTGGAAATGATCGGCGAAGTCGCCACCGTTGCGCCAGCGCGCGATCGCGCTTGCCAGAGCCTCGGCCGAGGCAACCCGCGCCATCCACAGGCCCGCGATAATTGCGAAGCCATCAGCGATACGCTCGCGCGGCAGCTTGTACCGCCCCCGCAGAACCCACTCGGCTTCCAGCACGACCGTCGGCAACAACAGGAAAGGCGCCGACACCGCCGCCTCGGCAAGCGCCACCTGGTCGGGATCGTCACGCGCGATCAGGCGGACGACGATATTGGTATCGATGGCGAGCAAGCGCCGCGATCAATCGTCGGCGAGCAGCCGCGCCAGCGCCGCGTCATCGAGTCCGCTGATTGCCTCGATAGACTGTGCCGGAGTCGCCGCCGGGAATGCCCGCAAGGCATCGAGCGTCGACGGCGCAAACGCCGGGGCATCGCGCCGAGGGTTGAGCGTGACGCTGCGGCCGCGCTCGACGATATCGAAGCGCATACCGGGCGCCCAACGCAGCCGATCGCGCACCGTCTTGGGGATGACGATCTGGCCTTTGGCGGACAGGCTGGCTTGCTCGATCACACTGGCAAGATACGGCTTGCGGGGTAGTGCGGCAAGGCCAGACCGGCCGTGAGCAACGCGCAGCGCACCAAACAGACTCGGCGGAGCGCCCGGCCGGCGTGGCGGGTAGTCTTAAGGCGAACGAACTCGACCAACGGCGCAGCTCCGCCGCGCACTTTCCTGCTATTTAGGTCTCTAAGCTGGCTCGGCGGCTCGACCGCCGGCCGCGTACGCAGCTGCGCAATAGAATTAAGGAATCGACTAACCACCTCTTGAGACTAGCCTACCGTAGCAAAAGCCGCTCACAGATGGCTCCGCCAGAGTATACACTTCGACCTTCAAATTTGCTCATCGTCACGTGAAATGACTCGTACTGTCATAAGGTCCTCAAGAGAATCATCGTGATCATCGTCGTCAAAAGCCAACTTCATTTGGTTATCATCCCCACCTCCAAACAGTCCACGTTTTGTAGAAGCTGATCGGAAAAGCCGATAGAACGACACTCCTGGTTTGTTCCTCACAAAGCGGCTGAGTCTGGCCTTTGCTTGGTTGACAACTATCGACACCTTATCAAAATCGAAGATGTCTATGCCAGCTTTCTCAGCCATTTTCTTAACAAGAAATGCCAAGTGGAAGTTACCTTCAACGAGCCAATATGACTCTGTAAATTTTGTGTTTACGCTGGATAGGCCTTCGACTCTGGAAAGAGTTATTTCGCCTCGCCTGTCTTGTTCGAGATGCTTGTATAACTTCCATACCGCTATAACCCGTTCTGCACTCATTTCATTCGGATCAAATATGATGGGAAAATATTCTCCGAATATGCGGTCTGAAGCAGTCTTCGCCCTATCGGGCTCACCTTGAACGTATGCAAACCAAAACTGACCGAGTTTTAGCGCATCGATTCTCTCGCTCTCTGGCACTTCGCGGTGCTGATCTCGCTTTCTATCAAAATACCAGCCTAACGCACGCAAAGATGCTTCAAGTCGGATCAGAACGGGATCATTGGACCTTAAGTCTCTACTTCGTATTGGTGTTTGGCTATTCGTTGCTTCTGCTACTCGCGTGTAAAGCGACTTGTCCTTTGTTTCAATAATCCTAACTAGCAGCCTAACTCTTTGAAGGCTGTCAAAATTAGCCTTTGAGGCTTGAAACAGCGCATGGGATGTTTGGCCCCCGTTTACTACCTGCGGGTTCTTTAGGAGGAGTGGCGCATTTTTAAACCCAGGCTGATATGAGAAACCTTCGCAAACAATTGTTATTCCATTGTTATAGTACCAAAATAGACCTGCCTCTGCTGAAACCGCGGTATCGAAGATTCTCCGGTTTATATCATTTTGCTCACCAAGATAGATTCGGACATTTTCCTCAAATAGAGATGGATCTAATTGCAGAGCATTCTTGGGATCTGTAAAGGATTCAATGAACTCGTCGGCGCGAACTGTTCCAATTACCGCTCTCACATTGCCATCGGTTCTCTCAAAGACCTGTTCTTCGACTATTCTTAGGACAATATCTCTTTCGGTTAAATTCCTTTGTGACACAGCGTCTGACAATGCGTCAAGATCGCTTTCGTAGAGTCTAATAAACTTGAACTTAGCAAGCGATGCCTCAAATCGAGTTCTTTGGTCATTCACCAGTCTCTCGCCGTTCGAACAAAGATGAACCTCTACCTGTACGGGGCCTCCAGATTGCACAAAGTCCCAGATGTCTATTACCTTTTGCTGCAGTAGCAGATTACAGGAATCTAGGAAGCCCTCCGTCTGACTGAAGCAGTCTGAGATGAACGATAACAGTTTGTCAATTTCAGCGGAAGGGAAATTGCGGTTGCTTCTCGGGAAGGCTTCGTGATACTTAAACTGAAACAAGTGCACCACACGACGACCAAACCTTTCGTCTAGGTAGATCGCATCTACACCTCGGTCTGATGACCCATCGGTTATAGCTCCGCGTGCCTCATCAAAATCTACACGGAGCAGAGTGGATAGGCAAAGAAAGGTAAACGCTTCCCGCCTTCCAGAAAGCGCCAACGAATCCTGTATCTGGGCAGTAGCCGCGTCGACGTTGCCCCAATCCAAAAGAGTAGCCATACAGGCACTTAAGCCGTTACGGCGTTGTTCCGCAAGCCCTTCTGTTCAAAGCGGCATCACTACGGCGTAAACCGTGTCAAACTCGCTATATTGCGATGATGGGACTCTGATCTCCACCCAACTGCCGCAAACCGCTTCAGGCAACAACCTCGATTGGTCGCGCCGGGCAGGCTGCGGCGGCGAAGGCCTGATCGAAGATGCGGAAGGTGTGGGCGTGAGGCGACTGCTGGCGCGCATGGCCTAGCGTCTGTGGCATTTGGGCGGGCCGTTAGCTTGCGCCGACGACAAGGGTTTCTAATTGCCGGGCGACCGACGCATCGGGTGGCCTGCGGTGGCGGCAAAGTCTCGCCAACCGCAGGCTTGTGAAGGGCGTACGGATCGAGTCCGCATGGCAAGCCTGTGTTGGCTGCCAGCGCCATCCCCGAAACATTGCCAGCGACGCCAACTGCCGATCTCGCCTATCATCCCCCATATCTCCACCCGCCTCACCGCACCCAAAGAGCACCCCCATGACCATCCCCACCGGCCTCGAACTCACCGTCTTCGACGAGACCTTCCGCGAGCGTCCGCACGAGCGCTTCGCCGCGCTGCGCAGCGCCTGCCCGGTGCATCACGACGCCCAGATGAACCGCTATCTCCTCACCCGCGAGGCCGAGGTCGCCGCGGTGCTGCGCGATCGGTCGATGTCGGTGCAGCGCGAGAATGCGGCGCCGGGCAGCTTCGCGCATCAGCTCAACCAGATGCTCGACCTCGACGAGCGCGAGCCGTCGCTGCTGTTCCTCGACGATCCGCGTCACAAGCGGCTGCGCGGGCTCGTTGCCAGCGCCTTCACGCCGCGCGCCGTCGAGGCGGCGCGGCCCGAGATCGCGCGGGTCGCCGACGAGCTGCTCGATGGGCTGTCGGGCGAGGTCGACCTGATCGACGCCTATGCCTCGCCGCTGCCGATCATCGTCATCGCGGCGATGCTCGGCGTCGATCCCGCCGATGCGCCGGAATTCCGCGCCTGGGCGCTGGGGCTGAGCAATGTCTTCTCGCCGATCCGCACCCCCGAACTGACCGAGCGGCTGGCGCGGGTGACCGACGCCATCGAACGCTATTTCTTCCGCGTCGTCGCCGAGCGCCGCGCCGCCCCGCGCGACGATCTGCTGACCGCGCTGGTCAGGGCCGAGGTCGAGGGCGATCGCCTCAATGACCGCGAGATCGTCACCATGGCGACCCTGCTGCTGCTCGCCGGCAACCTGACCACCACCGATCTGATCGGCAATGCCGTCTACCAGCTGCTGTCCAACCCCGACCAGCTGGCACTGCTGCGCGCCGAGCCAGGGCTGGCCGGCGAGGCGGTCGAGGAGACGCTGCGCCGCGATCCGCCGGTCGTCCAGACGATGCGGATGCCGATGGCCGAGCTGACCCTCGATGGCGTTACGGCGCCCAAGGGGGCGACGGTGGTGCCCTTCCTGATGGCGGCGGGGCTCGACCCGGACGTCCACGCCGACCCGCACCGTTTCGACATCACCCGCGCCGACAAGCGCCACCATGCCTTCGGCGGCGGCGCGCATTTCTGCCTGGGGGCGCCGCTCGCCCGCGCCGAGGCGACGATCGCGCTCGAACGGTTGTTCGCACGGTTGCCGGGGCTGCGCCTCGCCGATCGGCCGATCGAGCGCAATCTGTCGGCGGCGTTCAATGGCTTCAAGGAATTGTGGGTGGTGGCGAACTGATCCCGTCACCTCTCCCCGCCGGGGGGAGGTTTAGGGACGCGCGGCACGGGAGAGGGGCCGTCAGGCGCCTCAGCCCTGCACCCGCCGCCGGCGGATGCGGCTGAGCGCCTCGGGGGTGATGCCGAGATAGGACGCCACCAGATAGAGCGGCACCCGCCGCGCCACCTCGGGCCGCGTCGCGACGAAGCGGTCGTAGCGCGCTTCGGGGCTGAGTTGCAGCAGCGCCGCGGTGCGCCGTTGCGACCCGACCATGCCGATCTCGATCAGCCGGCGGCCGAAGCGTTCGAGGCCATGGTCGGCGGCATAGGCGGCGTGGAGCGCGGCGATCGGCAGCACGAGCAGCTCGCTGGCTTCGAGGGCGTCGATGTTCTGCAGCGCCGGCGCGCCGCCGGTCATGGTGAAGACGTCGCCGACGAGCATGCCTTCGTCGAAGAACTGGCCGGTGTGTTCATTGCCGTCGGCGAGATAATAATAGCGCAGCAGGCCTGAGCGGATGAAGACGACGCTGTCGCTGGGCTCGCCCTGGCGGCAGAGATGCTCGCCGCGCAGGACGCGGCGCGGGCGGACGCTGGCGAGCAGGGTGGCGAGCACTTTGGGGTCGATCGCCAGCGGCGCGGCGAGGCCGGCGAAGGCGGCGGCGAGGTCGTCGAAGGCGTCGGTCACGCGGGCGATCATAACGGCGGGCGGGCAGGGAGTCGCGGCCCGTCAGTCTCGTCCGTTCCTCCAAAGGCCCCGCTCATGCCGAGCGAAGTCGAGGCAGGCACGTCGTGGGGGCCTGCCTCGACTTCGCTCGGCATGAGCGGGAAGGGAGGGGGCGCCTTGCCGGAAGCAGGGCGACGCCCGCACTTCCTAACCCGGATCAAGGCGCGGGCGGTGGCGATCGGCGACAGGGGGCGGGTCAACACTGCTCGCCGAGGTTCCCGTGAAAGCCTTTCTCTACCGCTGGATGATCCGCCTGACGCCGCTTGCCGCGGCGCTGCTGTCGGGGTGCAACTATGCCTATCCGGCGCCGCCGTCGCGGCCCGCGGCGCCCTCGGCCTTCACCCGGGCGCCGGCGGCGCTGGCCGCTGCCACGCCGGCGCAGGTGGCGCTCGGCCGGGCGCTGTTCCACGACACGCGGTTGTCGGGCGACGGCAGCCTGTCGTGCGCGTCGTGCCATCAGCCCGAACTGGGGTTCGGTGACGGCCGCGCCACCGGGGTCGGCATCGGCGGCACCAAGCTCAAGCGCCATACGCCGGGGCTGTGGAATGTCGGCTTCGCGCCGGCGCTGTTCGTCGATGGTCGCGCCGCCACCCTCGAGGAACAGGCGCTGATGCCGGTCGCCAACCCCGACGAGATGGGCGCCGATCCGGCGAAGGTCGCGGCAAGGCTCGCCGCCGACCCGGCGATGCGGGCGCGCTTCGCCGCGGCCTTTCCGGGCGGCCCGGCGGTCACCCCCGCCACCATGGCGCGCGCCATCGCCGCCTATGAGCGCACCATGGTCTCGGGAGCCGCGCCCTTCGACCGCTGGGCGGCGGGCAGTGCCGGCTCGATGGCGCCGGCGGCGGTGCGCGGCTATGCGCTGTTCGCCGGCCGCGCCGGCTGCGCGCGCTGCCACAATGGCTGGGCGCTGAGCGATGGCAAGTACCATGATGTCGGCCTGCCCGATACCGACCCCGGCCGCGGCGCCATCACCGGCCGCCGCCGCGACGACCACGCCTTCCGCACGCCGTCTTTGCGCGAAATCGGCCGGGCGCCGCCCTATATGCACGACGGCTCGCTGCCGAGCCTCGCCGCGGTCGTCGATCATTATGCCGATGGCGTCGTGGCGCGGCGCGGCGCGCCGGCGCGGGTGGCGCTGACCGCCGCCGAGCGCCGCGATCTGGTGGCCTTTCTCGAAGCGCTCGATAGCGATGCGGTCGTCCACTGAACCGCGCGCGACCTTGACCCTTACGTTAACGTCAACTAGATCGGGACCATGTCCGAAGCGTCCGAGGCCTTTGCCCTGTTGAGCGGCGTTGCCGCGCCGGCGTCGCCCGATTGCTACACGATCACTGAACTCGCGTTGGCCTTCAACATCACGCCGCGCGCCATCCGCTTCTACGAGGACCAGGGGCTGATCGCGCCCGAGCGCCAGGGCCAGAACCGCGTCTATTCGCGCCGCGATCGCGCCCGGCTGGCGTGGATTTTGCGCGCCAAGAATGTCGGCTTCAGCCTCGCCGAAATCCGCGAGATGATCGACCTCTATGATCTCGGCGACGGCCGCCAGGCACAGCGCCGCGTCACCCTCGACCGCTGCCGCGCCCGCATCCAGGCGCTGCGCGAACAGCGCGCCGATATCGACGCGACGATCGACGAACTGCAAGCCTTCTGTGCGCTGGTGGAGGAGAACCTCACCCCGCGCGCCGCCAACGAATAGGAACCGCCATGCCCAGCTATCGCGCCCCGGTGAAGGACACTTTGTTCGTCCTCGATACTGTCGTCGGCATCGACCGCTATTCGAACCTGCCGGGGTTTTCGGGGGCGACTCCCGATGTGGTCAAGGCGATCCTCGAGGAGGGCGGCAAATTCTGCGAGCAGGTGCTGGCACCACTCAATCTATCCGGCGACATCGAGGGCTGCACCCGCCACGCCGATGGCAGCGTGACGACGCCGGCGGGCTTCAAATCGGCCTATGACGCGTTCGTCGAGGCCGGCTGGGGCACGCTGATGGCCGACGAGGCCTGGGGCGGGCAGGGGCTGCCCTATGTCATCGGCACGGCGTTCAGCGAGTATCTTTCCAGCGCCAACATGGCGTTCGGCATGTACCCCGGCCTCAACGAAGGCGCCCAGGCGGCGATCGAGGCGGTCGGCAGCGAGGCGCAGAAGGCGAAATACCTGCCCAACATGGTGCAGGGCCGCTGGACCGGCACGATGAACCTGACCGAGCCGCATTGCGGCACCGATCTCGGCCTGATCCGCACCCGCGCCGAAGCCCGCGACGACGGCAAATGGGCGATCACCGGCACCAAGATCTTCATCTCGGCGGGCGAGCACGACCTGTCGGACAACATCATCCATCTGGTGCTGGCCAAGACCCCGGGCTTCCCCGACGACATCAAGGGCATCAGCCTGTTCGTCGTGCCGAAGATCCTCGTCGGCGACGATGGCGCGCTCGGGGCGCGCAATGCCGTCACCTGCGGCTCGATCGAGCACAAGATGGGCATCCACGCCAACGCCACCTGCGTGATGAACTACGACGGTGCGGTCGGCGAGATGATCGGCGAGCCCGGCAAGGGCCTGCGCGCCATGTTCATCATGATGAACGCGGCGCGGCTGGGCGTCGGCGTCCAGGGGCTGTCGATGGGCGAGGTCGCCTATCAGAACGCCGTCACCTACGCCAAGGACCGCACCCAGGGTCGCGCGCTCACCGGCCCGGCCAACCCTGAGGCCAAGGCCGATCCGATCATCGTCCACCCCGATGTGCGGCGCATGCTGATGGACGGCCGCGCCTTCAACGAGGGGGCGCGGGCGCTGATCCTGTGGGGGGCGTTGCAGGTCGATCTCGCCAAGAAGGCGGCGACGCCGGAAGAGCGCAGACAAGCCGACGACCTGATTTCGCTGCTCACCCCGGTGATCAAGGGCTATTGCACCGACAAGGGCTATGACGTCGCGACGGCGTCGCAGCAGGTCTATGGCGGCCATGGCTATGTCCGCGAATGGGGCATGGAACAGTTCGTCCGCGATGCCCGCATCGCCCAGATCTATGAAGGCACCAACGGCATCCAGGCGATGGACCTCGTGGGCCGAAAGCTCGGCCAGAATGGCGGCCGCGGCATGCAGGCGTGGCTGGCGCTGATGGCCGAGACGCTGGCGACCGCGAAAACCGATGAGCGGCTGGCGTTCCTGACCGCGCCGCTCGAAAAGGCGCAAGAGCACCTGACCCAGGCGACCTTCTGGCTGATGCAGCACGGCATGGCGCGGCCGGACAATGCCGGCGCCGGCGCGACCGCCTATCTCCATTTGATGGGCATTGTCGCGCTCGGCCAGATGTGGCTGATGATGGCGCGGGCGGCGTTCGCGGCATTGGACGCCGGCACCGCCGACCCCGAATTCATGCACGCCAAGCTGATCACCGCGCGCTATTATGCGGTGCGGTTCCTGCCCGATGCCGCGGCGTTCCGCGCCAAGCTCGAGGCGGGTGCCGACGCGGTGATGGCGCTGCCGGCGGAGGCTTTCTAAGGACGATGGTTGATTGTCGCATCATCCCCCCGCTCATGCCGAGCGAAGTCGAGGCACGGCCGCACGCCGGCATGTGCCTCGACTTCGCTCGGCATGAGCGAGCTGGGGGAAGCTGGTAGCGCCGACAGCCTGACTTCGCAGCACAACGAGCGCATCTCTTGAGGAGACCGACAATGGCCGAAGCCTATATCTACGACGCCGTCCGCACCCCCCGCGGCAAGGGCAAGAAGGACGGCAAGCTGCACGAGATCACGCCGATCCAGCTCGGCACCCAGGTGCTGCAGGCGGTGCGCGATCGCACGCAGATCGACACCAGCGATGTCGATGATGTGATCTTCGGCTGCGTCTCGCCGGTCGGCGAACAGGGTTCGGACATTGCCCGTGTCGCCGTGCTCAACGCCGATTATGCCGAGACGACGGCGGGCGTGCAGATCAACCGCTTCTGTGCCTCCGGCCTCGAAGCGGTCAACATGGCCGCCGCCAAGGTGATGACCGGCGAAGCGCTGTTCGCCATCGGCGGCGGTGTCGAGAGCATGAGCCGCGTGCCGATGGGTAGCGACGGCGCCGCCTGGGCGATGGACCCCGCCGTCGCCTACAAGACTTATTTCGCCCCCCAGGGCATCGGCGCCGATCTGATCGCGACGAAATATGGCTTCAGCCGCGCCGATGTCGACGCTTACGCCATGGAATCGCAGAAGCGCGCGGCGCGGGCTTGGGAACAAGGCCGCTTCAAGAACAGCGTTATCGGCGTCCGCGATGTCATCGGCGAGGTCGTCCTCGATCATGACGAGCATATGCGGCCGCAGACCGACATGCAGTCGCTGGGCAGCCTCGCCCCGGCCTTCCAGGCGATGGGCGAGCAGATGCCGGGCTTCGATGCCATCGCGCTGATGCGCTATCCCGAGATCGAGAAGATCGACCATGTCCACCATGGCGGCAATTCATCCGGCATCGTCGATGGCGCCGCCGCCGTGCTGATCGGTTCCAAGGAAATGGGCGAGAAATACGGCCTGAAGCCCCGCGCCCGCATCCGCGCCATGGCGTCGATCGGGTCGGAGCCGATGATCATGCTGACCGGGCCGGAATTCGTCGCCGCCAAGGTGTTGCAGCGCGCCGGCATGAGCAAGGACGACATCGACCTGTTCGAACTCAACGAGGCCTTCGCCTCGGTGGTGCTGCGCTACATGCAGGCGATGAATCTCGACCATGATCGCGTCAATGTGAACGGCGGCGCCATCGCCATGGGCCATCCGCTCGGCGCCACCGGCGCGATGATCCTCGGCACCGTGCTCGACGAACTGGAGCGCACCGGCAAGGGCACTGCCCTCATCAACCTGTGCGTCGGCGCGGGGATGGGGACGGGAACGATCATCGAGCGGATTTAGCTTCAGCGGGAGGCGTCGCCATCTCCGCTCATGCCGAGCGAAGTCGAGGCACGCCCCGCAGTCTGTCCGTGCCTCGACTTCGCTCGGCATGAGCGGGTCATTGCAAATTCAAGGGGTTTGATCACCATGACCGACACCGCCATCCACCAGACCCTCGATGCCGACGGCATCCTGACTCTCACCATCGACGTCCCGGGCCAGTCGATGAACGTCATCACCGCCGAAGTGACGCGCGACCTCGGCCTCGCCATCGAGCGGCTGAAGACCGACCCCGCCGTCAAGGGCGCCGTCCTCACCTCGGGCAAGGCCAGCGGCTTCATGGCCGGCGCTGACCTCAAGGGCATGGGCGGCATGATCGGCGGCGGTGCCTCCCCGGAAGGCAAGTCGAAGATGGCGGCGCTGTTCGACAGCGTCTTCACCCTCAACCGCCTGCTGCGCGACCTCGAAACCTGCGGCAAGCCGGTCGCCGCCGCGGTCAATGGCCTGGCGCTGGGCGGCGGGCTCGAATTCGTCCTCGCCTGCCATTATCGCGTCGTCGCCGATAACCCCAAGATCACGCTCGGCCTGCCCGAAGTCATGGTCGGGCTGTTCCCGGGCGCCGGCGGCACCCAGCGGCTGCCGCGGCTGATGGGCATCCAGCCCGCCTTGATGTACCTCCTCCAGGGCAAGAACATGAGTCCCCAGGAAGCGCTCGGCTTCGGTGTCGTCCAGGCGGTGGTGCCGGCCGCCGAGGTCGTCGAGACCGCCAAGGCCTGGGTGCGCGCCAACCCGACCAAGAGCGTGCAGCCCTGGGACGAGAAGAACTTCCGCTTCCCCGGCGGCCCCGCCTCGGGCCTCAACCCCGGCTTCGCCCAGATCTTCGTCGGCGGCACGGCGATGACCCATGTCAACGCCGGCGACAATATGAACGCACCGCGCGCCATCCTGTCGGCGGTCTATGAAGGCACCCAGGTGCCGATGGACACCGCCATCCGGATCGAATCGAAGTATTTCGCCAAGGTCGTTGCCGACCCACAGGCGGGCAACATGATCCGCTCGCTGTTCGTCTCGAAGCAGGCCGCCGAAAAGGGCGCGCGCCGCCCCGCCGGCGTTGCGCCGATGCCTACAAGCAAGATCGCCATGCTCGGCGCCGGGCTGATGGGCGCCGGTGTCGCCATGGTCACGGCGCAGGCGGGCATCGATGTCGTACTGCTCGATCGCGACCTCGCCGCCGCCGAAAAGGGCAAGCAGTACACCGCCGATCGGCTGGCGAAGAAGCGCACCGACCCCGCCAAGGCGCAGGCGATCCTCGACCGTATCCACCCGACCGCCGATTATGCCGACCTCGCCGGCTGCGACCTCGTCATCGAGGCGGTGTTCGAGACGCGCGACATCAAGGCGGCCGTCACCAAGGCGACCGAAGCCGTGCTCGGGCCCGACGTGATCTTCGGCTCCAACACCTCGACCCTTCCGATCACCGGCCTCGCCGAAGCGTGGAGCAAGCCCGCCAATTTCATCGGCATCCACTTCTTCTCACCCGTCGAGAAGATGCCGCTCGTCGAGATCATCGTCGGCAAGCACACCGGGCCGGAAGCCATTGCCAAGGCGCTCGATTATGTCGCCGCCATCCGCAAGACGCCGATCGTCGTCAACGATTCCCGCGGTTTCTACACCTCGCGCTGCTTCGGCACCTATGTCCAGGAGGGCCTGGCGCTGCTCAGCGAAGGCACCGTGCCGGCGCTGATCGAGAACATCGGCAAGCAGATGGGCATGCCGGTCGGGCCGCTGGCGGTGAACGACGAAGTCGGTCTCGACCTCAGCTACAAGGTCGGCCAGCAGACCAAGGCCGATTTGGGTGACGCCTGGGTCGCGCAGCCCGGCACCGAGGTGATCGAGACGATGCACGAGCTCGGCCGCCAGGGCCGCAAGAACGCCAAGGGCTTCTATGTCTACCCCGAAGGCGGCAAGAAATATCTCTGGCCCGACCTTCTGAAGTCGGTCGCCCAAGGCACCGCCGAGGTGCAGCCGACGCCGGAAGCGGTGCGCGAGCGCCTGCTCTATCGCCAGCTCGTCGAATGCGCGCGCTGCTATGCCGAAGGCGTGCTCGAGACGCCCGAGGACGGCGACCTCGGCGCCATCTTCGGCTGGGGCTTCGCGCCGTTCACCGGCGGGCCGTTCTCTCACATGGACACGATCGGCATCGATCGCGTCGTCGCCATCCTCGACGGCCTTGCCCAGCGCCACGGGGCACGCTTCATGCCGCCGCAGCTGCTGCGCGACATGGCGGCGGCCGGCGAGACCTTCTACAGGCGGGCGGCGAAGGCCAGGGCGGCGTAGGCATTTACGCCCTCCCCACAAGGGGGAGGGCGGTTGTTCGCCGTTTCGGCTAAGGTCCAGTGATGACTATCGCCGATCCCTTCGCCCTTCGCCCCGGCCTTGCCTTCAACAACCGACTCGCCAAGGCGGCGATGACGGAAGGCCTGGCGGGCAGCGACGGCGTGCCCAATGCCGGCCATGTGCGGCTTTACGAGCGCTGGGCCGCCCGCGGCTGCGGGCTGCTCATCACCGGCAATGTCGTCGTCGATCGCCACCATCGCGAGCGGCCGGGCAATGTCTTTGTCGAAGGCCCGCTGTCGGCCGACGCCAAGGCAGCATGGGCCGCCTGGGCGAGCGCCGCGACGCGCGACGGCACCGCCGCCTGGGTGCAGGTCAGCCACGCCGGGCGGCAGACGCAGAAACTCGTCAATCCGGCGCCGAAGGCCCCTTCGGCGGTGATCCTCGGCCTGCCCGGCGGTCAGTTCGGCATGCCGGTGGCACTGACCGAGGTCGAAATTCTCGACATCATCGCGCGCTTTGCCCTGACCGCCAGTGTCGCACGCGAGGCGGGGTTCACTGGCGTCCAGATCCACGCCGCGCACGGCTATCTCATCAGCCAGTTCCTGTCGCCGCTCGCCAACCGCCGCACCGACGCCTGGGGCGGGGCACTCGAAAACCGGGCGCGCTTCCTGCTCGAAACGGTCAAAGCCGTGCGCGCCGCCGCTGGCGGGGATTTCGCCGTCGCGGTGAAACTCAACAGCGCCGATTTCCAGAAGGGCGGCTTCGATTTCGACGATTGCCGCATCGTCGCCGGCTGGCTCGCCGATGCCGGCGTCGATTGCCTCGAACTGTCGGGCGGCACCTATGAACAGCCGGCGATGATGGACTTCGCCGGCATGGACCCGCCGGAGGTGCCCAAGCAGGCCGCCTCGACCGCGGCGCGCGAGGCCTATTTCGTCGAATTGGCGAAAGCCCTGATGGCGGCGCGGACGCCGCCACTGATGGTGACCGGCGGCTTCCGCAGCCGCGCCGCGATGGAACAGGCGCTGTCGACCGGCATCGCCTTCATCGGCCTCGGCCGGCCTTTGTGCGCGACGCCCGATGTCGCCGCCGACCTGCTCGCCGGGCGGATCGACGCGCTGCCGCGTCCGGAAGCCGGCTTGCGCATCGGCCCCGGCCTGCTCGGGCCGCACTCGCCGCTGAAGCTCGTCCGCGCCATCAACGGCTTCGCCGCGCAGGCCTGGTATTACCAGCAGCTCCGCCACATCGCCGCCGGGCGACCGGTGGCGGAGCGGCAGAACCCGTTTCTCGCCTTCCTCGCCGAGGACAAGGAAAACCGCGCGCGCCTGTGAGGCCCATTGCGGCGCACTACCCCCAAATGGCCGGATTGTGCCGCCATGATGCCGACGCTAGCCATTCATGGTGCGCCGCATCATTCGCCTTATCGCGTTGCTTTCGCTTGCGGGCGCGCTGCTGTTCGGCATCGGCATCTGGCAGGCGCAGCAGGACCCGGTGCTGGTGCCCTATCGCGTCACGCTGGCCGGGCTGCGTGCACCGCTGACCATGGTCCAGCTGAGCGACGTCCATGTCGGCCGCGACATGTCGCCGAACCGCGTCGCGCGCGTCGTCGCGGCGATCAACGGCTTCAAGCCCGATGTCATCGTGCTGACCGGCGACTATGTCAGCGGCGATCCCGAGGCGTGGAGCCTCGCCGAAACCCGCGACGCGCTGGCGCCGTTGACCGACCTGCGCGCGCCGCTCGGCGTCTATGCCGTCGTCGGCAACCATGACGATGTCGCGCGGACGCGCTGGGCGCTGACCGGCAGCAAGATCACGCTGCTCAACAACGACAGTATCGACATCGGCCCGCTGGTTTTCGTCGGCGCTGACGACTTCAAGGGACCCGGCCGCCCGGTCGAGGTGATGCGCAGGCTGGTCCGCACCGAAAAGGGCGACAAGCCGGTGATCGTCCTCGGCCATCGCCCCGAATTCTTCCAATGGCTGCCCGAACGCTCGGAACTGATGCTCGTCGGCCATACCCATGGCGGCCAGGTGCTGCTGCCCTGGGCGACCGAGACGCTGATGGGCGAGACGATGTTCGCGCGGCGCCGCGGCGTTTTCGGCAACCGCGGCCAGTCGCTGATCGTCTCGTCGGGGCTCGGCACCACCTTCCTGCCGGTGCGCTGGGGGGTGCCGCCCGAAATCGTCGTCGTGTCGCTGGTGCCGGTCGGTTACTCGGTTGGCAGGAAGTCGGGCACCGACAAATAACGTTCGCCGGTATCGTAATTGAAGCCGATAACGCGCGCCCCGGCGGGCAGGTCCTCGAGCGCCTGGGCGATCGCCTGGAGCGTTGCCCCTGACGAAATGCCGACGAGCAGGCCTTCTTCCTTGGCCGAGCGCAGCGCCATCGCCTTGGCGGCGCCGGCGTCGACCTGGATGACGCCGTCGAGGAGCCTGGTGTGGAGATTGGCCGGGATGAAGCCGGCACCGATGCCCTGGATCGGGTGGGGGCTCGGCTGGCCGCCCGAGATCACCGGCGAGGCGGCGGGCTCGACGGCATAGACCTTGAGGCCGGGCCAGCGCGGCTTGAGCACCTCGGCGATGCCGGTGATATGGCCGCCGGTGCCGACGCCCGTCACGATGGCGTGCGGCGGCGCCTCGGCGAAATCGGCGAAAATCTCCTCGGCGGTGGTGCGGACGTGGACGGCGATGTTGGCGGGGTTTTCGAACTGCTGCGCCATCCAGCTGTTCGGTGTTTCGGCGACGATCGCCGTGGCGCGCTCGATGGCGCCCTTCATGCCCTTCTCGCGCGGCGTCAGGTCGAAGCTGGCGCCATAGGCGAGCATCAGCCGGCGCCGTTCGAGCGACATCGATTCGGGCATGACGAGGATCAGCTTGTAGCCCTTGACCGCGGCGACCATGGCAAGGCCGATGCCGGTGTTGCCGCTGGTCGGCTCGACGATGATGCCGCCGGGCTGCAGGCTGCCATCGGCTTCGGCGGCTTCAATCATGGCGAGCGCGATGCGGTCCTTGATCGACCCGCCGGGGTTGGCGCGTTCGGACTTGATCCAGACTTCGGCGTTCGGAAACAGCTTCGCCACGCGGATGTGCGGCGTGTTGCCGATGGTGGCGAGGACGTTCGGGGCTTTCATGCGGGCACTCCTGCCTTGGGGCTGGCGAAAACTATAGCGCGATGTTGGGCTTTGCGTCACCGGCGGTGGCGATCTCGGCAGCGTCGGCGGCGACCGGATCGGGATCGGCGAAGCGATCGGCGCGGCGCAGCTCGGGAAAGCCCCAGGCCCACAGCCCGGTGACGACGATCGCGCCGATGCCGCCGGCGACGACGGCTTCGACGGGGCCGAGCCACGCCGCGGTGATGCCGCTTTCGAACTCGCCCAATTCGTTCGACGCCGAGATGAACAGCATCGACACCGCCGAGACGCGGCCGCGCATCGCGTCGGGGGTGTGCATCTGGATCAGCGACGAGCGGACGAAGACCGAGATCATGTCGGCGGCGCCGAGCACCGCCAGCGCCGCAAGGCTGAGCAGCAGGTTGGTCGACAGGCCGAAGACGGCCGTCGCCGCGCCGAACAGCGCCACACAGACGAACATCACCGGTCCGACGTTGCGGTTGAGCGGACGGAAGGCCAGCGCCAGCGCCGTCACCGCGGCGCCTACCGCCGGCGCGGCGCGCAAGGGGCCGAGGCCCTCAACGCCGACATGCAGGACGTCGCGGGCATAGACCGGCAGCATCGCCGTCGCCCCGCCGAGCAGCACGGCGAAGAGGTCGAGACTGATGGCACCGAGCACGATGCGGTTGTGGCGGACATAGAAGAGGCCATCGACGAGGCTGCGCCAGCGCGACACCGTCGCGGCTTCCGGGCGCGGCACCGGGCCGATCAGCAGCAACAGGCCGAGCGCCGCGCCGAACAGCGCCGCGGCCGCGATATAGGCGGTGGCGGCGCTGGCGGCGTAGAGATAGGCGCCGAGCGGCGGCCCGGCGATGGCGCCGGTCTGCCAGCTGATCGAGCCGAGCGCGATCGCCGAGGGCAGCAACTCGCGCGGCACCAGATTGGGCGCCAGCGCCGAAAGCGCCGGCCCGGCAAAGGCGCGGCCGATGCCGAAGACGAAGGCGACGACGAACAGCGCCTCGATGGTGAGGGCGTCGCGCCACGCCAGCGCGCCGAGCACGCCGGCGCAGGCCATTTGCAGCGCCACCGCGGCACGCGCGATCTGCCGGCGGTCGACTCGATCGGCGACGACGCCGACGATGAGCGTCAGCCCGAACAGCGGCACGAACTGCACCAGCCCGACCATGCCGAGCAGGAAGGCGGCATCGCGCGGCGCCATGGTGGCGCGGGCGAGATCATAGACCTGCCAGCCGATGACGACGACCATCATCATGCTGGCGATCGTCAGCGCGAAGCGGCCGATCCAATAGGCGCGGTAATTGGCGATGCGCAGCGGGGCGGGGATGGCGACCACCGGGGGTGTGTAGGGGGTGAGTCGCGGGGTCGCAACCGCCGCCGGCATCGGCCGATTCGGCAAGACTTTGACGGACTTGCGTTTTGCCGGTTAACCCAGAAACAAATTTGTCATTGGTAAAGAAAGTGTATACAGCGCGCGTCGGTGAGGGAGACGCGTGTGGCGCTGGTTCGGGAATTCTGCGGGTATCTGCTCGGCGTGGCGATGTGCCTGATGGCGCTGGCGCTGAGTGGACTGGCGTGGCTCGGACTCGAGAATGAATTCGGCTGGCAATATGCGCTGGGCGCGGTGGTCGCCGGGGGCATCGTGCGCATCAATGTCGCGCTTCCGGTCGGGCTGTTTCTCTATGCCAGCAACCTCTGGGGCTGGCCGATGCCGCAGGCATTGGCTTTCGCGACGCCCGGCCTGGTGCTGGTGATTCCCTCCTTCGCCGTCCACCTGTTCACCATCGTCGTCGGCAATCCGGCCCGCCGCGCCTGAGCCGATTCAGGGCCTCACTTCGACGAAGCTGTCGAGGATTCGCTTGGTCCCCGCCGCGGGGAAATCGATCTCGAGCTTGTTGCCCTCGATGCCGATGACGGTGCCTTCGCCGAACTTCGAATGAAAGACCCGTGCGCCGAGCTTGACGTCGGCGCGCCCGCGCAGGCCCACCGATACCGCGCTCGCCTTGACGTCGATCGCCGGTGCGGTGTTGCGCGCCGCGCCGAAGCCGCCGGCGGCGCGCTCCCAGCCGGGACCACGCCCGGTGCCGCGGCCGACATGCGCGAAGGGATCGACCTCGCCCTGCAGCGCCGCGCGCCAGAGGCTGGGACCGCCCGACAAGGTGCTCGTCACCTCGACATGATCGAGCGGGAGTTCCGAGACGAAGCGCGACGGAATCGCCGCCGTCCACTGGCCATAGACGCGGCGGTTGGCGGCATGGGTGATCGTCGCGGTGCGCCGCGCCCGGGTGATGCCGACATAGGCGAGGCGGCGTTCCTCCTCCAGGGACTTGGCGCCACCTTCGTCGAGGGCGCGCTGGCTCGGGAAGACGCCTTCCTCCCAGCCGGCGAGGAAGACATGGTCGAACTCCAGCCCCTTGGCGGCGTGGAGGGTCATGATCGTCAGCTTCTCGGTGGCGTCAGAGGCGTCATTGTCCATGACCAGGCTGACATGTTCGAGGAAGCCGGTCAGCGACGGATAATCCTCCATGGCGCGCGTCAGTTCGATGAGGTTGTCGAGGCGCCCTTGCGCTTCGGCGGATTTGTCGGCCTGCCACATCGCGACATAGCCCGATTCCTCGAGGACGATGCGCGCCAGCTCGGGGTGGGGTGTGGTTTCGGCGAGCGCCCGCCAGCGGTCGAGGTCCATGACGAGGGTTTTCAAGGACCGCCGTGCCGCCGGTGACAGCGCCGGCGTCTCGACGATCGCCTCGGCGGCGCGCGGCAGCGGGCGGTCCATGCTCCGCGCCGCGGCATGCAGCGCCGCCATCGCCTTGTCGCCGAGCCCGCGCTTGGGGACGTTGACGATCCGCTCGAAGGCCAGCGCATCGTTGGGCGAGACGATCAGCCGGAGATAGGCCAGCGCGTCGCGGACCTCGGCGCGCTCGTAGAAGCGGAAGCCGCCGACGATGCGATAGGGCAGGCCGATGCCGATGAAGCGGTCCTCGAGCTCGCGCGTCTGGAACTGGGCGCGGACGAGGATCGCCATCTGGTTGAGGCTGGCCCCCTCGCGGGCGCGGCGCTCGGCATGGTCGCCAATCAGCCGGGCTTCCTCGGGCCCGTCCCAGACGCCGATGACGGCGATCTTCTCGCCCGCGCTGCCGGCGGTGAACAGCTGCTTGCCGAGGCGGCCCTTGTTATGGGCGATGAGGCCATTGGCGGCGGCGAGGATGTGCGACGTCGAGCGGTAATTCTGCTCGAGGCGGATGACCTTGGCGCCGGGAAAATCGCGCTCGAAGCGCAGGATGTTGGCGACTTCGGCGCCGCGCCACGAATAGATCGACTGGTCGTCGTCGCCGACGCAGGCGATGTTGTGGCGAGCGCCGGCGAGCAGGGTCAGCCAGCGATACTGGGCGACGTTGGTATCCTGATATTCGTCGACCATGATATATTTGAAGCGCCGCTGATAATCCGCCAGCACATCGGGCGCCTCGGTGAAGATCGTCAGCATGTGAAGCAGCAGGTCGCCGAAGTCGGCGGCGTTGAGCGCCCGCAGCCGCTCCTGGTAGCGCGCATAGAGTTTCGCGCCGTTCGCCTGCCCCTCGCCGAAGCTCATCGCTTCGCCAGGCGGCACTTCGGCGGGGATCTCGCCGCGGTTCTTCCAGCGGTCGATGTGCCCGGCGAGTTGCTTCGCCGGCCAGCGCCGCTCGTCGAGACCGGCTTCGATGACGACCTGCTTGAGCAGGCGGAGCTGGTCGTCGGTATCGAGGATGGTGAAGTTCGAATCGAGCCCGACGAGCCCGGCGTGGCGACGCAGCATCCGCGCCGCGATCGAGTGGAAGGTGCCGAGGAAGGGCAGGCCTTCGGCAAGATCGCCGACGAGGACTTCCATGCGGTGCCGCATCTCGCGCGCCGCGCGGTTGGTAAAGGTGACGGCGAGGATTTCCGACGGCCAGGCGAGGCGGCTGAAGACGATATGGGCGAGCCGACTGGTCAGCGCCTTGGTCTTGCCGGTGCCGGCGCCGGCGAGGATGAGCACCGGGCCTTCGGTGGTCAGCACCGCGTCGCGCTGTGGCGGGTTGAGACCCTGGAGCCAGGGCGGCAGATCGGCGGGGGCAGGGGCGGGGGCGGAAGCCATGGCGAACAGTTAGAGAACGCAAGCGTTGTTGGGAAGTTTTCTCTACTCCCCTCCTGCTTGCGGGAGGGGCTGGGGGTGGGATGGATCGTGCCGGATAGACGGCGGCAGCCGCGCGCCGACGCCGAGGCGTCTT
>LJHX01000013.1 GCA_001295935.1 alpha proteobacterium AAP81b
CGCATGGCACCGACCGGCCATCGCCGCTACCGCCGCCGTCGCCGGCCGTCGCGGCCGCCTCGCTCACGGTCGCACCGCCAGCGCCGCCGCCGCCCCTCGCCTCGGCGCTGCCGCTGCCGTCCGGTCGGCGCCCCGCGCATGGCGACGAACCCGTGCTGCTCCGAAGCGACGCCCCGGCACCGGCTTTTGGCGTGCCGGCGAGTTCGGCGCCGCGCGGTGCCGAGCCCACGACCCTTCAGACCGCCGAGAGCCCAGCATCGCCGCCGCTTCGCGAACCCCTCGAAACCGCGATGGCGCTGGCCAGTGAGCGGCTCGGGCTGGTGCGGATCGGCCTTGAGGGTGGGCCGAATGACCTGCGCGTCAGCCTGGCGGCGTCGTCGCCGGCGGCGGCGAGCCTGCTTGCCGAGGCGCCGCGCCTCGCCGCCGAACTCGGCGCCCAGGGCTATCGCCTCCACTCGCTCGATGTTGCCGCTGGTGGCGGCGCGAGCGGAGGCGCTGGCGCGGGCGGCCAGCGGGCGCCGGGCGACCCACGACGCCATATGGCGCCGCCGCCCGGGCCTTCCGCCGCATTGCCCGGCCTGCCGGCCACCGCCGCCATGTCGCCCGCCGCCGACCGCTACGCCTGAAGGGTATCCACCATGTCCGCCGCTCCCGCCGCACCCGCCACCGACGCCCCCACGCCCAAATCCAAGGGTGGCGGCATGGCCAGGCTGCTGCCCGTGATAACGCTCGTCCTCGGCGCTGTCGCGGGCGGCGCGGGCACTGGTATCGGCCTCGCCGCCGCCGGACTGATCGGCGGGGGTGGCGGGGCCGCGGCGCCGGCCGCCGAGCATCACGCCGGCGAGCCGGTGCAATATGTTGAGATCGACAACGCCTTCACCTCGAACCTCACCGATACCGGGCGCTATCTTCAATTGCGGCTGTCGGTCTCGACGACCGGCGGTGAGGAAGTCGCGGCGGAAATCGCAAAGCACAAGCCGGCGCTGGTTTCGGCGGTGCTGGCAGTGCTCGGCGACATGGCCGAAGCCGATGTCGCCGACCGCGCCGCCAAGGACAAACTCCGCGCCCGGCTCAAGGAGGCGATCAACGAGGCGCTCAAGGCCAAGGGCGAGACCGGCACCATCGACGAGGTGTTTCTGACCAGCCTGGTGGTGCAGTGATGGCGGCCGGAATCGTTTCGGAAGCCCTGTCCGACGCCCCCGCGCCCTGGCTGCCGTCGCCGCTGGCACCCGGCACAACGCGCGGCGACGACGCCGATTTCGGGCCGTTCCTGACCGCCGCGGCACGCGCGTTGACCCGGCTGTTCGGCGCCGAGGTCCATGTTCTGCCCGGCCGGCCCGGCCCGGCCGGCGCGCCGCGTATCGCCGAGGCGCTCGCGGCGCTTTTGATGACCGTGCGTATGGGCGGCGATCCGGCGCGCGCCGGCAGCACTGCCGCCGGCGCCGCCGGGGCGCGCTATGCCGCGGTGATTGCCGATGCTCTCGACGAGGTGGCGAAGCGTGTCTGGCCTCCCGACGATCATGGCGGCTTCGATCTCGATATCGCCTGTGGTGACATTGCCGGCCATGCCCATGTGCCGGCACCGCCGCCGGTCGAAACCACCGCGGCGCCGGCGGTGCGGGTGCGTCTCGACGACCTGCCGCTGCGGGTGCGGGTCGAACTCGCCAGTGCCCAGGCCTTTGTCGCGGCGCTGCTGCCGCTGCGCGCCGGGCTGGTGGTACCGATCGACCCGGTTCCCGAAATGCCGCTGATCGTCGGCGAGCATCGCATCGGTCGCGCCACTGTGGCGCCGCTCGCCGATGGCCGCCAGCAGGCGACGATCGTCGCGGTGGCGGTGGCGCCGCTGGGAGGCCGACCATGAACGCCGTCACCCCCGGCGGGCTTGAGGCCGCGCAGGAGCTGGGCGCCTTCGGCGCGATCACCGTGCGGCTGTCGGTCGAGGTCGGCGCGGTACGACTGACCTTGCGCGAGGTGCTCGGCCTTGAAGTCGGCACCGTCCATGTCCTCGATCGCCGTGTCGATGCGCCGGTCGATGTGCTGGTCAACGAGCGGCTGATTGCCCGCGGCGAGATCGTCACGATTGGCGACCGCTTCGGCGTCAAGCTGACCGAGATCGTCGCGCAAGGACCGACATGAGCGCCGGACTGCCCGCGCGCTGGCAGGCCGGCCTGGCGCGGCTGCGTGCCGGGCTGGGGCTGCCCGCCGGCGGCGATCTGCGCGTCGTCCAGGCGCTGCCGCTCGGGCCGGGAACGCGGCTGCTCGTCGTCGATTTCGGTGGGCGTCGCCTGCTCATCGGCCAGTCGCGCGCCGGCCTCGCGCGGCTCGCCGATACCGAGGTGGCGCCATGACCCCCGAGGCACTGCCGTCACTGTCGTCGTCGCTGCAGATCCTGCTGCTGATGTCGGCGCTGACGGTGCTGCCGGCGGCGCTGCTGATGATGACGAGTTTCACCCGCATCCTCATCGTCCTGGCCATCCTGCGCCAGGCGCTCGGGCTGGGGCAGAGCCCGCCCAACCAGCTGCTCGTCGGTGTCGCGCTGCTGATGACGGCGTTCGTCATGCGGCCCAGCCTCGTCGTCATCCACGACCAGGCCTGGGCGCCGATGGTCGCAGGAGCGCTGCCCGCCGAGACCGCGATCGGCCGCGCCGGCGACGAGCTGAAGGCCTTCATGCTCGCCCAGACGCGCGAGGCGGACTTGCGCAAATTCGCCGAAATCGCCCATGCCGGGCCTTTCGCAGCGCCGGCCGAGGTGCCGCTGGCGGTGGTGGTGCCGGCGTTCGTTTCTTCCGAACTCAAGACCGCACTGCAGATCGGCTTCGTCCTCTATCTGCCCTTTCTGATCATCGATCTGATCGTCGCGTCGATCCTGATGGCTTTGGGCATGATGATGGTGCCGCCGGCGAGCGTCAGCCTGCCGGTCAAATTGGCATTATTTGTCACCATCGACGGCTGGACCCTGGTGCTCGGCGCGCTGGCGCGGAGCTTCGGGGGGTGATGCTCGGCTGGGCCCGCATCGCCGCCGACATGCCCGACGACCGCGTGCTCGCCGATGTGACGCGCGCCGCGGTGCTGCTGTTTGCCGGCGACGCGGCGCTGTTCCTGGTGCCGGTGCTGGTGGTGGCGGTCGTCGTCGGGCTGATCCAGACGATCCTGTCGGTCAACGAGGCGAGCCTGTCCTTCCTGCCCAAGCTGGCGGCGCTGGTCGCGGTGCTGGCGATTGTCGGGGATAGTGTCATGCGTGGCCTCGGCGATTTCCTGACGACGGGGCTGCTCGACATGGTGGGGGCGATCCGGTGAGCGGCGCCGACTGGTTCGGGCCGCGTGGGGATGGCCTGGCGCTGCTGCAGGTTTTCGCGCTGGCGAGCGTGCGGCCACTGGCGATGGTGGCGCTGCTGCCGGCGATGGGTGGCCTGGCGCTGCCGTGGCGGGCGCGGCTGGCGCTGGTCGCGGCGCTTGCAGGCTTTGCGGCGTTCGCGCCAGGCGGACGGGCGTTGCTGCCGGGTGATCTCCCCGGCGAGCTGCTGGCCGGGCTGGTCGCCGGGGTGGCGATCGCGCTGGCTTTCGGCGCGGCGCAGCTGGCCGGCGAGGTCGCCGCCAACATGCTCGGCCTGGGCTTTGCCGTGCTGCCGGGAGCGGGGAGCGCCTCGGTGCTCGGCGGTTTCTATATGCTGCTGATGTGGTGCGCCTTCCTCGGCGCCGACGGGCCGCTGCTGCTGATGGCGGGGCTGGCCGAGGCAGCGCGTGCGGCGCCGTCGGGGCTGAGTGCCGGGATGATCGCCGCGCAGGGTCTGGTGCTGTTTGCCGGTGCGCTGCGGCTGGCGCTGCCGGTGGCGGGGCTGCTGCTGCTCGGGCAGATGCTCGTCGCGATTGCCGGGCGGTCGGCGCCGCAGCTGTCGTCGATGGCGGTCGGTCCGGCGGCGCTGCTGCTCGCCTTTGCCGCGGCGCTGCCGATGCTGCTTGGCCAGCTGATGGCGCGCAGTTCGGCGACGCTGGCGGCGGCGCTGGCGCTGTTCTGATGGGCGCGTGCTGATGGCCGAGGCCGACCGCACCGAAGCGCCGACGCCGCGCCGCCGCCAACAAGCGCGCGAGCAGGGCGATGTCTGGCAGCCGCGCGAGCTGGGGCCGGCGGCGGCGCTGGCGGTGGCGGCGCTGGCGTTGCCGCTGGCTGGCGTGACCTTGTGGCAGCAGCTTGCCGGCTTTCTGGCGCTGGCGCTCGGTGTGGCGGGGGAAGCGGCGCTGGCGCCGCCGTCGCTTGCCGCGCTGGCGCGTGCCGTGCCGGTGGCGTTTCCGGCAGCACTGGCGGTGGCGGTCGGCGTGGCGGCGGCGGCACTGGCGCTGGCGACGTCGCGGCGCGTCAGCCTTGCCGCGCTGACGCCCAAGCTCTCGCGTCTCGACCCGGTCAAGGGCCTCCAGCGCATCGTCTCGCCGAGCGGCGCGCTCGGCGCGGCGACGGCGCTCTTCAAGCTGGGTGCGGTTGGAGCGCTCACCGCCGGGGTGGTCGCGCCGCTGCTGCCGGTGCTTGCCGCCGCCGACACGCCGGCGGCGGTCGGCGCGGCGCTGGTGCGTCTTGCCGGCGCGGCGGCGCTGCTGCTCGCCGCGATCGCAGTGATCGACGCCGGGGTGACCTTCGTCATCCGCGAAAACCGCCTCAAGATGACGCGCGACGAGATCAAGCGCGAATCGCGCCAGAATGATGGCGCCCCCGAGATCAAGGCCGCCATCCGGCGCGCGCAATTCGCCGCCGCCAGCCGTCGGCTCAGGACCGGCCTCAAGGACGCCGCGGTCGTTGTCGTCAATCCGCTGCACTTCGCCGTGGCGCTGCGCTATCGCGCCGGCAGCGACGCCGCGCCCGTCGTCGTCGAAAAGGGCCGGCTCGACATTGCCGCGGCAATCGTCGCGGTGGCGCGCGAGCTCGGTGTGCCGGTGATCCGCTCGCCGCGGCTGGCGCGTGCGCTGTTCTTTACGGCGCGCATCGGTGCCCCGGTGCGCGAGGAACTGTTCGCCGCGGTGGCGACGATTTTGGCCTTTGTAATGCGCTTCGACGACGCCGAGCACGAGGCGCCGCCGCCGGTCGTGGTGCCGCCCGACTTCGATTTCGACGCCGCCGGCGGCCGCCGCAAGCCCGGCGCGGCGCTGCCGTTATAGGCTTGCCATGCTCAACCCGATCAGCACGCTCAACGCCGGCTCCGGGATCGATTCCGCCACGGTAGTTACGGAACTCGTCGCCGCCGAACGCAGCGCCCGGGCGACGCCGATCAGCAGCCGCGTGGCGACGCTCGACGCGCGAATTTCGGCGCTGGCACAGGTCAAATCGTCATTGCAGGGCATCGCCACGTCGCTCGACACGCGGTTGAAGACCGGCGCGCTCGGGCTGGTGCCGGCGAGCAGCGATACCGGCCGCGTCACCATCGCCCGCCTCGGCGACGGCCCGGCGGCACCGATCCGATCGAGCCTCGTCGTCAACCGCCTGGCGACGGCGCAGACCCTGACCGCGGCGCCGCTCGCCAGCGCCGACGCGCCAGTTGGCGAGGGCCGCTTGACGCTGCGTTTCGGCACCCGCACCGAACTTGCCGGCGGCGGTTTCAGCTTCGCTGCTAGCGGCACCAGCACCGACGTGACGATCGCCGCCGACAACAACAGCCTCACCGGGCTGCGCGACGCGATCAACGCCGCCGGCAGCGGCGTTTCCGCCACCATCGTCACCAGCGCCGCCGGCGCCAGCCTTGCCCTGCGCGGCGCCGATGGCGCGGCCCAGGCCTTCACCATCGAGGCAACGCCGGCGGCGGGCGACACCACGCCCGGTGGTGGCCTGGCGCGCTTCGGGTATAGCGCTGCCACCCCGACACTGTCGCTCGCCGGCACCGCCGGCGACGCCGCGCTGACGCTCGACGGGATCGCTGTCACCCGCGCCTCGAACATTATCGACGATCTGGTACCCGGCACGCGGCTGTCCCTGCAGCGCGCCGATCCGCTGGCGCCGGTGACGCTGACCGCGGCGCGCGACCCCGCCGCGCTGGAAAGCGCGCTCGGCGATCTGGCGACGACCCTTGGCCAGATGCGCGGGCTGATGACCGATCTACGCCGCACCGCCCAAGGCGACACCCCCGCCGGCGCACTCCTCGGCGATGCCACCGCGCGCAGTGTCGACCAGCGCCTCGCCGGGCTGATTTCGGCGAGCATCCCCCAGGCCAACGGCCTGCGGCTGAGCGACCTCGGCCTCAGCGTCGCCCGCGACGGCAGCATCAGCTTTGACTCGACCCGGCTGGCCGGGATGACGCCGACCGGGCTCGCCAATGCCGAAGCACTGCTCAAGACCATGGCGGCGCCGGCGCTTTCCGGCCAGCCCAACCGGCTGAAATCGATCGCTGAACTTGTAACCCCCACCTCGGCGGGGCTGACCAGCCAGCGCGGCCGGCTGACGACCGATCTTGCCACCGTGGAGACGCGCCTGACCGCCTATCGCACCAAGCTCGTCCGCCAGTTCGCGGCGATGGACGCAGCAGTGGCGATCTCGAAGCAGGTCGGCACACAGCTGACCCAGCAGATCGACGCCTGGGTCGCCGGGCTGTCGCGCTGATCCCGCCACGGCCTAGGCATGGCCGATCCCCAGCCGGCGCATCTTTTCGATCAATGTCGTGCGTTGCAAGCCGAGCAGCTTGGCGGTCGCGGCGACCGCGCCCCCCGACGCCGCCAGCGCCTCGGTAATGTACGCCAGTTCGAGGTCGCTCAGGATGCGTTTCAGATCGACACCGCTGCCGACGCTGACGGGCGTCAGTGGCGCGGGCACGCCGACCTGGATCATTTCCTCGGCGCGCGGCGACGTCGGCCGCAGCAGCTTGGGCATCGCTTCGGCGGTGATGCTCTGGCCGGCGAAATGCGCCAGCGCGCGATCGACGACATTCTTGAGCTCGCGGACATTGCCTGGCCAGTCGTGGCGCATCAGCGCCGCCATCGCCGCCGCGGTAAAGCGAACGCGCCCCCCACCGGCCCCCCGCAGGAAATGCTCCACAAGCAGCGGCACATCCTCGCGGCGATCGGCGAGCGGCGGCATTTCGATGCGGATGACGTCGAGGCGGTAGAGCAGATCCGACCGGAAACTGCCGCGATCGATCGCGGCGATCAGGTCGAGGCTGGTGGCGGCGACCAACCGCACGTCGACCTCCACCGGCAGCATGCCACCGACGCGCTCGACCACGCGCGTTTCGAGCGCGCGCAGCAATTTCGCCTGCATCGCCAGCGCCATGTCGCCGACTTCATCGAGGAACAAAGTGCCGCCATGCGCTGCCTCGAAGCGCCCGGCGCGCGCCTTGAGCGCGCCAGTGAAGGCACCGGCCTCATGGCCGAACATCTCGCTTTCAAGCAGGTCGCGCGCCACCGCGGCGCAGTTCAGCGCCACGAAAGGCGCCGCGGCACGGCGGCTGCGCTGGTGCAGCAATTGCGCGACGACATCCTTGCCCGATCCCGACGGTCCGGTGATCAGTACCGAAGCGGCGGAATCGGCGACGGTTTCGATTTCGGCGCGGATGGCGACGATCGCGGCGCTGTCGCCAACCAATGTCGCCAGCTGCAATCCGGCGTGCCGCGGCGCCGGCGCGCGCCGGAACACCGGGGCGGGCAGCGCTGGATTGCCGAGGGGCACGCGTGGCGCCTTCATATTTGCCTCAATTCGCGCGGTTGTGGCGATGCTATTCGTCCGGTTGCCAAAGTTGCTGCGCCGCCGCGGCGTTTCGATCTGGCGCGGCGCTGGCGCAAAAAATCGGCGCGCAACGTCTTGTGACCGAAACGACCGCGAAAGCGGTCGGCCAAGCGACTTGAAACACTTGCACTCTGTCATAAGCTGCGGGATAAAGCGGCGAAGGCGGAAGTATCACCGAAATGACCCTTACCTCGCCCAAACATGCCAATAATTGGGACCAGAACGGCATTGAAACGATGCCGATCCGTGTACTTACCGCAGAAACTCGTCTAGCCGAGATGTCGGCGGCCGATTTGTTCATCATTCGGAAACCATTGGCGTCGTTGTGCACCCCCGAGGCCAGCGCGCTGCCTGGCGCCGACTGCCTGGTGCTCGCCCCGCGCGAACTGCGCGAGATTTCGCCGCGCGCCGCCGCGATCATCGGCCTGCCGGTCGTCCTCGCGCTGCCCGGCCGCGACGACCCCGGCGCCGGCGACGACAACAGCGATGCCCTCGATCGCGCCGACGGCTTCCTCTTCGCCGACGACGATCCTGCCACCCAGCTCGGCGTCCTCGCCCGCGCGGCGCGCGGCACCGGGCTGTTCGAGGTGCGCGAGTTCTCCGAACGCACCGCCAGCACGATCAACGCGCTGTCGAACGAGGCCAGCCGCATCGCCGAGGCGCTCGCCAAGCTCGCCGCCCAGCCGATCGCGCGCCCCGAGGAAACCCCCATCGACGCGGCGCTGGTCCGCCGCATCCTGAAACTGCGCCGCGAGCGCATGCGCTTCCTGCCCGGCGATCTCTTCGCCGATCCGGCGTGGGACATGCTGCTCGACCTGACCGCGGCGCGCCTCGAAGGCCAGCAGGTGCCCGTTTCCAGCCTGTGCATTGCCGCCTCGGTACCAACGACGACGGCGCTGCGCTGGGTCCGCAGCCTCAGCGAGGCCGGGCTGTTCGAACGCTCCACCGATCCACGCGACGCCCGCCGCACCTGGATCGCCCTCACCCCCCAGGCCAGCGAGGCGATGCTCGGCTGGCTGCGGCTGTTCGCCAGCCAGTTCACCCCGCGGGGGTAAAGACCACGCCCAACCCCGCTCATGCCGAGCGAAGTCGAGGCACACACCGAACTTCGGCACGTGCCTCGACTTTGCTCGGCATGAGCGGGCGGGATGAGTCTGCCAGGCCCGGAAAACCCTCAGCGCGCCACCTCCTCCAGCAGCCCCAGCACCGGCGCCAGGCTGGCGTCGGGGGCTTCCTCCATCGGAATATGGCCGATGCCATCGAGAATGGTCACCCGGGCGCGCGGCAAATGCGCCTTGAACCAGTCGGCCGAGCTGACCGGGATCAGCCTGTCCTCACGCCCCCACAGGATCAGCGTCGGCGCGGTGATCGCCCGCAACCCGGCCTCGTCGGGCGGCGGCGGCGTCTGCGAGAAACGGTCGAGCGTCGCGGCGCGGTTGCCAGGGTAGCGCAGCAGCTCCCAATAGCGATCGACCGCCGCCGGCGACGCCACCGCCTGCACGCTCACCGACTGGTGCAGCGACTTGTCGAGCAGGCTGCGCGGCGTGATCGCGGTGGCGAGATCGCGGATCACCGGCATCCGCGCGATGCGGAAGCCGATCGGCAGGTCGCTGCCCTTGGGCGCCGGCTGCCCCGAGGCATCGACGAGCACCAGCGCCGCGACCTTGCCCGGATGGGCAACGGCATATTTCCACGCGACACCGCCTCCCATCGAATTGCCGGCGACGGCGAAGCGGCTCAGCCCGAGCCTTTGCGCCACCAGGTCGGTGACAGCGACATAGGCCGCGGCGGAATAATCGCGGCTCGGCGCCGGCGACGACAGGCCATGGCCCGGGAAATCGAAGCGCACCACACGATAGCCCGCGGCGATCAGCCGGTCGGTCCACGGCTGCCAGGTGTGCAGCGAGGCGTTGCTGCCATGCAGCAGCAGCACCGGGAAGCCGGTGCGCGGGCCTTCGTCGCGCAGGTGGAGGATCTGGCCGGGGGTGATCTCGAGGTAGCGCGACGCCGGCGATCCATATTTGGCGCGGAGCGTGGCGACGGGGATGTCGGGGGTGCGGAACACCGCAAAGGCGATGGCGAGCAACGCGACAAGCGCGGCCAGCGCGATGGCGAGACGGCGCGGCCAGCGCGCGGCGGGGGCGGGGGCGGTTGGGGACATGGCGGGGACCCTAGGGGCTGATGCCGACAAGTTGAAGCGCCCCTCTCCCGCCTGAAGCACCCCTCTCCCGCAGGCGGGAGAGGGGCGTATCAGCCCTCCGAAGTCCACCGAAGGTCAGTCGAATCCCCTCACACTCGCCGCATTTTCCCGCGACTTCTTCCCCTCTCCCCTTGAGGGAGAGGGGTGGCGCGCAGCGCCGGGGAGAGGGTGAGTCCGCCGCACCTCGCGGCCACCCCCACCAACGGCAGTCCCCACCCGCCACCGCGCCTTCCCCGCCTTGCTCGCCAGCGCTCCCGACGCCGGCGCCAGCCAGCGCGGCGCCGAAGGCAGCACCGGCGCCGCATCGTCATGGACATAGGCCGGCCCCTCCCACCCCGGCTTGTCGCTCAGCCCGGCGACCAGCCCGTGAAAGACCGCGCACGCCGCATCGGCGACGATCTCGGGCGGGGTCGGCGGCGGCGGGCGTTTCATCCGTTCGGCGCGATCCTCGGCGCGCTCGCGGTGGCGCTCGGCGATTTTGAGGGCGGAGATCAGCAGCCGGTCGCTGCAGGGGGTGCGGATGATCGTCGATCCGCCGTCCTTGTGGTCGATGATCGAGGAGCGGCTTTCGTGGCGGTTGCATCATTGTCATCGCCCTGCGGGCGCCCGCTTCGCGGCGGGGCGCTTTTGCTCCGTGGCGGCGTCGCTCGTCGGTTACGATGCTTGCAGCATCGCGCCCTCCTCGCTCCTTGCCACGAACCAAAATCGCCGCCGTGCCAACGATCCAACCGCCACGAAAGCCGCTCCGGTTTCGCCATGGCGGATGCGCTCGATGGCGATCTGGGCGAGGCCGTTCCAGGCCTGGTCGATCGCCGCGTCCCAGGCGCGGCGGAAGTCGCCGGCGTCGGGATGGCGGCGCAGGCGATAGGCCGCGCTTTCGGACATCATCACCATCTGGCACGCCTTGTCGACCGAGCCGGTGTCGGCGAGGGTCTGGATGAACATCCATTGCTTGGCGGGGGTCCAGCCGTCGTGGCGGTAGCGCAGGGGGACGGGGGTGAAGTCGGGGGTGGGGGTGGTTTGTTCAGCGGCGGAGGTGGTCATGCGCGGCTCCCAATGTCGAGGTAGTCGAGCATCGTAACCCATATGGTGCGTTGTAGGACAGAGCGCCCTCAGAGCCAATGGCCATTCATTGCGGCTATAGCGGCGGGATAGACGACCATCCCCTTCAGCTGCGAGGTAGGGCATAAGCTTGTTGATATAAGCCATAGCCAAAACCGACTTTTTTAGATTGTCAGAGAATCCACAACTTCCAGTTCACCGAACGACTGCACCAAAATCCTTGCTCGCGGCCGGGTGCTGACCGCGCTGCCGAGTTCGATTAGGTCGAATCGCAGTCTTGACGCCGTGCAGCCTGTTATGCAGCGCGCCTCTTAAGACGAACCGACCCGTTTCAGAGCAGTTGATCTAGAGCACTATGTCGCAGCACCGCCACCGGTTTCGTGGGTAATGGACTGACGTCGAATGGGGGAGCTATCTTGCTCTGGAGAGTGGAGGTCCTTTTGATCGCGAAGTGGTTTGGTCCAAAAAATTAATTTTTGGAGAAAAGCATGGTATATAAGTATATTCAGCTCCATCCAGTTTTGCCGAATCATAAAAGTCTACATGATAGGGCAGAATGATTTCTGTGCCTTTCTTCACGGCCAGCAAACCGAAGTCAATTAGTTTATCGATGTATTTGTCAAAAACCTGAAGCCACGGCTCCTTTAAATGACGCTGGATTTCGGTGTCGCTGGCAATCATATCGTCAAATCGCCTTCTCATTTGCTTCTTATTCATTCGTAGATCCTTACCTTGAAATAAAACGAGCGCTGATCTTACTAGCCCTGGATAACTTCTCTCGTACGGCCCTGTGCACTGCTCTAGGCATAGTTGACTATATTTGTCAGCAGTCTTGTCCAATAAAGCCATACTCACAGCTTTGTCTGGAAATGCTTGATAATGAACGATTAGCCGATTAAGTAGGTCTCGTGGACCAGTTCTGCTCTCCTGCGCCATTCGTTGAAGGATCTCGTCGGGATTTCCATCAAATATTTTATTTAAAGGACATTTGGCGACCTCAGCGCGTTTAAGGATGACGTCTTTCAGCTCAGTATAAGACCAGCTTAATCTTGCCCGACAGTCTACCGGAATGCTAACGAACTCGTCGACCTCTAACAATGAGTCAAATACATTCGGTTTCATTGTGACTATCGTTTTAAGGTTCTCGTTGGACGAATTTAGATCGTTTGCAGCTATGCATATGGCGGCTACCATCTCGATAGTCGGCGTACCACCGAAACCAAAAATTGCTTCAGGGTCGTCGATTAAGAACCTGAATGACACAATTCCCTTTAAGCTTTTTATAATTTCCAACGCGCTCCTATATTTTTCTTGCGTAATGTGCTCCAACAGTGGGGCGGTCTTTTTAGCGGAACTTGCTCTTCGTGTGATGCCAACTCCAAAAAAAGAGAAGCCTCCTACTTGAGAAAAGGCTTCTGACAGCTTACCTCGGAGATCGTCAACAAGAGCAATTGCGTTTTGATGGATATCCGCTGGAATCTTGCGCCTAATGTGATCATTTTGTTGCGCAGATTCCACCAGATCGGCGACTGCCTGAACAGCTAGTTCGAAGCGCATTTCTCTGGCATAATTGAGTGTGTTCGTAGATTTAGTGCTATCTGATAGCGTGAGATTTTCCACATTATACGCTCTAACAATATCGGCGCCCGGCGCCGTCGTGAGCAATTTAAACGCTGCGCTTTTACCAACACCCTTGAGTCCAATAGCAATGTAGGCCGGGTTTTCGTGACTTAATAGCGATTTAACCGAAGATGTTTCGACTAGATATCCCGATAGTTCGTCGTCATTACGCGCTTCCGTTCTCCTTATCAACCGAATGAAATCAGCTTTAGGCACGCGTTCCTCCTTATTGACTGGGCAACATAAGACGGCGCGTTACTAGCGAGTAGTTGTAATGGTCTCTTACGGCGCCTATCCTAACCATATTAGAGAAATCCTTTTCGTCGATTTTTAGCCCAAGTTCTTGATAAATATTGTATTGTGTGGGAATAATTAAAGCGTCTGGATGCAGCATTTTTCGGAGCGCCTTCTTAAAGCGTGCTTCGTCAAACCCGGCCTCTTCTAAGCGCTCAATACATTTGCGCTTTATCAATTCCTCCGAGCCTTGTGACGTTGGCTGTACGGTCAAAGTGTTCGTTATAGTGCCTTCCTTGTCATTCTCAAGAATGCCAAGATAAATAAGAAAGGATATATAAATAACGATCGAACCGGCCGCCATTACGTGGCGCATTTCGAGTCGGTTGTACATGAATTCCGGGGGAGATAGTCGATGAATATGTTGCGCAAGCTCAATGCGGGAGGCAAACTGTTCCCCAATACTAGCTTGAATAATAGCATGGAGCCGTTCTTCGATTTTCATTCACATTTCTCCGCTTGCTTGGTTGTTGTATAGCAACCTGAGGGCAGATGAACAACGGTTGTCGTATAGGTAGTTTACTAATGGGGGCCGCGCTAGCGTGTGTGTCTCGGCTTGTGTGTCGGCTGCGGTGTTGTTTGCAGGTCTGTCTCTCGGTCTGTACGAGGCAAGGCGAGGGACGGGCAGACAAAAGTGGGCGCCGGGGCTCAGCCCCTGCCCGCCGGAGGCCCGCTTGCTTCTTCGCTTCGCCGCGCGGCGGCCCCTCTCCCGGCCGGCTTCGCCGAGTCCGACCTCTCCCCCGAGGGGAGAGGTGAAGGGGCGGGCGGGCGGCGGGGGACTCACCTTGCTCGCTGCGCTCGCCGTCCCTCCCCCTTGAGGGGAGAGGGAGGGGGGCATGTGGCGACCGGCTTCGCACAGCCGTTACTACCACCGCGGTCATGCCAGCGAAAGCTGGCATCCAGCAGTGCCGCCGGCGGCGAATGTCGGCGCCGGGGGCGGTCACGGGATGCGGTGGCGCTCGGGGCGGGTGCGAAGGTCCCCACGGTCGGGCGTGGTGGCACGGCTGGATGCCAGCTTTCGCTGGCATGACCG
>LJHX01000130.1 GCA_001295935.1 alpha proteobacterium AAP81b
GGATCGCGGATGCGCAGCCGGGCAGGGCCCGGCAGGCCGGGAATGCCGACATCGGCAACAGGATCGGGCTCGCGCCGCGGCCGCCGTTCGGCGCGCTCGGGCCTTTCGGTGCGCTCTGCGCGCTCGGCCGGCGCGAAGGTCTCGGCGCGCTCGGCTACCGGGCGCTCGCTGCGCTCCGCCGCCGGCCGCTCGCCCTGTTCGGGCCGCCGCTCGCGCCATTCGCGCCGCGGCGCCTCGCGCTGGGTGTCACGCGGGCGGTCGTCACGGGGACGATCGTCGCGCGGGCGGTCATCACGCGGCCGGTCATCGCGCGGCCGCTCCTGGCGCGGGCGGTCGTCACGCGGCCGATCCTCGCGGGGCCGGTCGTCGCGGGCGCGGGGCGCATCGCGCTGGCCGTCACGCTGCCCGTCGCGCTGTCCATCCCTGGGCCGGTCGTCGCGAAACTCGCGGCGCGGCGCCTGGTCGGCGCGGTCGCCCTGCCAGCGGTTGCCATTGCCGTTGCCGCGATCGTCCTGGCCGTCGGCGGTGTCGCCGTCGTTGCCTTCGTCGTCGTCGCTCTCATTGTCGTCGTTGCTGGCCTCGCCGGCCTGCAGCTCGTCGTCGTAGAAATCGCGGCGCTGACGGTTCTCGGGCGGGGCACGATCGCGATAATCGCCGAGGATACGGTAATAATGCTCGGCATATTGTAGATAATATTCGGCGGTGACGCGGTCGCCCGCCTGCTGGGCGTCGCGCGCCAGGCCGCGGTATTTCTCGAGCAGCTGGCTGGCATTGCCGCGCTGGCGATTGTCGAGCCGGGCGCCGTAATTGTTGCCGCCGGTCATCTGCTGCGGGCGCGGGCCATTGTTGTTGCCGCCGCCGCGGCGCCGCCGGTTCTGGTTGTTCCTGATCAATGCAAGTCCCCGTGACGTGACCATCGGTCAAGATGCGGTTGATCCGACCTGTTGGCGGCGGCACCCCGGTACGTCCTGTCCGGTGCCGAAGCGGCAATGTCGAAAGGTGGAGGCCGAAACGCTCGTGCCACCTGAGGTTGGTCTAGCGGCCTTTCAAGGCGCCTCCAAGCGAAAAAGCGCGCGGGGCGAAATCAGGGGCCTCAGCCCCGCGCCACTTTCGGCGCCATCGACGCCATCAGGTCGAACAGCCTTTCGGGGTCGCTGCGAATCAGGTCGAGCATCATCAGCTCGGGCGCCCCGGCGCGCGCCACCGGGATCTCGCGGCGATCCTCGGCCAGCGCCGCCAGGATGATCGCCGCCGCCTCGTCGATGCTGATCCCGGCGTTGACCGGGTCGTCGGTCGGGCCGTTGACCGAGCCATCGCCCTTCAACGCATTGGCGGCGATGCCGGTGGCGACGAACCCCGGCGTGACGACATGGACGGTGACGCCATATTGCGCGATCTCGGCGCGCAGCGCGTCGGACCAGCCGACCATCGCGTGCTTGGCCGCACTATAGCCGGTGCGCAGCGGCGAGCCGACCTTGCCAGCGACCGAGGCATTGTTGACGATCGCCCCCGCCCCGCGCGCGACCATCGCCGGCAGCACCAGCTGGGTGAGCCGCAGCGGCGCGAAGAAATCGACCTCCATGATCGTCCGATAGACGTCGAAATCGGTATCGAGCGCCAGGCTGCGCTGCGAGATGCCGGCATTGTTGACGAGGATGTCGATCTGCCCGGTGCACGCCGCGGCGCGCGCCGCGACCTCGGGCAGCGCGTCGAGGTCGGTCGCCTCGAAGACGATCTGGTGGACCCTTTCGGCCTGGCAGCGCCCGGCGACCTCGGCGAGCGCCTCGGCGCGCCGGCCGGACAGAATCAAACGCGCGCCCGCGCGCGCGAAGGCCGTCGCCAGCCCGGCGCCGATTCCCGACGACGCCCCGGTGATCCAGACGGTCTTGCCGGCGAAATCCATCGTGCTTTCCTTATGGTCCGAATCAGTACGACGGCAGTGGCGACGCGCCGATGACATGCGGGTGGGCGCCGAGCAGCACCACCCACAGCACCAGGCCACCGAGCCCTGCCACCAGCCCCGGCCCCGCCCAGGGAAGGCGCCCGGTCAGTTGGCCGGCGAAGGGCACGAAGCTCGTCCGCGCGATATGGTCGGCATAGGCGGGGTTCTGGGCGCGCTTCTTGCCGTCCTGCAGCCAGCTGCCGACCAGCGCCAGGACGATGATCGCCCCGCCGAGCGCGATCGTCCGGCTGTCGGCCGACAGGGTGATGTGGACGATCCCCCACAGCGCGAAGGCCCACATCATCGGGTGGCGGGTAATGCGCTGCACGCCGCGCGGCGCGGTCTCGGCGCCGGCGCCACCCATCAGTGCGGGATTGGGCGCGGCGACACTGCCGACGAACAGGATCGACGCCAGCAGCATCACCACGACACCGGCCCAGCGCAGCGCCTCGGGCGCCTCCCACAGCCGATCGGGCGGCACCGCGCGCCAGAGATTCACCGCCCAGATCAGGCTGGCAAAGGCGACAAGCGAATAGACCCCCATGAAGCCCCCCGCCCCGACCGCCCCGACGATCGGCGCCCGCAGCGGATGCGAGAGCAGCAGATGCCCCCCGACAAAGGCCAGCAGGGCGACATGGAGCAGCGCGAGATCGGACATGGAATGAGGGTAGCTGTTGCGCGGCGTTGTGCAAGGAGGGCGGAACTTCCC
>LJHX01000131.1 GCA_001295935.1 alpha proteobacterium AAP81b
AAGTTTCCAGGCGGAAGCCCGTTCTCCTAGCGCGGGTCGGCGTTCGTCGTCGCGCCGTCCTGGGTGCCTTGCGGGGCAGCAGCGTAGGTCCAGGCCATGGCGATAACGGCGAGCAGCAGCGAGAGCGCCAGCACCCATTTGATCGCCCTGACATTGGTGCCGCCCTTGGCCTCGGTGCTGTTCCTGCGAATTGGCGGTTCGGCCATGATATTCTCCCTGGCCGAGTAATGCGGCGGGGCGGGCAGCGTTCCCGTCCGCCGGCCGGGCGCGGCGCCGCGCCACCCCGCCAAAGCGCGGATTGCGCCGGCTTTCGGGCGCTGCCAAAGCAACGGCAACGACGGCACGGGAGCCATGACATGACCGAACCCACCTTGGCCGACTGGCAGGCAATGGCCGCCAAGGAAGTCAAAGGCGTGTCGCTCGACTGGGCGGCGCCCGAGGGCTTCACCATCAAGCCGCTCTATACCGCCGAGGACGTCACCACCGATCCCGGCCTGCCCGGCTTCGCGCCCTTCACCCGCGGGGTGCGCGCCTCGATGTACGCCGGCCGGCCGTGGACGGTGCGGCAATATGCCGGCTTCAGCACCGCCGAGGCGTCGAACGCCTTCTACCGCCGCAACCTCGCCGCCGGGCAGAAGGGGCTGAGCGTCGCGTTCGATCTCGCCACCCACCGCGGTTACGACAGCGACCATCCGCGCGTCACCGGCGATGTCGGCAAGGCCGGGGTCGCCATCGACAGCGTCGAGGACATGAAGATCCTCTTCGCCGATATCCCGCTCGACCAGATGTCGGTCAGCATGACGATGAACGGCGCCGTCATCCCCTGCCTGGCCTTCTTCATCGTCGCCGCCGAAGAGGCCGGCGTGCCGCAGGAAAAGCTCGACGGCACCATCCAGAACGACATCCTCAAGGAGTTCATGGTCCGCAACACCTATATCTATCCGCCGGCGCCCAGCATGCGGATCGTTGCCGACATCATCGAATATACGTCGAAACACATGCCCAAGTTCAATTCGATCTCGATCTCGGGCTATCACATGCACGAGGCCGGGGCGACGGCGTTGCAGGAACTCGCCTATACGCTCGCCGATGGCATGGAATATGTTCGCGCGGCGCAGGCCAAGGGCCTCGACGTCGACGATTTCGCCGGGCGGCTGAGCTTCTTCTTCGGCATCGGCATGAATTTCTTCATGGAAGTGGCCAAGCTGCGAGCGGCGCGGACCTTGTGGGCGAAGATCATGGCGAACTTCGGCGCGCGTGATCCCCGCTCGCTGATGCTGCGGACGCACTGCCAGACCAGCGGCGTCTCGCTCCAGGAGCAGGACCCCTATAACAACGTCATCCGCACCACCGTCGAGGCGCTGGCGGCGGCGCTCGGCGGCACCCAGTCGCTCCACACCAATGCCCTCGACGAGGCGATCGCGCTGCCGACCGACTTTTCGGCGCGCATCGCCCGCAACACGCAATTGGTGTTGCAGGAGGAAACCGGCATCACCCGCGTCGTCGATCCGCTCGGTGGCAGTTACTATGTCGAGGCGCTGACCGCCGAACTGGTGGCGGGCGCCGAGAAAATCATCGCCGAGGTCGAAGCCGAAGGCGGCATGACGAAAGCCGTTGCGACGGGCGCCCCCAAGCTCGACATCGAAATGGCCGCCGCCGCCAAGCAGGCGCGCATCGACATGGGCCAGGAAGTCATCGTCGGCGTCAACAAGTACAAGCCGGCGGTCATCGAGAAGCTCGACATCCTCGATGTCGACAATGTCGCCGTCCGCGCCAGCCAGATCGAGCGCCTCGCCGCCGTCCGCGCCGCGCGCGACAGCGCTGCCTGCGAAGCGGCGCTGGAGGCGTTGCGCCAGGGCGCCGCCGGCGATGGCAACCTGCTGGCGCTCGCCGTCGACGCCGCCCGGGCGCGCGCCACGCTCGGCGAAATCTCCTCGGCGATGGAGGATGTCTTCGGCCGCCACGTCGCGATCGTGAAGATGGCGCGCGGCGTCTATGCCGATGCCTATAAGGGCGATCCCGCCTATGCCCGCGTCGCCGACGGCGTCGCCGCCTTCGAACGCCGCAAGGGCCGGGCGCCGCGCGTGCTGATCGTCAAGATGGGCCAGGACGGCCACGACCGCGGCGCCAAGGTCGTCGGCACGGCGCTCGCCGATCTGGGCTTCGACGCGACCGTCGGCCCGCTGTTCCAGACCCCCGACGAAGCCACTGCGCTGGCGCTCGAACTCGATGTCGACATCGTCGCCGCCTCGTCGCTCGCCGCCGGCCACAAGACGCTGGTGCCGGCGCTGATCACCGCGCTGAAAGACGCCGGCCGCGGCGACATCCGCGTCATCGCCGGCGGCGTCATCCCGGCGCAGGATTACGACTTCCTCCGCGACATCGGCACCGCGGCGATCTTCGGCCCCGGCACCAACATCGTCGAAAGCGCGGCGGAACTGCTGCGGCTGCTCGGGCACAATCTGCCGCCGGCGGGGGAAGCGCTGGCGGCGGAATAGGCGACGTCCGGTCCTTGCATTGGCGAACATGATAGCATAATCCGCTATCATGAACAGTCGGCACGCCAAGACGCTTGCCGCCCTGCATCGCCAGCCGACACCGGCGAACATCGAATGGGCGGCGATCGAGGCGTTGTTGTTGTCGGTCGGTTGCGAACTGGTCGAAGGCAGTGGGTCGCGCGTCCGCTTCGTCAAGGACGGGATGATCGAAGCCTTCCATCGGCCGCATCCGGCAAAGGAAGCCAAACGCTATCAGGTTCGTGCGGCGCGCGACTATTTGACCCGCCTGGGAGTGACGCCATGAGCAACATTCTCGAACATCGCGGCTATCGCGCCGCGGTCGAATTCGATGCCGAGGACGGGCTGTTCTTCGGCCGCATCGCCGGCATCGCCGATGGTGTCGGCTTTCATGCCGACAGCGTGTCCGATCTCGTCGGGGCGTTTCGCGAGGCCGTCGACGATTATCTCGAAACCTGTGCCAAGGTCGGCAAGACGCCCGATCGCCCCTATTCGGGGAAGGTCTTGCTGCGGATCGACCCGGCGCTGCACGCGCGCACGGCGCAGGCCGCCGAACTCGCCGGGCTGAGCCTCAACCAATGGGCCGAGCGCCTGCTGCGCTCGGCGGTGGCGGTTTCGTCATGATCCTGCTCGCGCTGCTCATCGGCATCATCGCCGGCCTGCGGACGATGATGGCGCCGACCGCCATCGCCTGGGCGGCGGCAACCGGCGGCCTCGATCTCGCCGGCAGCTGGCTCGCCTTTCTCGGCGCGCGCTACACGCCGTGGATCTTCACAGCGCTGGCGCTGGGCGAGCTCGTTACCGACAAACTGCCCGTCACCCCGAGCCGCAAGACGCCGCCGCAATTCATCGCGCGGCTAATCAGCGGCGGCCTCGGCGGCGCGGCGATCGGCATCGGCGTTGGCAGCCTGTGGTTCGGCCTCGCGCTCGGCGTCGTCGGCGCCGTCATCGGCACCTTCGGCGGCGCCGCCGCCCGCGGCTGGTTGGCGGCGCGCCTGGGCAGCGACCGCCCGGCGGCGCTGATCGAGGATGCCGTCGCCATCGGCGGCGCCATGCTGGTGTTCGCCGCCCTTGGCTCGGTTTAGCCGGCGTTCGCACACGCCAGGCTCCCCGACCCGCTCATGCCGAGCGAAGTCGAGGCACGTGCCGCAACTTGGGCGCGTGCCTCGACTACGCTCGGCATGAGCGAGGTGGTGATCTGCGCCGCGCGACCGAAGCCCTGATCGTCATGCGCGAACTGGCGATTGCCCGTCGCGGCGGCCCTAACCCGCCACCTTCTCGCGCAGCGCGTCGAGCAGCGCCGAGCCGCCGAAGCCCGCCTCGGCATCGCCGCCCAGGGCGAAATCGGGCGGCACCACCTCGGGCCCCGCGCCGGGCGGCAGCGGCGGCGTGTAATAGCCGAGCGCATAGCTGCCCATGGCATAGCCGATCAGCCCCTGCAGCGCCGGCGACAGCGTGCGCGCGATGTCGGGCGGGCACGACAGATACTGGTTCTCCTCCTGCCGCAGCCAGCCGAGCGTGTAGGTGAGGTTGAGGCCGATCCGGTCATGATCGGCGGTGTTGGCGCCGCCGCCATGGAACACCGAGCCGAGATAGACCAGCACCGATCCCGCCGACATTTCGGCGTAACCGATCTCGTCCGGCGTCGGCAGGCGGTCGTCGGGCCAGAGGGTCGATCCCGGCGCCACCTGCGTCGCGCCATTGGCCTGGGTGAAGTCGGTCACCGCCCAGATGGTGTTCAATTGCGGCTCGATGTCCTTCAGGAAGGTGCCCCAGGCCCAGCGATCGCGGTGGATCTGCTGCGCCGGCTGGCCGGGGCGGATGCGGATGACCTGCGTCAGATGGAGCTGGTAGCGCTCGCAATTGGGCTTCAGGATCGCGTCGCACAGCGCCAGGATCGTCGGGTGCTGGAGCAGCTCGCGCGTCGCCGGCGAGCGCGCGACGAGGGCGCCCGTGCGCGTCGTCAGCGCGCCGGTGAATTCGTCGCGGCCATTGGGGGTGGCTTCGACATAAGGGGTGATCTCGGCGGTCAGCTTTTCGCGCAACCCCGCCGGCATCACGTCGCGCACGATGATGGCGCCGTCGCGGCGCAGCGCCGCGGCGAGGGTTTCGGGCGGTGTGTCAGGGGCGAACGTCTCAAGCGCGGGCATCGGCGGGCCTTTCGCTGGGGGTGAGCAGGGGGGTGAGCAGCGCCGCCAGCGTCGCGCGCTGCCGGCCTTCGGGCCAGGCGTCGGGTTCGAGGGTGGCGCGCGTGCCAAGGCCATCGACCGCGGCGACCATCGCGTCGGCAAGCACCGCAGGATCGGTCGCGGCGATGGTGCCGGCGGCCTGCAGCGCGCTCAGCAGCGCCGTCACCCGCGCGACGATGTCGCGATAATAGCCCTGGTGCAGCGCCCGGGCGCGGGCATCGGTCGCGGCGCGGCCCCAGAAGGCGATCTGCACGCGCCATTGCTGGCGGCGCTCGTCGTCGAGCGGCAGCAGCTCCGCGGCGCCCTCGACCAGCGCCACGGCATCGCCCGTCCCGGCCATCGCCGCATCGACCCCGGCGAGCGCATCGTCGACAATCACCCGCATTGCCGCGTCGAGCAGCTCGTCCTTGCTGCCGAACCAATGGGTGACGGCGCCGGTGGTCGCGTCGGCAAGCGCCGCGACATCGCGCAGCCGCGCGCCGTCGAGCCCGGCATCATCGATGACGCGGATCGCCGTCCGGGCGAGGGCTTCGCGGCGATCTTCGGCGACGACTCGTTTTGGCATAACGGTGATTATGCAAAACCGCCGGCACGGGTCAAGCCTCGCTGGCGGCCCCGATCGGCACCAGCCAGCCGCGATACGCCACCATCAGCCCCAGCAGCGGCAACTCGATCGCCACGTCGAGGCAGAAGCGCCCATCCGCCTGCCATTCACGCGCCAGGGTGCGCGGCCCGAGCCAGCGCGGCAGCGGCACGCCGAGGCACCACCAGCCGGCGTCGTGCTGGGCGAGGCCCGCGGCGTCCGCCGTCAGGGTGAAAGCAAAGCGGAACGGGCCAAAGCGCTCGACGAGCCGGCCGCGCTGCGCCGCCAGCCGGCTGGTCATGACATGGTCGCCATAGCGCCGCGTCCAGACCTCGGCATCGCCGGTTGGCGTGAAGGTCACCTGCAAGCCATATCGCCCCGCCGGCGGGAAACCCGCGGCGCTGGCAAGCAGCCGGGCGAGGCGGTTGGCGCCACGCTCGACCACCGCCTCGCCCGCCGCGGTCAGCACGGCGTCACCGGCATGCATGTCGCGGAGCAGCGGCGGCAAGCGGTCGAAATCACTGCCGAGCAGGCGGCGATACAGGCTCACAACAGCCGGTCGGCATGCTCGGGCGCGGGCAGCCAGCAGGTCGCGCGCCGGCCGAACAGCCGGTAGCGATGCCGCGCCAGCCAGCGATAGGCGGCGTCGCGCCAGCGCCGCGGCACGATGTGCGCTGCCAGTGCCAGCCGCCACGGCCAGCCAAGGCCGCTGGCGATGCGCAGCACCGCGGCGCTTTCCCGCCAGACGCGATCGCCGTCGACCACCACCATCGTCGCCGGGTCGGCGGGGTCGATCCCGTATCGGCGGCACAGCGCCGCACCGGCGGCGCTCTGCACCGACGCCAGCCGAAAGCGCCGTCGCCGATCGCGGCGCAGGATGAACTGCGCGCTGCCCGAGCAGAGCAGGCATTGCGCATCGAAGACGATGACCGGGGCGTTCATGCCGCGATCGTAACACCCAAGCTGCGGCCGTCGATGTGGTGCCGGGCCGCGGCGCCGCGGCCGGAGCGAATTGCCGACACCTTAACTGCTAAATCTAGCGGTTGGTGGCGCCGCTCACGACTCGCAAACTGACCGCAATAAAACGGGGGAACTGTCATGATCATCACACCGACCGGGGCGGCGTGTGGCGCCAGCATCACCGGCATCGACCTTGCCGCGCCGTTGGCGCCGGCGACCGTCGCCGCCATCCGCGCCGCCTGGCTTGAGCATCATGTCCTGGTCTTCCCCGACCAGCAGCTGAGTGACGACGACCTCGAGGCCTTCACCCTGGCCTTCGGCGGCTTCGGCGAGGACCCGTTCATCGCGCCGATCGCCGGCCACGCCCATGTCATCGCCGTCACCCGCGCCGCCGACGAAACCGCGCCGATCTTCGCCGAGACCTGGCACAGCGACTGGAGCTTCCAGGCCCGCCCGCCCGCCGGCACCTGCCTCTACGGGATCGAGATCCCGCCGGTCGGCGGCGACACGCTTTTCGCCGACCAGCACCTCGCCTGGGAAGCGATGCCGCTGCCGCTGCGCGCCCGCGTCGCCGGCCTGATCGCCATCCATTCGGCGCAGCGCGCCTATGCGCCGGCGGGCTTCTACGGCACCGGCGACATGGGCCGGAGCATGGACATCCGCCCCTCCGAAGCGGCGCTCGCCACCCAGGCGCACCCCTTTGTCCGCGCCCATCCCGAAACCGGCCGCTGCGGCATGTTCGGCTGCCTCGGCTATATCATCGGCTTCGAGGGGATGGACGACGCCGAGGCGATGGCGCTGCTGACCGAGCTTTATCACTGGCAGGGCCGCGAGGAATTCCAGTATCGCCACCGCTGGCAGAAGGGGATGCTGGTGATGTGGGACAATCGCTCGGTCCTTCACGCCGCCACCGGCGGCTATCAGGGCCACGCCCGCCGCCTGCACCGGACGACGATTGCCGCGGCGTGATCTTGCGGCACGACGCGGTTTCTGTTATAACATCCGTATAAACAGGAATCGCGCCATGCAGCACGTCAAGATCACCGCCATCGGCAATTCGGCCGGCATCATCCTGCCCAAGGATGTGCTGGCGCGTCTGAAGGTCGACAAGGGCGACTCGCTGTTCCTGATCGAAACGCCCGAAGGCTATCGCATCACCCCGCATGATCCGGTGTTCGAGGAGCAGATGGCCGTCGCCCGCCGTGTCATGAAGGAGCGTCGCGCCGTTCTGCGCGAACTGGCGAAATGACCGACTGGACATGGGTGGATGCCGGTGTTGCGCTGGCCATCCACGACGAGCAACTCGCCGAACATGGCGGCGCCAGTGGTGTGCGCGATGCCGGCGCCTTCGAATCGGCGATGGCGCGGCCGGTGAACCTGGCTGCCTATGGTGAACCGGACATCGCGGCGCTGGCAGCGGCCTATGCCTTCGGGCTGGCCCGCAACCATGCCTTTGTCGATGGCAACAAGCGGACGGCCTATGTCGTTGCCGAAATCTTCCTGGCGCTGAATGGCTGCAGGCTGACGTCGAGCGATGCCGAAAGCATCCTGACCTTCGTCGCCCTGGCGGCCGGCGATCTCACCGAGGACGCTCTGGCCGATTGGTTCCGCGCGCATATTCGTCAGGAGCAATGACCGCCGGCTTCTCCGTCGCCGATCTCGCGCCCTTCCGCGGCGGCCGCGGCGCGCTGCGGCTCGGCCTGTCGGTGCTGCCCGAAACCGCCTGGCGCGACACCGGCCCCGGCCTCGCGGCGCGTGCCGCCGCCAAGGCGGCGATCTTCGATTCGGCGCCCGACAGCCTGCTCGTCCGCCCCGAAGCCACCCCCGCCATCGCCGAACTCGCCGCGCTGCTCGCCACCGCGCCGACCCTGCGCGACGCCGCGCTCGCCACCTATGAAGACCTGCTGATCCTGCTCCCCGACGCTGACGGCACCCACCGCCTCGTCGCCGGCGCGCTCGCCTATCCCACCGACTGGCACCTCGCCGCCAAGATCGGCAAGCCACTCGCCGCCATCCACGCGCCGATCCCGACCTATGCCGAAAAGCTCAGCACCAGCGTCGACCATGTCTTCGCCACTCTCGCCCCCGACCGCCTGTTGCTCCGCGCCAACTGGAACGTCCTCGAAACCGACACGCTGCGCTACCTCCCCGACCGCCCGGCGATGGCGCGCTTCGGCCACGTCACCGCCGCCAACGCCGGCGACACCCTCTTCGCCCGCGTCGAACGCCAGGCGCTGCGCCGCCTGGTCGCCAGCGGCGCCGCGGTCTTCACCATCGGCGTCTATGTCGAACCGCTGCGCAATCTGCCGGCATTGCTCGTCGCCGACCTCGCCCGCGCCGTCGCCAGCGTGCCGCACGACGAGGCGGTGCGTCGCGGCGCCCCGGCGTATCTGCCGGCGCTGGCCAGCTATGCCGAGAAAAAGGTAGAAGAAGGGCCTGCACCCACAGCCGGGATATTCTCATGATTTCGCAGAGCATAGCTGGCCGGACGCGCGATCTGGGCGGCTTCTCCGTTTCCCGCGTGTTGCCGGCGCCGCAGCGCCGCGCGCTCGGGCCCTTCGTCTTCTTCGACGAAATGGGCCCCGCCGACTTCGCCGCCGGCCAGGGCATCGACGTCCGCCCCCACCCCCATATCGGCCTCGCCACCGTCACCTATCTCTTCGCCGGCGGCCTGACCCATCGCGACAGCCTTGGCACCGTCATCGATATCGCCCCCGGCGCCGTCAACTGGATGACGGCCGGCCGCGGCATCGCCCATAGCGAGCGCTCGCCCACCGCGCTGCGCGCCGCCGGCCACCACATGCACGGCATCCAGTCCTGGGTGGCGCTGCCCGTCGCCCATGAGGAGGCCGCCCCCGCCTTCGTCCACCACCCCGCCGATACCCTGCCGATCGTCACCCTGCCGGGCGCACGGCTGACGATCATCGCCGGCACCATGTTCGGCGCCACCTCGCCGGTGCAATTTCCGCATCCGATCATCTATGCCGAACTGCGTTTGGAAGCCGGCGCCAGCCTTGATCTCGACCCGGCCTGGGGCGAGGTCGGCGTCTACCCCGTCCGCGGCGACGCCCGCATCGGCGCCGAGGCGCTCGCTCCCGGCAACCTCGCCGTCGTCGACGGCGCCGCGACCCTCGTCGCCGATACCCCCCTCCACGCCATGATCCTCGGCGGCGCGCCTTTCCCCGAAGCCCGGCACATCGAATGGAACTTCGTCAGCCATTCGCAGGACCGCATCGAAGCCGCCAAGGCCGACTGGCAGGCCGGCGCTTTTCCGAAGGTGCCGGGCGAGAGCGAATTCATCCCGCTGCCGACCGTGCCGCCCGCGCCGGTGGTCCATTATCCCTGACCTTCCTTCCCCCTCCCCCCCGGTGAGCGAAGCGAACCGAGAGTGGGGAGGGTCGGGGTGGGGGCCGCGCCGCGCGGACCCATCAAAGCCGCCTCAGCCAAGCTCCGCGCTGAACCGGATCGTCCGATCGGCCAAACCGTCGACCACCACCTGCATCCCGCCCGAACGCAGCATCCACTCCAGCCGATGGTCGCGATATTCGCGCTGAAACGCCCCCGAAGCGATCGCCGCGGGAACGATCCGCGCCACCGCCGCCGCCGCCGCCCTTGCCTCGGCGGCGGTCGCCGCCACCGACGGCCGCTCGCCCGCCCGCGCCAGCCATGCCGCCAGCGCGTTCCCCGCCGCCGGCAGGATGCCATAGCCGACGGCCCCCTGGACAAAGGGCACCACCGCCGCGTCGCCCCAGCCGAAGGCCTCGCCATTGAACCAGTCGGCGTCGCCCAACTGACGTTCCAGCCAAGCGTTGAGCGCAGCGATCTGCGCCTCCGCTCGCGCCAGCAGCGCCGCACCGATCTCGCCCTTCGCACCGCCGCCGCGCCCGAAGACGCGCACTTCCATCATCCCCCAGACGCACGCCTCATATTGGGTGTCGATCACCTCCTCGATCATCCGCACCCGCGCGCGCGCCGCGGCGCCTTCCGGCAGCAGCGGCGGCGCCGGCCAGCGCTCCTCGATATATTCCTGGATGATCGTCGAATCGAAGACGGCGGTGTCGCCATCGACCAGCGTCGGCACCTCGGCACGCGGGTTGGCGGCGAGCCAGGCGCCACCGCCGATGCCGCTGCCCATGCCGTCGGGCGTCACCACATCGAAGGCGACGCCCTTCTCGCGCAGCGCGATCTTGTTCTTCTGCGCATAGGGCGACAGCGGGTGTTCGTAGAGCAAGGGCCTGATCATGGCGGCGACTCTGGCAGCGCCGCCGCGCGCTTCAAACCGCCTGAAAGACGAGGCTGAGGCAGGTGAGGCCCGCCTCGGCCTTGGCGAATTCGGAAATGTCGAGACAGCGCGCGTCGAAGCCGGCGGCGGCGATGCGTGCCAGGGTCGCCTCGCCCATGGCGTGGAAGACGGTGTTGCCGATCGTCAGGCTGTTGGCGGCGAAGGGCTCGCCGGGCGCGGCGGCGATGTGGCGGCGGCCGAAGATCGCGGGGTCGAGCCAGTCGGTGTTGACCAGCACCAGATCGTCGGCGAGCGCCGAGGCCGCCGTCTTCAGATGCAGCGCCCCGGCGAGCGGCACGCCGGTGACGCGATAGCCATGGCGGCCGGCGGCCTCGGCGACCTGCGCCACGGCGGCGGCATTGCTGCGCAAGGTCCGGCCGATGAAGATGTCGCGGCCGACGACCAGCACATCGCCACCATCGAGCGTGCCGAGCGCGGCAATGGTGACATGCGGCCGGTCGGTCGGCAGATGCGGCGCGATCCGCGCCACCTCGCCCTGTCGCGACAAGGCGCCGGGCCGGGTGCGGATGACGACTTCGGGCAGGATGACCGCCGTGTCCTCGACAAAGCAGCTGTCGGGAAAGTCGGCGAGCGCCGGCAGCACGCTGACCGTCGCCCCCGCCGCCGCCAGCGCGGCGCGATAGGCGGCGTGCTGCGCCTCGGCGCGGGCGAGGTCGATCGCCGCGCGGTCGATATGCGTCAGCTCGCAGTCGCGCAGTGCCGGGCTGGGCAGGCGGGTGACGGCGTGGATCAGGCGAGCGCCGCCTTCAGCCGTTCGTTGACCGCCGCCGGGTTGGCCTTGCCGGCCATCGCCTTCATCGTCTGGCCGACGAAAAAGCCGAACAGCGCTTCCTTGCCGGCCTTGTACTGCGCCACCTTGTCGGCATTGGCGGCGATGATGCCGGCGATGGCGGCGTCGATGGCGCCGGTGTCGGTGACCTGGCGGAGGCCGCGCGCTTCAACAATGGCACCGGGCATCTCGCCGGTTTCGAGCATGATCTCGAAGACCTGCTTGGCAAGCGGCCCCGACAGCGTGCCATCGGCCTGCAGCGCCAGCAGCTCGGCGCCGGCGGCGACCGTCACCGGCGACTGGGCGATCTCGAGGCCGAGCTTCTTCAGCGCGCCGAACAGGTCGCTCGTCACCCAGTTCGCGGCGCGCGCGGCGATTTCGGCTTGCGGCGCGCCGGTGGCGGCGACCAGCGCCTCGAACCAGGCCGCCGTGTCCTTCTCCGCCGTCAGCACCGCGGCGAGATAGGGCGTCAGGCCGAGCGCCGTCTCGTAACGCGCGCGCTTGGCGACCGGCAGTTCGGGCAGACTGTCCCGGCATTCGGCGACAAAGGCATCGTCGAACTCGACCGGCAGCAGATCGGGATCGGGGAAGTAGCGATAATCATGCGCGTCTTCCTTCGACCGCATGCTGCGCGTCGTGCCGGTGCCGGGGTCGAACAGCCGGGTTTCCTGGACGATCGTCCCGCCCGCCTCGATGATGCCGACCTGGCGCTTGGCCTCGATCTCGACCGCAGCCATGATGAAGCGCACCGAATTGACGTTCTTGGTCTCGGTGCGCGTGCCGAAGGGCTCGCCGGGCCGGCGCACCGAAACATTGACGTCGGCGCGCATCGAGCCTTCGTCCATGTTGCCGTCGCAGCTTCCCACATAGCGCAGCAGCTGGCGCAGCGCCGCGACATAGGCCCCGGCTTCGGCGGGCGAGCGGATATCGGGCTTGGAGACGATCTCCATCAGCGCGCAGCCCGAGCGGTTCAAGTCGACATAGGACATCGTCGGGTTGAGATCATGCACCGACTTGCCGGCATCCTGTTCGAGGTGGATGCGCTCGATGCCGATGGTGCGCGTCGCGCCATCGTCGAGTTCCACCGTCAAACTGCCCTCGCCGACGATCGGGTGGTAGAGCTGGCTGATCTGATAACCCTGCGGCAGATCGGCGTAGAAATAATTCTTGCGATCGAAGCGCGACCATTTGTGGATTTGCGCCCCCAGCGCCAGCCCGGTGCGCACCGCCTGGCGAACGCATTCGCCGTTCAAGACCGGCAGCATCCCCGGCATCGCCGCGTCGACGAGGCTGACCTGCGAATTGGGCTCGGCACCGAACGCCGTCGCCGCACCCGAGAACAATTTGGCATTGGCGGTGACCTGGGCATGGACTTCGAGGCCGACGACGATCTCGAAAGGGCCGGTGGCGCCTTCGACGCGCCAGTTCTGGGGCTCGGGGGCGGAGTTGGTCATGCCCGCGCTCTTGCGGCAAGCGACGCCGCGAGGCAAGCCGGCGGCGTCGGCGCCCCGATTACCCTGCCGATGCGGCAGTGCGGCATAGTTTCCTTGCGGCGCGACGCCCCGCCCGATAGACCCGACCCCAGCGTGCGGGACAGCGCGTACGGGCAAACGACCGGTCGGGAGAATCGGGTGGACGAAACAGGGGCCGGCACGCCAGGGGCGGCCGCGGCAACGGCCGCGCCTGCCAATGCCTCGCTGCCGCTGCTCGCGTTCATCTTCCTTGTGGCTTTGCTGCCGCTGCTGGCGACGCCGGTGCTGCCCTTCATCGATTTCTACAACCATCTGGCGCGCTATCATGTGCTGGCGACGATCGCCGATGATTCGGTGCTCGCCGCCAACTACCGCGCCGCCTGGGCGGTGCTGCCCAACATCGGCCTTGACGTCATCGTCACGGCACTGCTGCGACTGCTGCCGCAGGCGATGATCGCGCATGCGACGGCGATCCTGATCTTCGCGGTGCAGTTCGGCGGCGTCCTCGTCTTCAACCGCGCGCTGACCGGGCGGACCCACTGGCTGACCGCCGTGCTCGTCGTGCCGCTGCTCTACAGCTTCATCCTCAACTGGGGCTTCGCCAATTTCCTGCTCGGCCTCGGCCTGCTGTTCTGGGGCGCTGGCTGGTGGCTGGCCATGCGCCACCGCCTGATCGTCGCGCTGCCGGTGGCGATCGTCATCGCCGCGGGCATCTTCCTCGTCCATGGCCTCGCCTTCGGGCTTTATGGCCTGACGCTCGGCGCGCTCGAGATCGGCCTGTGGTGGCAGGCGCGGCCGCGCCGCTCGGCGCGACTCCTGCTGGCAATGCTGCCGCTGGCGGCGCAGGCGGTGCTGCCGGTGCTGCTGTTCCGCATGGCCGAGACCAGCGCCGTCGCCAATGGCCTGACCAATGCCGACGAAAGCGCCGTACGGCTGGCGCGGTCGGGGCAGCTTGCCAGCCGGCTGTGGAGCCTCGCCGAATATCGCCTGGTGACGATCGCCCGCGTCGCCGAAGGCCCGAGCCTGGCCTTTGACGCGCTGACGCTGGCGGCGACCCTTGCCATCCTGGTTCTGCTGCTGCGCCAGCGCGCGCTGGCGCTGCCGCGCGCCAGCTGGCCGGTGCTGGCGCTGGGCGGGCTGCTCGTCATCATCATGCCGCCGGCGCTGTTCGGCGTCGGCTATTGCGCCGATCGCATGCCGCTGTTCCTGGCGCTGCTCGCCGTCGGCGCGCTCGCCGTGCGCCGACCGCCGCCGCCGGCGCTGGCCGGCGCCTTGGTGCTGCTCGTCGCGGTGCGCCTCGCCGGCATCGCCTGGGACTGGCAGGGCTATCGCCGCGACGATGCCGATTTCACCACCGTCGCCGCGGCGCTGCCCGCCGGCGCCATGGTCGAAAGCCTGTTCACCCATACCGAGCGCCTCGATCCGGTGCGGCGCTGCCAGATGTATGGCCCGCGGCTGATCGCCGAGCACCATGGCATCGGCCGGCTGTTCGCCAACGCCAGCCAGCAGCCGCTGCAGCTGGCGGGGCCGCTCGCCGCGGCAGTGGCGGCGTCGGGAAGACCGAGCTTTGCCGATCGGCAGAAGCCCGGCTATTTTGCCGGGGTCGTTACCGCGGCGGCGCGCGCCGGCTTCCCCTGGCTGCTGCTGTGCGACGGTGCCGGCATCGCCCTGCCAAAGGGTAGCCGCGTCGCCGCGCAGGCGGGACGCTTCACCCTCATTCACTTGCCGGAGCGCCGCTGATGGACCTCAAGGAAGAGCATCTCCTCGGCGATCAGGTCAACAGCCACTGGTATTACCAGGCCAAGCTCGACGCGCTGACCGCGATGGTCAAGGGCGTGCCCGCCACCGAAATCCTCGATATCGGCGCCGGCTCGGGCTATTTTTCGAAGGCGCTGCTGACGCGCACCGCGGCGACGCGCGCCACCTGCGTCGACCTCGGCTATCCCGCCGATCGCGACGAGACGGTGGCGGGCAAGCCGATCGCCTTTCGCACGTCGCTCGACCGCAGCGCCGCCGACCTCGTGCTGATGATGGACGTCATCGAGCATGTCGAGGACGATGTCGGCCTGGTTGCCGACTATGTCGGCAAGGTCGCCGCCGGCACGCGCTTCGTCGTCACCGTGCCGGCCTTCATGTGGCTGTGGAGCGGCCATGACGTCTTCCTCGAACATTATCGCCGCTACACCTTGGCGGGCATCGAGGCGGTGCTCGCCAAGGCCGGGCTGACGATCGAGAAGGGCGCCTATTTCTATGGCGCGGTGCTGCCGCTCGTCGCCGGGGTTCGCCTCGCCAAGCAGCTGACCGCACCCAATGCCGCGCCGGAAAGCGACATGCGGCGCTACAGCCCGTTGGTGAATAGCCTCCTCTACGGCGTCTGCAAGGCCGAGGTCGCGGTGATGGGGCTCAACCGGCTGGGGGGAACGAGCGCGCTGGTGCGGGCGGTGAAACGCTGACCCCGCGCGCGCCGATCTCCTCGCGGATCAGGTAGAGCGGCCGGCCTTTCACCTCGGCGAAGATGCGCGCGATATATTCGCCCTGGACGCCGAGCCCGGTCAGGATCAGGCCGTTGAACAGCAGGATCACCGAGATCAGCGAGGCATAGCCCGGCACATCGACGCCGGTGATCATCGTCCGCGCGATGACGAAGATCAGGTAGAGCACCGACAGCGCCGCCGCGGCGAGGCCGACATAGGTCCAGATCTTCAGCGGCGCCGTCGAGAAGGAGATGATCCCCTCCAGCGCCAGGTTGAACAGCTTGCGGCCGTTGAACTTGGTATCGCCGGCGACGCGCGCCGGGCGGACATAATCGACGCTCGTCGTGCGGAAGCCGACATGGGCGAAGATGCCCTTCATGAAGCGCATCCGCTCGGGGTAGGCGCGCAGCGCCGCGACGACGCGCGCGTCCATCAGGCGGTAATCGCCGACATCGGCGGGGATCGGCGTGTCCGACATGCGGTCGATGATGCGGTAGAACAGCCGCGCCGTGCCGCGCTTCAGCGCCGTGTCCGACGAGCGATCCGAGCGCTGGGCGAGGACGACGTCGAAGCCGTCGCGCCATTGCGCCACCATGGCGGCGATCAGCTCGGGCGGGTCCTGGAGATCGACGTCCATCGGAATGACGGCGCGACCGCGGACATGATCGAGCCCCGCCGACAGCGCGACTTCCTTGCCATAGTTGCGGCTGAGGTCGAGAGCGCGCACCCGCGGTTCGGCGGCGGCGGCGGCGCGCAGCACCTTCAGCGTCGAATCGCGGCTGCCGTCATTGATGAAGACGATTTCCCAGTCGCGGTCGATGGCGTCGAGAAAGGGGGTGATCGCCGCGATGAACAGGTCGATCGTCGCTTCCTCGTTGAAGACGGGGACGACGATGCTGAGCAGCGGCGGATCGGCCATCAGCGCGGCGTGCCGAAAACGAAGCGGCGCATGGCGAAGAAGCTCAGCAGCACCACCGGCACCAGCGCCGCGAAGCTGGCAAGGCGGACGCCGAGCGCCGGCGCCGCCAGGCTGGTCAGCGTTGAATAGATGACGCCGACGACAACGTTGACGGCGACGAAGCGCAGCAGCTGCGGCCCGACCGGCACGGCGGCCTCGCCGCCGAAGGTCCACAAGCGGTTGAGCGCATAGCTCTGGGCGATCGATACGGCATAGCCGATGGCGCTCGCCGCCCAGACGGCGACGCCGAAGCGATCGTGGAGCGTCCACAGGATGGCGAGGCACATCGCGGTGTTGGCGACGCCGACGACGCCGAAGCGCAGGAACTGGCCGATCATGCCGCTTCTCCCGGGGCCGACCGCCGCGACCACGGTCATCGACGGCTCTCCGGCCGCGCGGTGAAGCCGGCGGCGCGTTCGATCGCCAGCCCGGCGTCGAGAACGCCCATCTCGTCGAGCGGGCGGCCGATGATCTGCAGGCCCAGGGGCAGGCCGGCGTTCGACAGCCCCGCCGGCACCGACATCGCCGGCAGCCCGGCCAGCGACGACGGCACGGTAAAGACGTCGTTCAGATACATCGCCAGCGGATCGACGATGTCGCCAAAGGCAAAGGCGGCGCTCGGCGCCGTCGGGGTGAGCAGCAGGTCGCACTGTTCGAAGGCCAGTTCGAAATCGCGGGCGATCAGCGCGCGGACCTTCTGCGCCTTGGTGAAATAGGCGTCGTAAAAGCCCGCCGACAGCACATAGGTGCCGATCATGATGCGGCGCTGCACCTCCGCCCCAAAGCCCGTAGCGCGCGTCGCGCCATACATGTCGGCAAGGTTGCCGCCCTCCGGGGTCACGCGCAGGCCGTAGCGGACGCCATCATAGCGCGCGAGGTTCGACGAGGCTTCGGCGGGCGCGATGATGTAATAGGTCGGCAACGCATATTTCGTGTGCGGCAGCGACACGTCGACGATCGTCGCGCCGGCATCGCGTGCCCAGGCAAGGCCCTGCTCCCAGAGTGCGGCGATGGTCGCGTCCATCCCGTCGAGGCGATATTCGCGCGGCACCCCGATGCGCTTGCCGCTGAGATCGCCGGTCAGCCCGGCGGCGAAATCGGGCACCGCCACATCGAGCGAGGTCGAATCCTTGGGGTCGAAGCCGCACATCGAGGTCAGCAGCAGCGCGCAATCCTCGACAGAGCGCGCCATCGGCCCCGCCTGGTCGAGCGACGACGCGAACGCCACCACCCCCCAGCGCGAGCAGCGGCCATAGGTCGGCTTGATTCCCGAAATGCCGACGAAGCTCGCCGGCTGGCGGATCGAGCCGCCGGTATCAGTGCCTGTTGCCCCGGCGCACAGCCGCGCCGCCACCGCCGCCGCCGACCCCCCCGACGAGCCGCCGGGCACCAGCTCGCGGTTGGAACCATCGGCCGCCCGCCACGGCGAGATCACCCGGCCATAGGCGCTGGTCTCGTTCGACGACCCCATGGCGAATTCGTCCATGTTCAATTTGCCGAGCATCACCGCGCCATCGGCGAGCAGCTTGCCCGACACCGTCGATTCATACTGGGGCACGAACCCTGCGAGGATCTTCGACCCCGCCGTCGTCTGGACGCCCTCGGTGCAGAACAGGTCCTTGATGCCGAGCGGGATGCCCGCCAGCCGGCCGGCGTCGCCGCGCGCCAGCGCCGCGTCCGCCGCGGCGGCCTGGGCCGTGGCGATCTCCGGCGTTTCGACGATGAAGGCATTCAAATGCCGGTTCGCCGCCATCGCTTCGAGATGCGCCGCGGTCAGCTCGGCGGCCGAGAAGTCGCGCGCCGCAAGGCCCCTGGCCATCGCCGCGAGGCCGAGATCGGTAAGGTCCGACACTATTCGATCACCTTGGGAACCGCGAAGAAGCCGCTCATCGCCGCCGGCGCATTGGCGAGGACTTTCGCCTGGATGTCGCCATCGCTCACCACATCGTCGCGCCAGCGCAGCCGCGTCGGAATGACCGCGGTCATCGGCGCGACGCCTTCGGTATCGACCTCGGCGAGTTGCTCGACCCAGCCGAGGATCGCCGACAGCTCGCCGGCGAGCGGCGCCAGCGCGGCATCGGGAACATCGATGCGCGCCAGGCGCGCGATCTTGCGGACGGTTTCGGGGCCAACGGACATGCCGCGGCGGCTAGCATGGCAACCCCGCCAGTTCAAACCCCCGGGGCAGCGGGCGCGGCGCCGGCCCCACCGGGCGCGCCCGGCAATTGACAGGCTTTCGCGACCCTGCCAGCGAAGGCACCACGCCGCCGGGGCGTAGTCCGGCGGCGGTCGCGCTCGCACGGCGCCACGTTCGAAGGGGTTGCTGTTGTTCGTCCGGTCCCACAGCCTGAGCCTTGCGGCCGCTGCCACCCTGTTCGCCGCCCCGGCGCTTGCCCAGACACTGACCGTCGGCACCGCGACGACGACGGCCGTCGCCACCCGCACCGCAACCAACAACGCGCCGGGTGACATCATCATCACCACCGCTGGCAGCATCACCGTCACCACCGGCGCCGCCGCGACCATCAATTCGGCCAATCTTCTCACCAACAACGGTACCATCGCCTCCTCGGCGGCGAGCGACGGCATCGGCGTCCGCTTCGATGGCAGCGGCGGCCTCAGCGGCGCCAATCTGCTCAACAACGGCGCGATCAGCCTGACGACGTCGGGCGGCAGCGGCAACATCGGGCTGCTGGTCAGCGGCGGCGCCATCACCGGCAGCATCGCCAGCGGCACCAGCGGCACGATCAGCGTCGCCGGCAGCAACGCCACCGCGGTGTCGATCGCCTCGGCGTTCACCGGCGACGTCGCGCTGCGCGCCTTTGTCGTCAACGGCACGGGATCGGTCGGCGTCAGCCTGACGGCACCGCTGACCGGCAACCTCAGCCTGTTCGGCAGCAGCGGCGCCACCGGCAGCGGCGGCACCGGCGTGCTCGTCGCCGGCGACATCAGCGGCCGGCTGCGCAACGCCGGCAGCTTGCAGGTGGGCACCTCGTCGAGCTTCGATTCGCAGGGCAACACCGTCGCCGGCAACATCGGCGTCGCCGGCATCCGCGTCAGCCGCAATGTCGGCGGCGGTATCCTCAACGATCGCTATTTCATCGATGCCGATGGCGTCGAACTCGCCGCCGGCGCCGATACCAGCGCGGCGACCGTGATCACTGCCTCGGTCACCACCGTCGGCACCGCCCCGGCGCTGTGGATCGCCCCTGACGCGACGACGCCGACGGCGATCACCATCGGCGCCGGCAGCAGCGGCTATGGCATCGACAATCTCGGCTCGCTTTCGACGCTGACCGGCAACACCGGCCTTGCCGTCACCACCGTCCGCATCGGCGCTGCCGCAACACCCGCCCCCGGCAGCACCGTCGCCACCACGACGATCGCCGGCGGCATCCGCATCGGCGCCAATGGCGGCATCGGCGCCTCGGCGACCGACGCCACCGCCACCGCCGTCAGCCTCGGCGCCGGCGCCATCGTGCCGCGGCTCGACAACGCCGGAACCATCGCCGCGCTGACCACCGCCACCACCGCGGTCGGCAGCACCCCGGCGGGCCCCGGCGGCGCCGCCACCGCGATCGATCTCGCCGCCGGCGCGACGCTGACCAGCCTGACCAACAGCGGCACGATCAGTGCCGCCGCCAATGGCGCCAACACCGCCGCGATCGCCATCATCGATCGTTCGGGCACGCTGACCAGCCTCGCCAACAGCGGCACGATCAGCGCCAGTTCGGCGAGCGGCAGCGCCACCGCGATCAACCTGACCGCGACGACGGCGCCCGTCACGCTGACCAACAGCGGCACCATCACCGGCGACGTTCGGCTGGGCAGCGGCGCCACCACGGTCAATCTGACCGCGGGCAGCCTCGCCGGCACGCTCGCCTTCGGCAGCGGCGGCGGCGCGCTGGGCCTGTCGGGCAGCACCAGCTTCGCCAACACGCTGACCAGCGGCGGCCCGCTCGCCGTCAGCCTTACCGGCACGGCATCGCTCAACCTGGTCAACGGCCCCGCCAGCCTTGCCAGCGTCAACGCCTCGGGCGCCTCGGTACTCATCGTGCCGACCCGCGGCAACGCCGCGGCACTGACCGTCGCCGGCACCGCGACCTTCACCGGCACCAGCGTCGTCCGCCTGTCGCTGCAGTCGCTGGCGCCGTCGCAGCAGATCACCTTGGTCAGCGCCGCCGGCGGCATCGTCACCGACCATCCGACGACGCTCGTCGACAGCAACGTCACGCCCTATCTGTTCACCGCCAGCACGCCGACCCTGACCGGGAACGCGCTCAGCCTGACCCTGACGCGCCGCACGGCGGCCGAAATCGGCCTGACCGGCGGCCAGGCAGCGCTCTACAATGCCTCGCTGACCGGGCTTGCCGACAACAGCGCCGAAGCCGCCGCCATCGCCAACCTGCCCAACGAGGCGGCGGTCGTCGCCGCCTATCGCCAGCTGACCCCGGCGAGCGCCGGCAGCTATGCGCTGCAGGTGGCGCAAAGCTTCGCCGACATGGGCTTTGGCGCGGCGCGCACCCGTCTCGACACCCTCGCCGAAACCCGCCGCCGCGGGCCCGACAATGATTTCGGCCTGTGGATCCAGCAACTCGGCGATTTCGCCCGGCAGGACGCCGGCAGCGAGTTCGGCGCCTTTTCAACGGGCGCCTATGGCGTCGGCATCGGCGCCGACATGCCGGTGCTCGGCCTCGACGCCGCCGGCCTGTCGATCCTGTCGACCTGGACGACGGTGCGCCAGGACCTTGGCTCGGGGCTGCCGGTGTCGCGGACCATCGTCAACACCGTCGGCATCTCGCCCTATCTCGCCTGGTCGACCGGCTCGGCGAAGCGCCGCTTCTACGTCCAGGCGAGCGGCGTCGCCGCCAAGCTGATCTACACCAACAGCCGCGCGCTCGGCATCGGCGGCTATGCCGCCACCGTCGCCTCGCGCTGGACGGGGTATCAGTTCGGCGCCGGCGCCACGGTCGGCGGCCAGTTCCGCTTCGGCAATCTCGTCGTCAATCCAAGCAACACGCTGTATTGGACGCAGCTTCACCAGAATGGCTACACCGAAACCGGCGGCGGCGCCTTCAACCTCGCCATCGATGGACGCACCGATTCGATCATCACCAACACCGCGCGCGTCGCCGTCGGCTTCGCCAAGCGCTTCGGCGATGGCGAGATCATCGCCCAGGTCCATGCCAGCTATGTCAAGCCGATCCAGGTCAGCGCCACGCCGACGATCGCGCGCTTCGTCACTTCGGGCGAGGCGATCAGCCTGCCGCAGGAATATTCGAAGCGCGACCTGTTCGGCTATGGCGGCAACATCGGCTATCTGCAGCGCGACCTGCGGCTGGTGCTCGATTACGACCGCCGCCAGAACAGCAGCTACCGCGACCAGCAGGTGTCGCTGAGCGCGTCGCTGGCCTTCTGAGCCTTTCTCCCCTTCCCCCTCCCCCCATTTGAGCGAAGCGAACGTAGAGTGGGGAGGGTCGGGGTGGGGGTTGTGCCACCTGGACGGCATTCAGAGCGGCGCCGATGCGGAACGCCGGCCCGGCGGCGCGCGCCCCCTCCCAGACCCTCCCCACTCTCGGTTCGCTGCGCTAACCGGGGGGGGAGGGGGAAGGCAGGCCCGAAACTTCAGGCTGTCACCCCGCCGCCAAACTGGCACAAGCGCGCACAGGAGACCCGAAATGATCCGCCACATCGCCGCGCTGCTGCTCGCCCTCGCCGCCCCCACCACCGCCGCCGAATGGCGCCCTGCCGAGGGCGATTTCACCATCCGCGATTTCCGCTTCGGCACCGGCGAAACCCTGCCGGCGCTCAAGCAGCACTACCGCACGCTGGGCACGCCGCACTTCGGCAAGGACGGCCTGGTCGACAATGCCGTGATGATCCTCCACGGCACCGGTGGCACCGGCGCGCAATTCACCGGCCGGCCGTTCTTTGCCGACGAACTGTTCAGCCCCGGCGCGCCGCTCGACGTGAGGCGCTTCTTCATCATCCTGCCCGATGCCATCGGGCATGGCGCCTCGTCGAAGCCGTCGGACGGCCTGCGGATGAAATTCCCCGCCTATGACTATCAGGACATGGTGGGCGCCCAGCAGACCATGCTGCGCGAGCATTTCAAGGTCCGCACGCTGCGCCTGCTGATGGGCACGTCGATGGGCTGCATGATGGACTTCGTCCACGCCATCACCGATCCCGCCATCACCCGGGCGATGTTCCCGACCGCCTGCCTGACCGTCGAGCTTGCCGGCCGCAACCGCCAATGGCGCAAGATGACCATCGACGCGATCAAGGCCGACCCCGCCTGGAACGGCGGCAACTACACGACGCCGCCCGTCGCTGGCCTGCGCACCGCCGCGGTGATGGGGGTCATCGCCGGCTCGGCGCCGGTCCGCCAGCAGGCCGACTTCCCCACCCGCGCCGCCGCCGAAGCGGCGCTTGCCGGCGTCGTCGAAGCCGGGATCGCCGGCAGCGACGCCAACGACACGATCTACCGCCTCGACGCCTCGCGCACCTACAACCCCTCGCCGGACCTCGCGCGCATCACCATGCCGGTCACCTGGGTCAACAGCGCCGACGATTTCATCAACCCGCCGGGGCTGCGCATCGCCGAACGCGAAGTCGGGAAGATGCCCAACGCCAAATTCGTGCTGATCCCCGAAAGCGCCGACAGCCACGGCCATTCGACGCACAGCTGGGCGACGTTCTGGAAGGCCGATCTGGTCGAGCTGCTGGCGCGGTCGGAGAAATAGGCACCCGGCTCCCCTCTCCCTACTTCACCACCGCCGTCGCCGCCTCCAGCCGCGCCGAATAGCGGTCGAGCGCCGCCGCGGTCAGCCCGGCATAGCGGTTGGCGTCGGCGAAGCGGCGTTCCTCGATCGCCTCGCGCACCCCCGGAAGCGTTTTGGCGCCATAGCCGGTGAAACGCCCCGGCGCGGTGATGGCGTGGCGATACCAGGGCCGGAAGGGCAGGCCCTCGGGAATGAGCAGCGTCTGCTCGATATCGCGCAGCAGCGCGTTGAGCTGGGCACGCGCCGCCGGGGCGAGGGTCGCGTCCTTCGCCGCCAACGCCTTGTCAAAGGCCCGTGCGCTCCCCTCGAGCCGCGCCACGGCATTTTCCAGCGCCGCCAGCTCGACCACGGGTGTCGCCACTTCGGCGGGTGGCGCCGCGACCGGATCGAGCGGGTCGCCGGCCAGCGCAAAGGCATTGCCGGCGCGCAGCGCCTCGCGCTTCTCGTCGCCCTTGCGGCGCGCCTCGGCGAGCGCCTTTACTTCGGTCAGATACGCCCGCACCGTCGCCGCGAAATCGCCGTAGCGCGCCGGCGGCGTCGGCGCATCGGCGACGCGCAGCACCAGCCGGCCGACCGTCTTCGACAGCACCGCGCCATAGGCAAGGCCGGGGTCGTCGAAGCGGATATAGTGATCGTAGCTGTCGTAGATCGAGTGATAATTGCCGAAGGACTGGCCTTCGCCGCCATAGCCGAGGTTGAGCGCCGGCACGCCGAGATGCTGGAGCAACGCCGAATAATCGGACCCCGAGCCCAAGGGCCCGATCGGCAGATCATCGCCCTTTTCGGCAGCGCTCACCGCGCGCGCGCCGAGCCCGTCACCGCCGCCGCCGCCGCCGCCGGCAAAATCATCGGCGCGCAGCTTGGCGCGCAGCCGCGCATCGACACTCGCCCTGGTCTGCGGGTCGACGACGTCCTTCGCCACCTGATTGACGAGATGCTGCCATTGCTGGCTGCCCTCGGCGCCGAGGAAGCCGCGGCTGTTGCTGTCGGTGTTGATGTAGAGCACCGCCTTCTTCTGCAACTCGTCGGCGTGCGTCTCGGCCCATTCGGTCGAGCCCAGCAGCATCGGCTCCTCGCCGTCCCAGCTCGCATAGACGATCGTCCGCGACGGCCGCCAGCCGGTCTTGGCCAGCGCGCCGAGCGCCTTGGCTTCGGACAGCATCGCGACATTGCCCGACAGCGGATCGGCGGCGCCGAACACCCAGCCATCATGGTGATTGCCGCGGATCACCCATTCGTCAGGGCGATCCTTGCCCGGCATCGTCGCGATGACATTGTAGAGCGTCTTCAGCGACCAGTCCGACTTGACCAGCAGATGCACCTGCACCTTGCCGTCGCCGCCGGTGTGGTAGGCGAGCGGCAGCCCGCCGCGGAAGGACGGCGGCGCCAGCGGGCCGCCGAGGCGCGCGAGGATCTTCGACGCGTCACCATAGCTCATCGGCAGCGTCGGGATCTTGAGGATCGTCGCCGCTTCGGCGCGCGACAGATGTTTGGCGCCGGGCACCGAGCCATAGCCCGGCGTCGTCGGATCGCCGGGATAGGTGATCATGTCGGCGACCGAGCCGCGCTGCACCGAGAAATCCGGCCGCGCCCCGCCCTTGGGATAGACGTCGTTGTCGCCATAGCCGTCCTGCGCCGGATCGGAATAGATGATGCAGCCGACGGCGCCCGCCTCCTGGGCGAGCTTGGGCTTCAGCCCGCGCCATCCGCGGCCGTAGCGCGCGATGGCGATCTTGCCCTTGACCGAAATCCCCCGCGCCGCCAGCGCCTTGTAATCATCGGGCAGCCCGTAGTTGACATAGACGACGTCCGCCGTGACGTCGCCATCCCCCTGGAAGGCGACATAGGGCGGCAGCGCGCCGGCGAGGTTGGCCGAGGTCGCATCCTCGGGCAGCGTCGGCTCCTGGCCGCCGAGGCTGATCTTCTCGGGCGCCACCAGCTCGACCCTGGTTTCGAGCGGCGTCGGGTAGAGCACGTCGAAGGTCTCGATCTTCGCCTGCCAGCCCCAGGCCTTGAACTGGCTGAGGATGAACTCGGCATTGGCCTTGTTGTGCGGGCTGCCGACATGATTGGGCGCCGACGCCATCGCCTTCAGCCACGCCTGCTGGTCGGCGGCGCTGATGCTGGCATCGAACGCCTTTTCGCGCGCCGCCGGATCGGCGGGAGCAGCGGCAAGCGCCGTCGAGGACAGCAAGGCTGCCAGGGTGATGGTGCGGATCATGTGGGGGCCCCTTTGACTTTGCCGCAACCTTGCACAGCCAAGGCGTTGAGAGAAGAGGCACCCCTCTTTCTTCCCCCTCCCCCCACGTGAGCGAAGCGAACGTAGAGTGGGGAGGGTCGGGGTGGGGGAAGTCCGCAAGCGCGTGCCCAATCGCAGCAGCCCCCAAGCCTCACCCCAACCGCTCGATCAGCGCCATCGCTGCCGCCGGATTGCGCACCTTGGCGCCCGCGATGAAGAACACATAGGCGTCGCAGCCCCCCTTGGCCCAGCCGCGCGCCTGCTTGGCCCAGCCGTCGAGGGCCTTCGCCGCATAGCCGAGCGGCTCGGCCTCGTCGGCGACCTGCAACCGCGCATAGCGGAAATCGGCGGTGGCGGCGTCGATGCAGGGGTAGTCCGCGGCGGCGGCGTACACCACCGCCACGCCGGCAGCACGGGCAAGCTCGGCGAAGGCGGGATCGGCGAAGCTGTCGTGGCGCGGCTCGAGGGCGTGACGCAGTTTCTGGCCCTTGTGCGCGGCCGGCAGCAGCTTGAGGAAAGCGGCGATCTCGTCGGCATCAAAGCGCCGCGTGCCCGCGAACTGCCAGAGGATCGCCCCCAATTTGTCGCCGAGCTCGACGATCCCCTGGTCGAGGAAATTGCCCACCCCCTCGCCGGCCTCGACGAGCTTTTTGCGGGTGACGCAATAGCGCGACGCCTTCACCGTGAAGCGAAAGCCGTCGGGCACCGCCTTGGCCCATTTGGCGAAGGTTTCGGGCTTCTGCCGGCTGTAGAAGGTCGAATTGACCTCGATCGCCGTCAGCCGCGCGGCGGCGAAGGCGAGCTGCTTCGTTTTGGCCAGGCCGTCGGGATAGAAGGTCCCGCGCCAGGGGTCGAAATCCCAGCCGCCGATGCCCACCCGGATTTTGCCCTGCGCCATGGCTTTCCCTTACCCCGCAACACCCCGCCGGTTGCAGCCGCCGGCGGCAGCGGTCGCGGCGCCAGCCTTGATTTTCCTACGCGCGGCAAATCCGCTATTGCAGGCCGATGCAGGCTTTTCCCGTCGTAACCGCTTCGGGCGGTGCCATTCAGGAAATCGATCACCCGCGCGTCGCTTCGCGTTCGAAAACGACCGAAAGCGGAAAGTTGGTCAACTTCCACGCCGCACTCGGCGACGTTCGAGTGGCGAAATCGATTACCGCCATGCCGACAACGGGCGCCCCGCTCGCCGGCGATTGGCGCCGCCACCGCCGTCCCCTATCGGCGATCGCATGAGCCCGCCCCCCGGCCCCCTCGACGACCTGCTGATCATCGACCTGTCGCGCGTCCTCGCCGGCCCCTATGCGACGATGGTGCTCAGCGATTTGGGCGCGCGCGTCATCAAGGTCGAAAACCCCGCCGGCGGCGACGACAGCCGCCATATCGGGCCGTTCCAGACGGGGACCTCGGGCAACGCCCAGAGCGCCTATTTCGCCAGCATCAACCGCGGCAAGCAATCGATCGCCCTCGATCTGAAGGCGCCCGCCGACCGCGCGGTTTTCGAAGCGCTGCTCGCCCGCGCCGATGTGCTGGTCGACAATTACCGCCCCGGCGTCATGGCGCGCCTCGGCTATGGCTGGGAGGTGCTGCACGCCCGCCACCCCCGGCTGATCCACGCCGCCGCCTCGGGCTTCGGCCAGACCGGCCCCGATGCCCATAAGGCGGCGTATGACATGGTCGTCCAGGCGATGGGCGGCATCATGAGCGTCACCGGCTGGCCGGGCGGGCCGCCGACGCGCGTCGGCACCTCGATCGGCGACATCACCGCCGGGCTGTTCACCGTCATCGGCATCCTCAGCGCGCTGCACGACCGCGCGCGGACGGGGGAGGGCCAATTCGTCGATGTCGCGATGCTCGACGGCCAGATCGCCATTCTGGAGAATGCCGTGGCGCGCTATGCGGTGACCGGGGTGGCGCCGGGGCCATTGGGCGCGCGCCACCCGTCGATCACGCCCTTTGCCGCGTACCGATGCGCCGACGGCCATATCGTCATCGCCGCCGGCAATGACGCGCTCTGGGCGGCGCTGCTCGACGCCCTCGACCTCGGCGCGCTCAAGGCCAATCCACGTTTCGCCAGCAATGCACTGCGCAGCGAGGCCGCCGAGACGGTGACGACGGTGCTCGAGGCGACACTGATGACGGCCCCGGCGGCGCATTGGCTGCCGCGCCTCGAAGCCGCCGGCGTGCCGTGCGGGCCGTTGCAGGATGTCGCCCAGGCGCTCGCCCACCCCCAGGTCCGGGCGCGCAACATGGTCATCACCACGGCGTTTCCCGATGGCACGCCGCTGCTCGCCGCCGGCAACCCGGTCAAGCTGTCGGCCCATGCCGACCCCGCCACCCGCGCCGCCGCGCCGGCCTTGGACGGCGACCGTTCGGCGATTTTGAAGGAGCTGGGGCTATGATGCCGAACATCTCCTCCCCCTGGAGGGGGGAGGCGACTCGCCAAAGGCGAGCGGGAGGGGGTGGTTGGCAC
>LJHX01000132.1 GCA_001295935.1 alpha proteobacterium AAP81b
GCGACGCCGACGCGCAGGATGTGGCGGCGCGTGTCGTCCTCGGGAAACGGCCCGGTGTTGGCCGAAAACACCAAGGCGCTGCGGTCCGGGGTCAAGGTCACATGCTCGACCATGAAGCCATCGGCGGTGAGGCGCGTCGCGGTGCCGCCGCTGGCCGGCACGCTGTAGAGCTGCTGCCAATTGGTCTCGGCCGACAGGAACACGAGGCGATCGCCGGCGCCCCAGTGGAGATTGGCGCCGCCGAGAACATCGGGATAGGAGGCGCGCAGCGTCGTGGCACTCGCCCAGGCCTGGCGCGCCGCGCCAGTGGCGATATCGGCGACATGGATCGACCAGGGCTCGGGCGTCTGCGCCAAAAAGCCGGCATAGCCATCGAGCGCCGACTGCCGCCGGGTGAAGGCGATGCGGCGGCTGTCGGGCGACCAGACGGGATCGCCGTCGCTGGCGGTCGATGGCGCCATATAGGCGAGCGGCTTGGTGGCGCCCTGCCAGATGGTGATGAAGCTGTGGTCATCACGCCCCGAAACGAAGGCCAGCTTGCTGCCGTCGGGGGACCACACGAGGTCGCGCGCCTTGCCGCGATCGAAGAACAGTCGCCGCGGGACAGCGCCGGCGGTGACCAGCGACACCGCCCAGACCTGGCCGTCGCGCAGGAAGGCCAGCTGCCCGCCGGCCGACAGCGCCGGGGCATCGCCTTCGGTGATCTTCGTCGCTTTGGTTTTGGCGGCGAGGCCGGCGCGCCACAGCGTCACCTTGGGCTCGGCGGCATCGCCGGTTGGATTGGGGGCAAGGTTGCCGGCGGCGGCCCAATTGCCGTCGTGATCGCCGCCGCGGACGAAGACCAGCTGCGCGCCGGTCGGCGACCAGGTCAGCTGGGTCAATTCCTGGCCGTCGTCGGCGGTGAACTGCGTGACGGCGCGCGGGATAAAGCCCGGGGCGCTGGCGACCCAGATGTTGCGGCGGCCATTGTCGGTGCGCACCCAGGCGAGGTGGCGACCATCGGCGCTGGCGACAAGATCGGACAGGAAGGGGGCGGCGAGCGCGTCCTCGAGGCTGAACGCCGGCGCGGCGAGCGCGGCGACCGGGGTGGCGACCGGCGCCGCGAACGCCACCAGCAGGGCGAGTGCCCCGGCAAAACCCCGATGTCGCATGGCGATCCCCCTGTTGCCGCCGCAGCATGACGCCGGCGGCCCCGAAAGCAACCTTTTCATCCCCCGCCCGCCCCGCGCACCCTTTTGAAATCCCGCGCGATGCGCTATATCGGGCAATCCGATACGACAGGAGCATTGACCATCCCGCCTCCCCCGCGCCGCATGATGAACACGCCGGTTCCGATGAACGGCCCGCGCTATGACGAGTTCATCAACGTCCCCAAGGTCCGTGTCATCGACCAGGATGGGGAGAATCTGGGTGTCCTCTACACCCGCGAGGCCATTGCCATCGCGCATGAAAACGGCCTGAACCTGGTCGAGGTGTCGCCCGGCGCCGATCCACCGGTGTGCAAGATCCTCGACGTCGGCAAGTTCAAATACGAGGCGCAGAAAAAGGCCGCCGCCGCCCGCAAGAACCAGAAGACGCAGGAGATCAAGGAGATCAAGATGCGTCCCAACATCGACGATCACGATTATGATACCAAGATGAAGGCGGTGCAACGCTTCATCGAGGAAGGCGACAAGGTGAAACTGACCCTTCGCTTCCGCGGTCGTGAACTGTCACATGGCGAACTGGGCCTGCGCCTGCTGGAGCGCGTTCGCGACGACGCCGCCGATTACGCCAAGGTGGAGCAGCTTCCCAAGATGGAAGGCCGGCAGATGCTGATGGTGATCGCGCCGCGCTGAGGCGGGGGTGACGCGGTTGGCATTCACCGCGGCGGGTTGGCACCCGCAATTTCGCGATTTGGATCGACGATTGTCAGTTGCAGCGTACCAGCGGTGGCATCCTCGGTAAACAAAACGAGGTTGCTGCCGCCCGGTCGATGGCGTGACGGGTAAATAATGCCGGGTCTCGCCGAAGCAATCGCCAGATCACCGCAACGCCAACTCGCACAATCGGCCGGATCGCCGGCAAGCCCTTTGTCGCGGGCCTCTTCCCAGTCGCACTGCCAGTCGTGCCAGTCGCCGTCCAATTCATCTGATCGCAGATCGATCAATGAAGCGGCTTTGATATTCCAAGCGACCAATACACAAGGGCGTGGCGGGCCGTTGCGATGATACTCGCTAAGCGCCGTATCCTTTTCCAGCGCTACATACAGAGCCGTTACGCCGGGCCGGTTAAAGCGACCGCCATTCTCTCGCGCGCCGCGCGGGCTGGCAGCAGTGCGATAGTATTTCAGCGACAAGGCCCTGTAAACGTAACCCGTCGCTCCGGTCGAGGCGATCAACCGGTAGAACCGAAACGCAGGGCATCCAATCGGGCCAGAACCGTCCCCGTCCGCCCCGCTGCCACCATCTGATAAGCGGTACGGCCGTCAAAGTCCTCGGTTTCAAGCCAATGCGCCGCCGCCGCTCTCGATTCAAACATATCCTCGGCCTCGATCGCCAAAGCGTCGATCGCGGCCTGAGCCTTTTCGCTCGATATCGGCGCATCGGAAGCGACGCCAAGGCGCGTAAGGATGGCCTTGAGGGTCTCGTCACCGTCGCGCGGCAGTGTCGGCACCATCGGTGCCTCAGTGCCTGCCGTTGCAACCCCGTTGTGACCAACGCTAAAATACTTCACAAAGGCATGCTTCTTGTTGGTCAAGGATGTGTGGACAACGACGAGTTGACCTGTAGCCGCATCCCGGCTGACGGTTTTCGATTTGACGCCAAAACCGGCCACCCTCAGATTTTTCGTCTTAGCCATGCTCTCAGCATAAGGCGAGGGGCGTGAAGTTCGCAAGAGCCGATGCTTCATCCTGCCCCTTCCCCGGCTCTCTCAACCTGCTAAAAGCATGGCAGTGCATCGCTTCGCCAACCCCGCGCGCTTCCTGCGCATCGCCCGCGTCGCGACGCCGATCGTCTTTGCGCTCGGCATGATCCTCACCGGCGCGGCGCTGTACATCGGCTTGTTCGCCTCGCCGCCCGATTACCAGCAGGGCGAGTCGGTGCGGATCATGTATGTCCATGTCCCCGCCGCCTGGCTCGGCTCGGGTGGCTATTTCAGCCTCGCGCTCGCTTCGGCGGGCTGGCTGATCTGGCGCCATCCGCTCGCCGCCGTCGCCGCGCGGGCGATCGCCCCGGCGGGCGCCGTCTTTACCGCCATCTGCCTGATTTCAGGCTCTTTATGGGGCAAGCCGACCTGGGGCACCTATTGGGTGTGGGACGGCCGGCTGACCTCAATGCTCGTCCTGCTCTTCCTCTATATCGGCTATATCGCGCTGTCGGCGGCCGAAGGCGAGCGCGCTGGCGAGCGCAAGGGCGCCGCCATCCTGGCGCTCGTCGGCGTCATCAACCTGCCGATCATCAAATATTCGGTCGAATGGTGGAACACCCTCCACCAGGGCCCGAGCCTCAAGCTGACCGGGTCGTCGATCGCGCCGGAAATGCTCACGCCGCTGCTGATGTCACTCGCCGGCTTCACCCTGTTGTTCGCGGCCATCGTGCTGATGCGGATGCGCGCCATGCTCGCCGAAGCGCGCGTCGAGGCGCGGTCACGGCGCCTCGCCGAGGCGACCGCCTGATGGAGGGGGTCGTCCAGAGCCCCGATCTCTGGGCCAATTTCATCATTCCGGCCTATGCGCTGACCATCGGCGGGCTTGTTGTCCTGCTTGCCTGGGCCTATTTTTCGATGCGCGCCGCCGAACGCCGCGCCGAGGATCAGAAGCGCAAATGAAGGCCAAGACCCAGCGGCTCTATCTCGTCGTCGGTGCGCTGGTGGCGCTGGGCGGCGCCGGCGTGCTGGCGCTGTCGACCCTCGGCGATACCGCGACCTATTTCTACTCGCCGTCGGATCTCGCCGCCAAGGGCCTGCCCGACGCCGCCATCCGCCTTGGCGGCATGGTCGAGCAGGGCTCGCTCGTTCGCCAGGGCCAGACGGTGCGCTTCGTCGTCACGGATTTCGCCAAGACCTACCCCGTCACCTATACCGGCATCCTTCCCGACCTGTTCCGCGAGGGCCAGGGGGTGATCGCCGAAGGCCGCATCGACCGTGCCGCCGGCGTTTTCCACGCCGAGACGATCCTTGCCAAGCATGACGAGAAGTATATGCCGCCCGAAGTGACCAAGTCGCTGAAGGCCGCCAAGCCTGCGGTCGGGCAGGTTTTGTAGATCGCTTCCCTCTCCCGCTTGCGGGAGAGGCGACTCGCCCTCTTGGGCGAGCGGGTGAGGGTGGTCCTTTCCGTTGAAGGCCAGACTCAGGCTCGGCCGGCCCTTATGCTCGACCGGTCATCATGGCTGCGCGAAGCAAGCGCGGCGGGCAGCAAAGGCAGAAGGAAAAAAAGCCGCGGGCAAAGCCCGCGGCGTAAGCCTGCCCCGGACCTGATCCGGGGTCAGACCGGTCCGGCGGACTCGATGTCCGCCGTCCGGCTGGCCGAGCTTGCGCCTGTCGGCGCGCTTCAGGAATTTGCGCTGCAAATTCCTTCCAGCGCGCCCGCGGCGCGGCGCTTAGAACTTCGTCCGCAGCGTCACGCCGTAGGTCCGCGGCTCCGACGGGAAGGCGATGTAGATGGCGTTGGTCGAAGCCGAGAAGCGCTGTTCGACGGCGCGCAGGCTGCCGCTGCCCTGCAGTGGCGCGTCGGCGGCGACCTGCTGGAACAGTTCGTTGAAGATGTTCTGGCCCCAGAATTCGATGCCCCACTTCTTGTCGGGGCCATAGAAGCCGATGCGGGCGTTGGCGACGATGAAGTCCTTCTGGCGCTTCTCGAAGTCGAGGTCCGACCCGGTGTTGACCGCCGACTGGTAGCGCGTGTCGAAATAGACGAGGCCCGAGAAGCGCTCGCCGATCTGCGGCGTCCAGGCGACGCTCAGCGTCGAGGTCCAGGGCGACGCGTTCGACAGCAGCTGGCCGGGCAGCTGGAAGAGCACCGGCGACAGGCTGGCACCGCGCGTACCGGTCAGATTGGTCGAGTAGCGCGTGTCGGCATAGGTCAGCGCCGCGTTGACGACGAGGTTCTTCACCGGGAACAACGTCGTTTCGATTTCGAAGCCCTTCGATTCGACGCCCGGGCGAGCACGACCGGCGGGGCAGTTCGAATCATTGTTGATCAGATTGGCGTCACGACCGCCAAGGCTCTCCTGGCAGCTGTTGACGTTGGTGACTTCGAAGTTGACGCCGTTGAAGGTGTTCAGCTGGAAATTGCTGAAGCGCTGGTAGAAGACCGCCGCGTTGACGCGCAGCTGGCGGAAATCGAGCTTCACGCCGAATTCATAGGCATCGACAATTTCCTGGTCGAACTGCAGGTCGCTGGCTTCCGGACGGCCGTTGCCCGCGGTATTTGCCGGCAGCGCCAGTCGTGCGGCGCACGACGGCGTACCCGTGGCCGGGTTGCCCGGCTCGGTGGTCAGGTTGCAGATCGGATCGAGCGCCGAGCTGTCAAGGTTGAAGCCGCCGGCCTTGTAGCCATGCGAATAGGAGATGTAGGTCAGCACCTTGTCAACCGGCTTGAACGACAGCACGACAGTGCCGGTGAACTCGTTCTCGCTGCGCCGGGTGCCGGGATCGCCAACGTTGAAGCCGGGGCCCGAGGTGTTGTTGATGACGCAGGCCAAGCCGGTGACGCCGGCACGCGCGGCCGCAAGCGCCGTCGGGAAAGCGCCGGTGAAATTGCGCAGCGCGCCGCAAAGGTTGTTGTTGGACGCAAAGACGCCGTTCAGCTCTTTCTCTTCATGGGTGAAACGGCCGCCCAACGTCAGCAGCAGCTTGTCGGGCACGATGCTGATGACGTTGTGGGTGAAAATGGCGTAGTTGGTGCTGGTCTGGCGCAGGAAGCCGTTCGCCAAAATGCCGGTGTTGTTGAGCAGGCTCTGCCCCGACGGCGGCGTGTAGCCGATGGCCGCCGCCACGCTGGCCAGCGGATTGAGCGCCGGGTTGGCGATGCTGGCACCGGCCGTCAACTGCGCATTGACGAAACGCTCATAGTCGTTGCCGTAGACCAGGTTGTCGGACGACAACAGAATCTCGCGGCTGAAATAGCCACCTATCAGCCAGTCGAGACGGTCGTTGAAAGTCGTCCCCTGCAGGCGCAGTTCCTGGGTGAAGGTCGAGAACTTGCGCTTCTGGGCACTGCGACGCAGGATGTCGATGACGTTGAAGTCGGCGTCCTGGCCGGCGGTGTTGCGGAATTCGCGATAGCCGGTGATCGAGGTAAGTGTGCCGAAGCCGAGATCCCAATTGACTTCGCCCGACACGCCCCAGTCGCGGGTGCGCTGGTTGTAATCGGCGCCAGGCGTGATGGAGGTGCGGCGCACGAAGGCACTGCCATCGGTCGGCAGCTGGAAGCCGCTGGTGCCGAAGCCGTTGGCGGTGTTGATGCCGTTGATAAGGCCCTGAATGCTGTTGGGCGTGAAGGTCAGATTGCCGCTGGCGTCGCGGCCGATGTTCTGGACCGGCGACAGATAGGCGGCACCGCAGCATTCCTCGTCGCGGCTGCTGTAGTCGCCGACCAGCCGGATCGACAGGTCCTCGGTCGGCTTGACCAGCAACTGGCCACGCACCAGCCAGCGATCACGGTCGGCGAGCGTGCGCCCCGAAATGACGTCCGTGAGGAAACCGTCTCGGCGGCTGTACAGGCCATCGATGCGGAAGGCGACTGTGTCCCCAAGCAGCGGCCCGGTCAGCCCGGCGAGAACGCGAACGGCGTCGTAATTGCCATAGGTGACTTCGCCGCTGCCGCCGAAATCGAACTTGGGCTTGGCGGTGGTGATGTTGAGCAAGCCCGCCGAGGCGTTGCGGCCGAACAGCGTGCCCTGCGGGCCGCGCAGCACTTCAACCTGCTCGATGGGGCCGAGGTCGGTCAGGCCGACGCCGGTGCGCGAGCGATAGACGCCGTCGATGAACAGCGCGACCGAGGATTCAAGGCCGGGGTTCTCGCCGACGGTGCCGATACCGCGGATACGCGCGACGCCGTTCGATTCATTGGTCGCCGAGGAGACGAACAGCGACGGGGCGAGCTGGTTCAACTGGCGAAGATCGGTGCCGCCGCTCTGTTCGAGGCGTTCCGAGCTGATCGCGGTGACGGCGATCGGCACGTTCGAGAGCGATTCGGCGCGGCGCGTGGCGGTAACGATGATTTCGCCCTGGTCAGCGCTGTTGTCGGTATCGTCGGCAACCGCGGCAGGCGCGGCAGCCGGCGCGGCAGCCGGCGCGTCCTGGGCCAGCACGGCCGACGGCATCGCGACCGGAACTACGAGCGCCGCCACCGACGCCAGCCAAATGCTCTTCATGATCACTCCCCAATTCGCGCCGGTTATTCGCGGCCCACGCATATGCCGGCCCGGTTAGCGCAAGGGTCACGACTGTGCCACCGTTACACGGGCGCCACGGTGCGGTAATCGCCGGCGTGTTGCATGGCTACAACAACGGCTTGCGAGGGCCGGCGGGCGTCGCCATTGTCGCCGCGAGGCGCCGGGTCGCGCGCCGGAGGGGCATGACATGAACCGACTGGCCGGCAAGACCGCGCTGATCACCGGCGCGGCGCAGGGGCTTGGCGCCGCGATGGCGCAGCGTTTCGTCGACGAGGGCGCGCGGGTGCTGCTGACCGACATCAACGCCGCCGGCGCCGCGGACCAGGCCGCGCGCCTCGGCGACGCCGCCGCCAGCATCGCCCATGACGTCACCGACGTCGCGCAATGGGAGGCAGCGCTGGCCTTCGTCGAGGAACGCTTCGGCGGCCTGCACGTGCTGGTCAACAATGCCGGCATCGCCGCCGGCTCGACGGTCGAGGCGACGAGCTTCGACGATTGGCGGCGGGTGCACGCCATCGATCTCGACAGCGTCTTCTTCGGCTGCAAGCTGGCACTGCCGCTGATGGCGCGCACGGTGCGCGACACCGGCGTGCGCGGCTCGATCATCAATATCTCATCGATCGCCGGGGTGATCGCGGCGGCCAACAGTGCCGCCTACAACAGCGCCAAGGCCGCCGTCGGCCATCTCACCAAGTCGGTGGCGCTGCACTGTGCCCGCCAGCGCTATGGCATCACCTGCAACTCGATCCACCCCGTCTTCATCGACACGCCGATCCTCAGCGCGCTGACCGGCGCCATGGGCCGCGAGGAGGGGCTGGCGAAACTCGGCCGCCAGATCCCATTGGGCGCCGTCGGCGAGCCCGACGATGTCGCCTGGGCGGCGGTCTATCTGGCGTCCGACGAGGCCAAGATGGTCACCGGCCATGGCCTGCACGTCGACGGCGGCATTTCGGCGATGTGAGTCGGCGTCACAGCCGCGCCCGGAAGGTGCCGCCGATGATGCGCGGCTCGCTCGGCGTGCCGAGGATGAGGCCGCTGTTGCCGGCCTGGATGGTCAGGTTCTGGATGTAATTGGCGTCGAACAGGTTGCGCGCGAAAATCGCTGCCTCGAAACCGCGAGCGAAGCGCAGCCCGAGCGCGGCGTTGGTAAGGTTGTACGCATCGATATAAGTGAAGCGCGACAGCGACGGGTCGCCATTATAGCCGCTGCGCCAGTTGGAATCGGCGTGCAGGAAAGGCTTGCCGCCGAGCACCGAGACCGGCGCCTGATAGTCGATGCCGACGGTCACCGCCCAGCGCGGCAGCCCGGCCAAGCTGCGCCCGGTCAGGTTGCACGCCTGGGTGCCGGCGGTCTGGACTTCGAGCGGACACGGCCCGGCGGGGTAGCGGCTGTAGCGGCCGTCGGCATAAGCGACGCTGCCGCGCAGCTCGAGATCGGGCAGCGGCCGCGCCGTGACATCGGCCTCGAAACCGCGCGCCGTCACCAGCGGGATGTTCGACAGATAGCCGCGCAGCGCCACCGTCTGGCTGGAATCGACGATCGTCGCCTGGAAGTTGCTGACCTCGGTATAATAGCCGTCGATGGCGAAGCTCAGGCGATTGTCCCAGAGTCGGCCCTTCAACCCAGCCTCATAGGTGGTGTTGAGCTCGGGGCGAACGACCGCGGTCGCCAGCACCGGCTTGTTCTGGGCGTCGAGCGGCAGGCCCGACATGTTGAGCCCGCCCGATTTGAAGCCGCGCGCGAACACCGCATAAAGGTTGAAACCATCGACGAAACGCCACGACAGATTGGCCCGGCCGGAAAGATTGTCTTCCTGGCTTTTGGCAGCATAGCGTTGCGGGCGCAGCACGCCGAGGCGGGCATTGATCAGCGCCTGGGGCGTGACGACAGGGCCGCCGCTGACCGTCGTGTCGTAATTCCCGGACTTGTCTTCATAAGTGTAGCGCAAGCCCCCGCTCAGCGTCAGTCGCGGGGTGATCTTCCAATCGACTTCGCCAAAGACCGCATAGCTGTCGGTGCGGAAGCGCGTCCGCCCATCCTGGCCATAGCCATCGAGGAGGTTGGCCGGCACCGGTGTCGCATTGGCGCCGGTCGTCGCGCCGATCAGCCAATAGGCGCCATCGGGGCCATAAATGCTGATCGGCCGCCCGGTGATCTTCTGGTTGAAATAATAGAGCCCGGCGACATAGGAAATCGGTCCATCCCCGTTCGAGGCGATCCGGAATTCCTGGCTGTACTGGTCCTGACGCGACGGGATACGCTGGGTCAGCTGGATGGCGAGGCCGGTATAGTCGCGGTCGTTGGCGGCATCCCAATTCCAGAAGCGCCACGCCGAAATGCTGGTCAAGGTGGCAAAGCCCAAGTCCCAGTCGCCGGTCAGCGAGACGCCGCCTTCGTTGGTGAACGATCCGACGGCGGCATCGATATTGGTCACCCGGTCGTAGGGGTTGAAGCTCGCTGGCAGATAGCCGCGCCCCGCTGCCAGCGCCGGATACTGCCGTGACGTGGCGCGCAGGCTGGTCCCGACGCGCAGATATACCTGGGTGCAGCAATTGGCGTCGAAGCGGGTGTAGTCGGCGATCAGCCGCAGGCTGAGGCGCTCGCTGGGCTTGGCGAGCAACTGGCCACGCAGCGCGAAATTGTCGATGGCGTTAAGATTCTCATTGGTGACGACGTTGCGGATGATGCCGTCGCGCCGGGTCACCAGCCCCGACAACCGAAACGCGAGCTTGTCGCCGAGCGGCGCTGACACCGCGGCGCGCGCCTGGAAGAAGCCGCGTTCACCAAGCGAAAGCTCGCCCTGCGCCTCGGGGGTGAAACTCGGCGGCTTGCTGAGGATATGCACGGCGCCGGCAGTGGTGTTCTTGCCGAACAGCGTCCCCTGCGGCCCGCGCAGCACCTCGATGCGCTCGATATCGACGAAATCGAACGCCGCCGTCGCCGGCCGGGCGTGATAGACCTGATCGACATAGAAGCTGACACCGGGTTCGAGGCCGTCGTTCGACTGGCTGACGGCGACGACGCTGCTGCCGAGCCCGCGGATGGTCAGCGCGGTGTTGCGCGGATTGGCCGAGGAATAGTTGAGCGCCGGCACCAGCAGGGTCAATTGCTGCGGATTGACGGTATAGGCTTGGGCGATCAGGTCCGCGCCGACCACCGAGAGCGACAGCGGCACGGCCAGCGCGTCTTCGTCGCGGCGACGCGCGGTGACGATGATGGCGCCGTCGTCGGCAGCGACGATGGTGTCAGCGGCGCGCAGTGGCGCCGGAGCCGACAGGCAGGACAGCGCCAGCAACGCCGGCCAGGCAGTCTTGATCATCGTCACCGGCCACCGAATCGCTATATTCTATTGGATATAATATCGCACGGCATATAGCGTCCAGCGGCTGACATGCGCACCCTTGCGGTCGTTTCAGTCGTGTTGCGCGGCGGGCAACGGCGCGACGCGCAGCGCCGCCGCCAGCCGGGCATGGCCGGGGGTTTCGGCCAGTGCCGCCGCCGCCGCCTCGAGTTCGCGATAGGCCGCCAGCACGTCGCGGCCGAGGTCGCTGAGCCGCGCGCCGCGCGCCTTGCCGCCGCCGGGCAGCGTTTCGACGAGCCGCGCCGTGAAGCAGCGGTTCATCTCGTCGACGAGCAGCCAGGCGCGGCGATAGCTCATGCCGAGCACCCGCCCGGCGCCGGCGATAGAGCCTTCGCGGTCGATTGCTTCGAGCAGATCGGCCTTCCCCGGCCCCAGCGCGAAACTGTCGCCGCAGACGAGTTGCAGTTTGAGCTTTAGCGCGCCGATCTGCATGTCCGTGCCGCCGCCTTTCTTCCGCCATCGCCGGCGCCTATATCGCCGGCGATGGAACTCTCCACCCCCTATTCCGGCGGGAATGTCGATCCCACACCGGTGCCCCGCAAGCCCGCAAGCCCGCGCGCCGACGGCAAGCGGCCGCTGATCGGCTTGTCGAAGGACCAGCTGCGCGCTGCGCTGGTCGAGATCGGCATCCCCGAGAAGCAGGCGCGGATGCGGATGCAACAGGTCTGGCACTGGCTTTACCATCGCGGCGCCACCGAAGTCGCCGGCTTCGCCAATATCTCCAAGGAGATGCGTGAGCTGCTCGACCGGCATTTCTTCGTCGGCCGGCCCGAGGTCGTCACCGCGCAGGTCTCCAGCGACGGCACCCGCAAATGGCTGCTGCGCTTCGACGATGGCGAGGAGGCGGAATGCGTGTTCATTCCCGACGCCTATCGCGGCACGCTCTGCGTCTCGTCGCAGGTCGGCTGCACCCTCAACTGCCGCTTCTGCCACACCGGGACGATGAAGCTCGTGCGCAACCTGACACCGGCCGAAATTGTCGGCCAGGTCATGCTCGCCCGCGACGCGCTCGGCGAATGGCCGGGCGAGGGCAAGGCGCTGGCCGCCCTGCCCGACGACGATGAGGACGACGACGACATCCCGATGACCCTGAAGGGCCGGCCGGGCAGCAATTACACCTCCGAAGGCCGCATGCTGACCAACATCGTCATGATGGGCATGGGCGAGCCGCTCTACAACTTCGACAATGTCCGCGACGCGCTCGCCATCGTCATGGACGGCGAGGGGCTGGGACTGTCGAAGCGCCGCATCACGCTCTCCACCTCGGGCGTCGTGCCGATGATGGCGCGCGCCGGCGCCGAGATCGGCGTCAACCTCGCCGTCTCGCTGCACGCCGTCAGCAAGGACATCCGCGACGAGATCGTGCCGATCAACAAGAAATACGGCATCGACGAGCTGCTCGCCGCCTGCGCCGCCTATCCGGGCGCCAACAACGCCCGGCGCATCACTTTCGAATATGTCATGCTCAAGGACAAGAACGACAGCGACGCCGATGCCCGCGAGCTCGTCCGCCTCATCCGCCACTACCGCCTGCCGGCCAAGGTCAACCTCATCCCCTTCAACCCCTGGCCGGGGTCGATCTATGAATGTTCATCCGACGAGCGCATCCGCGCCTTCAGCGACATCGTCTTCAAGGCCGGCATCTCCGCCCCCGTCCGCACCCCGCGCGGTCGCGACATCATGGCGGCGTGCGGCCAGCTCAAATCGGCGAGCGAAAAGATCAGCCGCGCCGACCTCGATCGGCGGGCGGCGGAGAAGGAAGCCAGCTGGGGGTAAGTCGCGCAGGCACGCCGCTTGCCGCGAAACACCGCCTCGCGCTATTGTCGCGCCGACGCAATGGAGTCGCGGTCATGGCAACAGTTCAGGTTTCGGAAAACTACGGCGTCGCCGGCCCCGACAATGAACTTTCCGTTACCACCACGACTCTGCTGAGCTGTTCGGCAATCATCTTCTACCGCACCGCAACGCGAATGCTCGGCGTGTTCCACTATGGCTCGATGACCATTGCCAGCGTCACGGTGCAGAACACGATCCTGCAGATGATGAACGACCTCGCACCCGACGAGATCGTGCTGTGGCCGGCCAACATCGTCGACCATGGCTATGGCGGCGAGTTTGTCGCGGTGGAGCGCATCGCCGTCGGGTTGGACAACGCCAAGGTTCGCCAGTTCCTGCTCAACAGCAAGCCGCCCGGCGCCACCGTCACCCAGATCGCCGGCCAGACCTTTGCCGGCGTCAGCGCGGATGGCGCGCTGCAATTCGGTGTCAGCAGCAGCGGCACCTTGCTGTCCGGCATTAACGCCGGACGCACGCAAGTCGGCAACCTGCGCTATTATTACACCGGCCAGTATAACGACACCAACGGCTTCGGAGGCCGGATCAACGATACCGCGCGCGAAATCTACATCCTTCAGCGCGGCTGAGGGCCGCGCCACCGCGCGACGCCGTACCAACCCGTCACCGCCAGCAGCACCACCAGCATCGTCAGCACAGCCGCCCGGTCGACGCCGCTCGCCACCCACAGCATCACCGCGATCGCCAGCGGCGCCGCGAGCGGCAACCCGGGCAGCGGCGACACCGCGCCGCTTTCGGCGATGCCGCGCCGGCGCAGTTCGAGCGCCGCCAGCGCCGCGCCGATGAACAGCACCACCAGCAGCAGCGACGACACCACGGCGAGCGCCGCGAAGCTGCCGCCGATCGCCAGCGTTGCGGCGATGGCGACATGGACGATGACGGCGCGCAGCGGCACCTGCGAGCCGGGTTCGAGCCGGCCGAGCGCCGCCGGCAGTGTGCCGTCGCGGGCGAAGGCGAAGACCAGCCGCGGCGTCGACAGCGCGTCCGACAGCGTCCAGCCGAGCATCGCCACCAGCGTGCCGGCCAGCATCGCCGTCCGCCACCCCGGCCCCAGCCGCGCCATGACATCGGCGAGCGGCGTCGTCGATGCCGGCAGGCCGGGCCCGAGCACGCCCTGCGCCACCAGCTGCGCGCCGATGAAGATGGTGGTGATGATGGCGAGGCCAAGCGCCAGCGCGCGCGGCACGGTGCGCACCGGATCGCGGATCTCGCCGCCGGCGAGCAGCGCGCCATGGACGCCGGCGAACAGGAACACCGCCAGCAGTACCGTCTCGCCGAAACGCGGCGGCAGCGGCGGCATCGGCAGCGCGAGATTGCCGGGGTCGATCAGCAACGGCCCGAGCAGCAGCACCAGCAGCAACGGCAGCAATTTCACCGCCAGCACCGCCTGCACGACGCGCGTCGCGCCGCGCACGCCGCGGGCATTGGCGAGGATCAGCAGCAGCGCCCAGCCGATCAGGAAACCGGCACGCGGGGCCGTGCCGCCGAACCAGGGCAGCAGCGCCGCCAGCGCGTCGCTTGCCGCCGCCAGGATGGCGCCCGCCGCGAGCACATTGGCGAGATAAGTCAGCGCCCCGGCGACGAAGCCAGCGAACGGCCCGAACACCCGTGTCGTGAAGCCCGCCTGGCCGCCGCTCGTCGGCACCCGGGCGCCGGCTTCGGCATAGCAGATGGTGATCGCGGCGTTGGCGATGGCGGCGACGAGCAGCGCCACCGGCGCCCAGCCGCCGGCACTGCCGGCGGCGAGCGCCGGCACGACGAAGATGCTGGCGCCGACGGTATAATTGACCAGATTGGCCGCCAGCCCCCAGGTGCCGATGCCGCGCACCAGGCCTGCATCGCGATTTGTCATGCTGTCCCCTCGGCAGGCAGCCTAGCGGGGGGCAGCAAAAAGGAAATGCCCAGCGGCGAAAGCGACTTCCTTCCCCCTCCCCCCCGGTGAGCGAAGCGAACCGAGAGTGGGGAGGGTCGGGGT
>LJHX01000133.1 GCA_001295935.1 alpha proteobacterium AAP81b
CCCGCCGCCCCGATCGCGGCAAGACCGCCCCGCAACCCTCCCAAGGCGCCCCCACCCGCCACCGCCGCAACACTCGACGGGACCTGGGACCGCCGCCTCAGCCGCGGCGCCGTCGTCCCCGATCGCGTCATCGATCTCCACAACCACCATCTCGACGCCGCCCATCAAAGGCTGAGCGACACGCTGCTCCTCGCCGCCGAAACCGGTGACCGGGTCATCCTCGTCGTCACCGGCAAGGGCCGCAGCGACCGCCCCGGCCGCATCCGCGCCGAACTCGCCCATTGGCTCGAACATCCGGCGCTGCGCGGCCGCGTCGCGGCGTTGCGGCCGGCGCATCAGCGCCATGGTGGAGGTGGGGCTTTTTATATCATTCTGAAGAAGTTAGGGTCTGCGGCGACCATGGCCTGAGGGGTCCCCACCGGCTTCTTCGTAGCCGGCGGAGTACGGCTGAGGCCGTGGACCCACTTTCCTTTAGCGGGTCCTATCAAAGCGGGCGGTGCCGCTTGTAACGATGTGGCACTATCCGGTGCCGAAAGGGGATTCCGTCTTGTCCGATTCGTTGCTCGTCGAAATCGATGGCGCCGTCGCCACCGTCACGCTCAACCGCCCGGCGGCGATGAACGCCCTCAACAGCGAATTGCGCCGCGACCTCGCCGCGGCGATGCGCGCTCTCGAAACCGATGCCAATGTCCGTGTGGTCATCCTGACCGGCGCCGGCACCCGCGCCTTCACCGCCGGGCTCGACCTGAAAGAACTGGGATCGCAAGGCCTTGGCGCCGCCAACGCCGAAGGTCCCGACGAGAATCCCGTCAAGGCCATCGAACAGCTCAGCAAACCCTGCATCGGCGCGATCAACGGCGTCGCCATCACCGGCGGCTTTGAAGTCGCGCTCGCTTGCGACGTCCTGATCGCTTCCGAAAACGCCCGCTTCGCCGATACCCACGCGCGGGTAGGCATCATGCCGGGCTGGGGGCTGAGTCAGAAACTGTCGCGGCTGATCGGGCCCTATCGTGCCCGCGAACTCTCGCTCACCGGCAATTTCCTCGATGCCGCAACAGCTTGCCAATGGGGCCTGGTCAACCGCGTCATCGCCGCCGACGAACTGCTGCCCACCGCAAAGCGCCTCGCCGCCGACATGGCGACGATCGACCCGGCCTTCAGCGCCGCCTACAAGCGCCTGATCGACGACGGTTATGGCATGACCTTCGACGCCGGCATGGCATTGGAAGCGACACGCTCGGTTGCCGCCAATTCGCGCGTCTCGGCCGACGCCGTCGAGGCCGCCCGCACCGCCGTACAGGCGCGCGGGCGTGCCCAATAGGGAGGCAAAAGCTTGATCGACCTCTATTTCTGGCCAACCCCCAATGGCTACAAGATCCCGATCATGCTCGAGGAATGCGGGCTCGACTACCGCATCGTGCCGGTCAACATCACCGCCGGCGACCAGTTCAAGCCCGACTTTCTGGCGATCAGCCCCAACAACAAGATGCCGGCGATCGTCGACCATGATGCCGGCGAGCTTGGCCTTTTCGAATCGGGCGCCATTCTGCGCTATCTGGCCGACAAGACCGGGCATTTCGGCGGCGGCAGCGATCTCGCCGCGCGCGCCCATGTCGACGAATGGCTGTTCTGGCAGGTCGGCGGCCTCGGCCCGATGTCGGGGCAGCTCAGCCATTTCGTCCGCTTCGCCACCGAACAGGTGCCCTACGCCATCGACCGCTACCGCAAGGAGGTCGAGCGCCTCCACGGCGTCATGGACAAGCGCCTCGGCGACCATGATTTTCTCGCCGGCGACTTCAGCATCGCCGATATCGCCAGCTATCCGTGGATCCGCCCCTTCGTCGGCCAGATGACGCTTGGCGCCAATGTCCAGCGCTGGCTCGATGCCATCGCCGCCCGTCCCGCGGTAACCCGCGCCTATGCCCGTGCCGAGGCCCTGCAATGACCAAATTCGCCGGCTTTACCAGCGCCACGCTCGACAATCGCCTGGTCAACCCGCTGCATTATGGCGATGAATCGGTGCTCGCCGATTACGCCACCTTGCGCCGCGAGGACCCCGTCCATTGGACGACCCCCGACGGCTTCCGCCCCTTCTGGTCGATCACATCCCACGCCGATATCACCGCGGTCTCCAAGCAGAACGACCGCTATATCAACCGCTTGCGCACCTATCTCTCGCCGATCGAAGGCGAGGAATGGACCATGCAGATGACCGGCGACACCCATCTGTTCCGCACCCTCGTCGATCTCGACGACCCCCAGCACATGAAGCTGCGGCGGATTACCCATAATTGGTTCCAGCCGGCCAATCTCCGCAAGCGCGAGGCCGAGATCGCCGCGATCGCCAAGGCGCATGTCGATCGCATGGCGGCGCTGGGCGACGCCTGCGACTTCGTCAACGAGGTCGCGCTCTTCTACCCGTTGCGCGTCATCATGAAGATCATCGGCATCCCCGAAGCCGACGAGCCGCTGATGCTGCAACTGACGCAGGAAATCTTCGGCCCGCAGGATCCCGATGTCGTCGCGCGGTCGCAGCGCGTCACCACCGGCAACGGCGGGTTGATGACCGGCGCCACCGGCGACCCCCAGGTCGACCTGCTTGCCACCGTGCAGTTTTTCTTCACCTATTTCCGCGAAGTCGCCGCCGACCGCAGAGCCAATCCGCGCGACGATCTCGCCTCGGTGATCGCCAATGGCATGGTCGACGACCAACCCATCGACGAACTTTCGGCGACGAGCTATTTCGCCATTGCGGCTACCGCCGGTCATGACACGACGAGCAGCAGCGTCGCCGGCGGCATGTTGCAGTTGATCAAGAACCCCGACCAGCTGGCCAAGCTCAAGGCCGACCCGTCGCTGCTGGCTTCTGCCGTCGAGGAAATGATCCGCTGGGTGACGCCGGTGAAGCATTTCATGCGCACCGCGACCGAAGACTGCGAACTCGGCGGCAAGACCATCAAGGCCGGCGACGGGCTGTGCCTGTTCTACTGGTCCGGCAATCGCGACGCCGCGGCGTTCGGCGACCCGGACACCTTCCGGGTCGATCGCCACCCCAATCCGCAGACGGCGTTCGGCAATGGCGTCCACCTCTGCCTGGGGCTGCACTTGGCTCGCATGGAAATCCGCGCGCTGTTCGCCGAGCTGCTGCCGCGCCTCGAAGCGATCGAACTCGCCGGCGAGCCGAAGAACACCACCGCCAATTTCGTCTCGGGGCTGAAGACGCTGCCGATCCGCTACAAGCTCAGGTAACGCCTAAGTGAAGAACGACCCGCGCCGGCGCGAGCTGGCCAATTACCATTGGTCGGCGGCGATGGAGACGCGCTTCGCCGACATGGACGTCAACGGCCATCTCAACAATGTCGCGATCGCGCGTTTTTTCGAGGAAACCCGCATCCGCTTCAACTGGGCGCTGTTCGCCGGCGCGCTCGAAGGCCGCCCGCGCTTTCTCGTCGGCCATGTCGCGGTCGATTATCTTGCCGAGGGGCGTTATCCGGCGCCGGTGACGATGGCCTATGCGCTTGCCGAAATCGGCCGATCGAGCTTCCGCAGCGCCAAGGCGATGTTCCAGGATGGCCGCTGCATCGCGCTGTGCGACACGGTGCTCGTCCACCGCGGCGAAAGCGGCGCGGCGCCGCTGCCCGAAGCGCTGCGGGAGCGGCTGGAACCCCTGCTGCTCAAGGGCTGAACAACTCCCCTCCCGCTTGCGGGGAGTCGAAGACGGCGCATTGCGCCAGCGGCTGGGGGTGGGTAGTGCCACCGCCAGCCCCGTCGCCAATCGCGATCACCTTTCCACCCCCAGCCCCTCCCGCCAGCGGGAGGGGAGCAGAGAGTTCCCCATGGCCGATGCCCCGACCACCCTTACCCTGACGCTCGCCACCGGCGACGTCGTCATCGCGCTGCGCCCCGATCTCGCCCCGGGCCATGTCGAGCGCATCGCCGGCCTGGCCAATGACGGCTTCTACGATGGCGTCGTCTTCCACCGCGTCATCGACGGCTTCATGGCGCAGGGCGGCGATCCGACCGGCACCGGCATGGGGGGTTCCAAGCTCCCCGATCTCAAGGCGGAATTCTCAGGTGAACCGCATGTCCGCGGCACCTGTTCGATGGCGCGTTCATCGAACCCCAACAGCGCCAACAGCCAGTTCTTCATCTGCTTCGAAACGTCGAAGTTCCTCGACAAGCAATATACCGTGTGGGGCCAGGTCACCGCGGGCATGGAGCATGTCGATGCGCTGCCCAAGGGCGAGCCGCCGCGCAGCCCAGGCAAGATCATCACCGCGCGCGCCGCCTGACGGGGAGCGCCGCGGCATCGGCGGCGTTGAGGCTCCGAACCCAGGAGCCCAACATGCACGACCAGATCCGCGAACATATGGAAATCATCGGCGCCGATGGCGTGCATCTCGGCACCGTCGACCAGATCGAAGGCGACCGCATCAAGCTGACCAAGGCTGATGCCGGCGTCGGCAGCCATGCGGGCCACCCCCATTTCATTGCCCTGGCACTCGTCGCCGCGGTCGAGGACGACCGCGTCCGCCTGTCGGCCAACGCCGATGTCGCCTTCGCGATGGAAGAGGAGGAAGGCGGCGCCGACCTCGTCGACGCCGGCCACGGTGCCACCGTGGCGACCTATGACGGCGCCCTCGGCAGCGACGCGGCTGGCCAGGCGGGCGACGAGACCGATGTCGGCCAGGCGCCGGGCGCAACTGGTCAGCTGTAAGCCCGACCCGGCGTCACCCCCGCCAACGCGGGCATGACGCCGCTTCCCTGATCAAAGGCTCAGCGCCCGCGCCGCGCCCCGCCGGCCTTGGGCGCCCCCGCCGGGCGGCCGGCGCGCGCCGGATGGACATTGGCATGCGGGCTTTGTCCCGGCCGACCCGCGGGACGACGCCCTTCGGGACGCGCGCCGGGGCGACCGCTCGGGCGCCCGCCGCGGGGATCGCGCTCCTCGCGCGGCGGCGGCGAATCGGCTTCGGCCTTGCGCGCCGCGGCGACCGCGGCGCGGAGGTTCTCGGGCAGGCCGAGGACGCGGACCTTCAAGCGGATGGTCTTTTCGATGTCGCGCAGGAACGGCCGCTCGTCATCGGCGCAGAAGGCGATCGCCTGGCCGTCGCGCCCGGCGCGCGCCGTCCGGCCGATGCGGTGGACATACTGCTCGGGAACATTGGGCAGTTCATAGTTGATGACATGGCTGACGCCCGAGACGTCGATGCCGCGCGCCGCGATGTCGGTCGCCACCAGCAACCGCAGCGAGCCATCGCGGAAGGATTTCAGGGTACGGTCGCGCTGCGGCTGGCTCTTGTTGCCGTGGATCGCCTCGGCGGTGAAACCGGCAAGCCCGAGCTGGCGCACAACACGGTCGGCGCCGTGCTTGGTGCGGGTGAAGATCAGCGCGCGGTCGAGCTTGCCGGCATTTTCGACCTCGCGGAGGATGAGCTGGAGCAACGCCGGCTTTTCGGCCTGGTTGACGTGGATGACCGCCTGGTCGACCCTTTCGGCGGTGGTCGCCGTCGGCTGCACCGCGACCTTGACGGGGTCCTTGAGGTAACGCGCCGCGAGTTCCTCGATCGCCTTGGGCATCGTCGCCGAGAAGAACAGCGTCTGGCGCTGGCGCGGCAGCAGCCCGACGATGCGCTTCAGGTCATGGATGAAACCCAGATCGAGCATCTGGTCGGCTTCGTCGAGCACCAGCACTTCGACATGACGGAGATCGAGGCTGCCGCGCTCGACGAGGTCGAGCAGGCGGCCGGGGGTGGCGACGACGACATCGACGCCGTGCGACAGGACACGCTCCTGGCGCGGGATCGGCACGCCGCCGAAGACGGTGGTGATGCTGAGCTTGAGGAACTTGCCATAGTCGCCGAACGAAGCGGCGATCTGCGAGGCGAGCTCGCGCGTCGGCGCCAGCACCAGCGCGCGGGTGCAGGTCTTCAGGCGATGCTTGGGATTGCGGGCGAAGTAATCGAGGATCGGCAGCGCAAAGGCCGCGGTCTTGCCGGTGCCGGTCTGGGCGATGCCGCACAAATCCTTGCCGGTAATCACCGGCGGGATCGCCTGGAGCTGGATCGGGGTGGGGACGGTATAGCCCTTGTCGGCAAGGGCGCGGGCGATGGGTTCGGAGAGGCCGAAATCGGCGAAATTGGTCATGGGATTCTTTTCAATGGACGCGCCGAACGAGCCGGAACGGCCGCCGCGCAACTTTGGCACGGCGAGCGGGTGACGAACGACCCGCGTGACGAGGGTGGCCCTGGGGGGCGGCCTTCCATGCTGCCGGGCCTGTGGCGATCGTCCGGGCGGGAAATTCCGCCTGCGATCACCCGATCACGCACCCGGCGCGGGCGCCAAGGCGCCTGAGCCATCGCCCCCCTGCACTCTGCGTGGCCGAAAGTCAATTCCGCGATGCGATGACGTCCGCCCTGGCGACGCAATCAGCGCATGCGGCGAACGAGAAACCGCCGCTTCTGCTTGAGCAGCACCAGATTATAGCCACCGAGCGTGGCGCGCTCGACCTTGACGCGGTCGCCGGGGCGGGCGTTGGGCAGCGACTGGGTATCGACCTGGCGCCACAATTGGCCATTATCGAGGACGAACACGGCGAGGCCGGTGCGCCCCGTGAGCACTTCGCTCAGGCCGGCTTCGATTTCCTCGATTTCGCCGACCGCGCGCTCCTTGCGGACCTCCTCGGCGCGCGAGGCGATCGCTTCGGCGCCGAAATCGGCCTTTTTGCGGACGGCGCGCTCGGCGGCCTCGCGTTCGGCTCGGGCCTTGGCGGCGGCGTCGGCGGCAGCCTTTTCCTCGGCGGCGATACGCGCGCTTTCGGCGGCCCGGCGCCCGGCGATGGCGCGCGCTTCGGCCGAAACCGCGGCGACGGCGGCGTCATAGCAGGCCAGCCGCTCGGCATCGCGAGCGGTGCCAGCGCATTTCAGCAGATCGGCGGGCAGATCGGCGGCGGCAGCGGGGATCGCGGCGAAGATCAAAAGGCCGGCAAGAACGAAACGCATGGACAGGCACTCCCTTGGCGCCATGCTGTCGCAAGCTCGGCCGGTCTTGACAAGGTGCCGGTTGACGTCGCGCTGTCCCAGAGGCATAAGACAGTCATGTTCAGCCCCGACCGGCCCATTTACCGGCAGATTCGCGACCTCATCGTGACGCGGATTCTCGACTCGGGCGATGGCGCGCTGTTGCCGTCGGTGCGGGCGCTTGCTGCCGAAGCCAAGGTCAACCCGCTGACCGTCGCCAAGGCCTATCACGATTTGCAGGCGACGGGGCTGGTCGAGGCCAAGAAGGGCGTCGGGCTGTTCGCCGCCGAGGGGGCCGCCAAGGCGCTGCTGCTCCAGGAACGCCGGCTGTTCCTTGACGACGAATGGCCGCGGGTGCGGGCGCGGATGGCCAAGCTCGGGCTGTCGGCGGCGGAGTTGCTGGAGCGCGCCTGACGCTTCGGGCCCGCCCTTGCGGTCCGGAAGTTTCGGAAGTTTACGGTTTCGGCCGTTTTTGCACCTTTGGGCGTCTCGCCGGACAGAACGGCCTTGTTCTTCCCCCTCCCCCCATTTGAGCGCAGCGAACGTAGCGTGGGGAGGGTCGGGTGGCGGCCGTGCCGCGAGGGGCGACCGTCAACGATAGCCCCCATACCGCAAGGCTCGCTCCAGGTGGCACGACCCCCAGCCCTCCCCACTCCCGGTTCGCTTCGCTCACCGGGGCGGAGGGGGCCGACGCCGGCTTCGCCGGCCGCGCCCGCGGAAGTTTACCAAATTGACTGTTTCGGACGTTTTCTGGCGGCTCGCTCCCCGGAATTGCGCGGCCGCGTGCGTACGGTTGTCGACGATGTCAAAGAGCAAAGCTGCTTGCTCACCATAGCGCAAAAGCCCGCTGTAGGACAGCCGCGCGCCGTCGCTACCCCGCCAGCACCACCTGCCAGCACGCCGCGGCGATGCTCGCGGCGCGCAAATCGCCCGTCGTCGTCGGCGCCATGCGGTTCATCACATAGGCCATGCACAGGCGGGCATCCATGTCGGCGATGACCAGCGAGCCGCCATAGCCGCCCCAGAAGACGCTGTTCGGATTGGGGAAAGGCATCATCCCGCCGGGCAGGCCATAGCCCAGGCCGAAATGCACCGGGATCGCCAGCACCAGGTCCATCCCTTGGACCTGCGATTCGAGCGCGCGGCGGACGCCGGCTTCGGACAGGATGCGCTTGCCATTGGCCTCGCCGCCATTGGCCATCAGCGTCTGGACGAGCGCCACCGAGCGGGCGTTGCCATGGCCGTTGGCGGCGGGGATTTCGGCGGCGCGCCACGCCCGGGTGCGGGTTTCGAGCGGGTTGACCACCGGGTTGTTGGCCATGTTCTGGGTGAGCCACGACTGGCTGACGGCGCCGATGCCCTTGCCCGGCGGCGGCGGGATCAGCTCGGCACAACGACCATCCTCGCTTTCGGGCAGGCCGATGTGGAAATCGGCGCCGAGCGGCTCGGCGATTTCGGTGCGGAACAGATTGCCGAGGCTGACGCCGGCGATGCGCCGGACGACCTCGCCAACGAGATAGCCCTGGGTCAGCGCGTGATAGCCGGGCGCCGTCCCTGGTGCCCAATAGGGTTCCTGCGCCGCCAGCAGGCCGCAGATCTTGTCCCAATCATAGAGATCTTCGCCGGTAACGGGCTCCTTGAAGCCCGACAGTCCGGCCGAATGGCTCATGAGGTGCGCGACGGTCACCTCGGCTTTGCCATTGGCGGCGAATTCGGGCCAGTAATGCGCCACCGGCCTGGCGAAATCGAGTTCGCCGCGGTCGGCGAGCAGCAGTGCGGTCAGCGCGCACATCGTCTTGGTCGTCGAATAGACGTTGATGATGCTGTCCTGCTGCCATGGCTGCGTCGCCGCGGCATCGGCATGGCCGGCCCAAATGTCGACGATGGTCTCGCCCTTCAGCGTCGCCGTGAAGCACGCGCCGACCTCGCCGTCGCCGGTGGTGAAATTGGCGACGAAAGCGTCGCGCACCGGCTCGAACCCCGGCGCGACAACCCCATGAACTTCGACCATCGACGACCCCCTAGACCAGAAAATCCGCCGGCAGCGGCGACGGCCCGACCAGCCGCGCATGCAGCTTCAGCGCATAGCGGTCGGTCATGCCAGCTATGAAATCGGCGACATGCCGCGCTCGCGCCGGTTCGCCGGCGGGAGTCGCCGCCGCCCAGTCGCCGGGCATCGCCGCCGGATCAGCATGGAGCGCCGCGAAAAGATTGGCGACGACGAGCTTCGACGGGTCGCGCAGCCGCACCACCTGGGGGTGGCGGTACATGCGCTCCCAGAGAAAGGCTTTCAGCGCGCCGACATCGGCACGCATCGCTTCCGAAAAGCCGGCGAGCGCCCGCCCCGCGGCGCGCACCTCGGCGGCTGACCCCGGTGCCGCCAGCGCCAGCCGCGCGCGGGTTTCGGCGAGAAGATCGGCGACCATCAGCCCGATCTGTTCGCGCACCAGTTCGGCACGCAAGCGGCGGCGCGGCGCTTGCGGCCAGCGCGCCGTCACCGCCGCCCAGGCGGCGGCCGAAAAGGGCACCGCCGCGGCGACATCCTCGGGCTCGAACAGGCGTGCGCGGAAACCATCGTCGAGGTCGTGATTGTCATAGGCGATATCGTCGGCGAGCGTTGCCACCTGCGCCTCGAGCCCGGCGTGGGTCGCGAGATCGAGGTCGAAGCCGGCATCGGCCTCGGCGAGCGCCCAGCCGGGGGCGTAAATCGGGCCATTGTGCTTGGCGAGCCCCTCGAGCGTCTCCCAGCTGAGATTGAGCCCGTCCCAGCCGGGATAGCGGCTTTCAAGGCGCGTTACGATGCGCAAGGTCTGGGCATTGTGATCGAAGCCGCCATAGGGCGCCATCGCGACTTCCAGCGCGTCCTCGCCCGAATGGCCGAAGGGCGGATGGCCGAGGTCGTGCGCCAGTGCCAGCGCTTCGGTCAAATCCTCGTCGAGGCCGAGGGCGCGCGCCAGGCTGCGGGCGATCTGGGCGACTTCGAGGCTGTGGGTGAGCCGCACGCGGAAATGATCGCCATCGGGGGCGACGAACACCTGGGTCTTGTAGCGCAGCCGGCGGAAGGCCGAGCAATGGATGATGCGATCGCGGTCACGCTGGAAGGGGCTGCGTGTCGCCGCCGGGGCTTCGGCGACGCGGCGGCCGCGGGTCTGGCGCCAGTCGGTTGCGTAGGGGGCGAGCATCGGCGGCGGGGTAGCATCGCCGGCGGGTGAAGGGCAGCAATTTTGCCGCAGCGATCTCCTCCCCCTGGAGGGGGGAGGCAACTCGGCGTCTTCGCCGAGCGGGAGGGGGTGGTCGGCCCGCGCCGAAGTTACCCCGCGCGGCGACCACCCCCTCCCGCCGCGCTACGCGCGTTGAGCCTCCCCCCTCCAGGGGGAGGAGATTTTAGCCCAGCACCCCCGGATCGACCGCCGTCGTCATCACCGGCGGATCGCAGACCGTCACCGAATAGCGCGGCGCCGGCGCCGGCTGCATGACGCCGCCGGCCTCCACGAACGTTGCGCGCGCGGCGTTGTGGGGGTGCGATGGCGCCTCGGCCATGCTGAGGATCGGCGCGAAACAGACGTCGGTCATTTCCATCAGCGCGCACCATTCGTCGCGGGACTTGGTGAGGAAAAGCGCCGTCAGCTTGGCCTTCAGGGGTCCCCAGGCGCGCTGGTCCATCTGCGCGTCGAAGTCGGGATCATCGGCGAGCCCCGCCAGCCGGCGCAGCTCGGCATAGAATTGCGGCTCGATCGAGCCGAGCGAGATCCATTTGCCATCGGCGGTTTCATAGCTGTCGTAGAAATGCGCGCCGGTATCGAGCATGTTGACGCCGCGCTCATCCTTCCAGATGCCATTGGCGCGAAAGCCCCAGATCATGCTCATCAGCACCGCGGCGCCGTCGGTCATCGCCGCGTCGATGACCTGGCCCGCGCCGGTCTTCTGCGCATGGAGCAGCGCGCTGACCATGCCGAAGGCGAGCATCATGCCGCCGCCGCCGAAATCGCCGACCATGTTAATCGGCGGCGTCGGCTTTTCGCCGGCGCGGCCATAAGTGTGGAGCGCGCCGGCCAGCGCGATATAGTTGATGTCGTGCCCGGCGGCTTGGGCATAGGGGCCGAACTGCCCCCAGCCGGTCATCCGGCCATAGACGAGCTTCGGGTTATCGGCGAGCAGCACCTCGGGGCCGAGGCCGAGGCGCTCGGTAACGCCGGGGCGAAAGCCCTCGATCAGCCCGTCGGCGCCCTTGCACAGCGCGCGCACCGCCGCCTTGCCTTCGGCGCTCTTGAGGTCGAGCTGGATCAGGCGTCGGCTGCGCAGCAGCGGGTCGCGCGCATCGATGCGCGCGCCGGGGCGATCGACACGGATCACCTCGGCACCATGATCGGCGAGCATCATCGCCGCGAACGGCCCCGGGCCGATGCCGGCGAGTTCGATGATGCGAATGCCCTGAAGCGGTCCGGCCATGCCATCATAATCCTGTAGTGAAGCAATGTGATACTCCCTGCCATGCTGGGGGGCGAGGTCAAACCAGCGGATTTGGTGGCTGGCGTCGCCACGGCGTTGTCGGCAGCCAGGAGCCCGGAACATGCCCCGCAACCGTCTCAGGATGATCGCGACGATATTGGCGGCGATCGCCGCTGCCGCGCCGGCGGCCGCGATCACCCTGGTCAGCACCGGCCGGCCAACCGGCACCCCCGCCGCCTATGAAATCGGCGGGGTGCGGCAACCAAATGTCGACCTGCCCATCCAGTACAGCGCCGATTTCCAACTGCGCCGCGACGTCACGCTGACCCGCGCGCTGGTCTATTTCAAGAACACCAAGGGCGATGTCCAGGGCCTGTTGCGCAAACGCGGCGGCGGCACCGACATCGCGGTGACTTTCACCGGCACCCCCAAGGGCGAGGCGGGCTGGAAGAGCGCGGCGATCGACAATGCCGCTGCCGGCAAGGGCGATTGGCTGCTGTTGGTCTTTGCCGACGATCTCCAGACCAGGCCGGTCAGTTACAGCCGCTTCGATCTGCCGACCGGGGCGCCGCGACCGCTCGCCGACGAACGGCTGCGGGTGTTTCCCGGCGACTTCACCAAGGTCGATCGCGGCGCCGGCTTTTCGCTGCTCGGCGACTTCACCGGCGCGCCGGCCGGGGTCCCCGAGCCGGAAAGCTGGGCGCTGCTGGTTGCCGGCTTCGGATTGAGCGGGGCGATGCTGCGCCGTCGCCGCAACAGCATGGCTTAGCCCCGGCCAGTCAGAAACGACCCGGCCACCCTTGAGCACGCCGCCGCCGAGGATCGCCACGCCGGCGCTGCCATGGTGGATTGCGCAAGCCGGCAGCCCATTGGATCGGCGGTAGCACCGGCGCTCATGCCGACTCCACGGCGCACCTCGCCATGGTCCCCTGCCGCCGCGCATCGGGGCGGCGGGGACCGCGACAGTCAGTTGGCCTGGCGCTTGAAGAAGGGCGGGATCTCGACGTCGGCGGCGCTGGCCGTCGGCTCGGGGGCCAGCGTCGCCGGGGCGACCGGCTTGGCCTTGGGGCGCGACAGGTTCATCATTTTCTCGAACAGCGTCGGCGGGCGCTCGTCCTCGGCTTCGGGCTGGGGATCGGGGCGGACGATCGGCACGACCGACGTCGGCGCCGCGGCGACGGGCGCGGCCGGGGCCACCGGCACCGCGCTCGGGGTGAAGCGGAAGGTTTCGGCGGGCGCCGGATCGTCGACGCGCTCGGCGACGGCGGCGAGGTCGAGGTCGTCGTCGGCATCGTCTGCGGCGGCGGCGGGCACCGCCGGCGCCGCATCAAGGGCATCGAGAGCGCGGCCGAGCGCCGGCACGAACGCCGCTTCGTCGGAAATCCGCGGCGGCTCGGGCGGCGCGGCGACCGGCGCCGGGGGGGCGGCGACGGGCGGCGGGCTGGCGAAGATGCCCGTCGCCGTCGGGAAGGCGGCCGGTGCCGCCGTCTTGCGCGCCGGCACCGGACGCGCCGCGGCGTCGATGCCGGTGGCAACGACCGAGACGCGCATGATGCCTTCGAGATCGGGGTTGAACGCCGACCCGACGATGATGTTGGCTTCGGGGTCGACCATGTCGCGGATGTGCGTCGCGGCTTCGTCGACTTCCATCAGGCGGAGGTCGTCGCCGCCGGTGATGTTGATGATGACGCCCTTGGCGCCGCGCATGCTGACTTCGTCGAGCAGCGGGTTGGCGATGGCCTTTTCGGCGGCTTCGATGGCGCGGCGCTCGCCGCTGGCTTCGCCGGTGCCCATCATCGCCTTGCCCATTTCGGACATGACGGTGCGGACGTCGGCGAAATCGAGGTTGATGAGGCCGGGCATGATCATCAGGTCGGTGATGCCGCGGACGCCCTGGTGCAGCACCTGGTCGGCCATCGCGAAGGCTTCCTTGAAGGTCGTGTTGGCGTTGGCGATCAGGAAGAGGTTCTGGTTGGGGATGATGATCAGCGTGTCGACGTGCTTCTGCAGCTCGGCGATGCCTTCTTCCGCCGCACGCATGCGCTTGGCGCCTTCGAAGGTGAAGGGTTTCGTCACCACGCCGACGGTCAGGATGCCCTTTTCGCGCGCGGCGCGGGCGACGACGGGCGCGGCGCCGGTGCCGGTGCCGCCGCCCATGCCGGCAGCGATGAACACCATGTGCGCGCCCTCGATCGAGGCTTCGATCTGGTCGAGCGTTTCCTCGGCCGCCGCCCGCCCGATCTCGGGCCGCGCGCCGGCGCCGAGCCCCTGCGTGATCTTCATGCCGAGCTGGAGACGCGTTTCGGCGCGGCTGCCGGCCAGGCTCTGCGCGTCGGTATTGGCGACGATGAAATCGACGCCCTGAAGGTCGGCGGCGATCATGTTGGCGACCGCGTTGCAGCCGGCGCCACCGACGCCGACGACGGTGATGCGCGGCTTCAGCTCGGTCAGCGCCGGCCGTTCGAACTCCAGCATTTCGTGTCTCCTACCTCGTTTGCCATACTATATGAGCGATTCTGGCGTGGAAAGCGGCATCACATGCTGCCGCGCAGTTTTTCGATCATCTGGCCGAATCGGCCGCCGCCCGCCGGGCTCGCTGGCGGCGCCGCATGGTGCCAGATGTCGGGAACCTCGGCGGCGGCGAACAGCGCCAGCCCTGCCAAGGTCGCGAAGGCCGCGCCGCCCTGCGCCGGCGGCAGGCCGGTCAGCCCGCGCGGCCGGCCGATGCGGACATTGCGGCCGAGTGCCCCGGCAACAAAGTCCGGCAGGCTGCGCAGCTCGGCGCCGCCACCCGTCAGCACCAATTGCCGCGCCTGCGGGCCGACAAAACCCAAGGTATCGAGCTTGAGCGCGACTTCATGGAAAATCAGATCGAGGCGGTGGCGGATGACGCCGATGATCTGGGCGCGCGGCACGCGCATCGGTTCGGCAAGGCCGTCGTCGCTCATCGGGGCGATCTCGATGGCCTCATGATTGTCCTTGTTGACCGCGGCGGCGGCGCCCTCGCGCGCCTTCAGCCCTTCGGCGACGGCGCGGCGGCAGGCAAAGGCGGCGGCAAGATCGTTGGTGATGTCCTGCCCGCCCATCGGGATCGCCGCGACGCCGACGAGCACGCCCATGCTGTGGACGGCGACCGTCGTCACCCCGGCGCCGATCTCGACCAGCGCGACGCCAAGCTCGCGCTCCTCGCGCTCGAGCACGGCAAGGCTGGCGGCGAGCGGCGCCGCAACGAGGCTTTTCAGCCCGAGATGCGCCGCCTTGATGGCGCGATCGAGGTTCTTCAGCGGCGGCGTATCGGCGGTGACGACGTGAATATCCATGCCGAGGCGATCGGCGTGGAAGCCGATGGGGTTCTCGACCCCCGGCTGGCCGTCGAGGGCATAGAGCGCCGGCTGGGCATGGACCACCGTGCGGCCGCGCGGGTCGATGCGCTCGCGGCCGGCGCGGCGCAGCACGTCCATGTCGGCAGCGGTGATGCTCGCTCCGGCGATGTCGATCTCGACCGAGGCGACATCGCTGCCGAGGTTGCCGGCGGCGATCGAGGCGTGGACGAACTCGACCTGGACGCCGGCGGCGCGCTCGGCCTGGTCCATGGCGCCGCGGATGGCGGCCTCGGTCTTTTCGAAATCGGTGACAAGGCCGCGCTTCAGCCCGGCGCAGGGCTTCTGGCCGACGCCGATGACGCGCGGCTCGCCTTCCGGGCCGACGATGGCGATCAGCGCCGCGACCTTCGACGAACCGACATCGAGCACGGCGATGGTGCGCTCGGCTTGGGGCTTGGCCACGAGAGGGAGTTTGCGCGCCATCAGATCGTCGCCGGCCTGGCGGCCTTGGCGGCCTTGGCGGCTTTCTCGGCGGCGGCGAGCGCCGCCGCCACCGCCGGGCCGCCGATGGTGATGCGGTTCGGCAGTCGCATGTCGAAATGATGGTAACGCCCCTGGCCGAGCAGCGGCGCGTCGGCGGGCTGGGCAGCGACGATGGCGGCGAAGCGGCGAAGCGCGGCCTGGGCGGCGGCGGGAGTATCGGGGAGCATCAGCGTTTCGTTCGAGACGAAGCGGAGGTTCCAGCGCCGTTCGCCGACCAGCACCGCGGCCTGGATCTGCCGTTGCAGCGCCGGCGCCGCGCCGAGCAGCGTGACGAGCTCGCGTACCCGCGTGTTGGCGCCGGGGCCGACGAGCACCGGCAGCCGCGCGAAGCGTTCGAGCCGCTGGTCGGTAAGCGGCGTGCCGGCGGCGTCAATGGCGACGAAACGCCCGCGATACTGCCAAAGCGCCACCGGGCGCCGCTCGACGATGGCGATTTCGAGCGTATCGGGCAAGCGCCGCCCGACGCTGGCATCGGCCACCCACGCCAGCTTGCGCAGCCGATCGCGGATGGCGGGCAGGTCGGCGGCGAGCATGGCGTTGGTCGAGCCTTCGAGGGCTTCCTTGCTGACTTCGAGGCGGGTCAGTTCGTGCAGGCCGGTGATTTCGACCTGGCGGATCTCGAAGCCGGCGGCGGCGGTCAGGCGGACGACTTCGTCGCCGGCGCGGCGCCAGACGCCGAACAGCGCGGCAACGGCGATGGCGACGACGACGAGCAGCAAGGTGCCGCCGATGATGAGGTTGCGGCGCAAGGTAGCGGCGCTGACCGGCAGCGCGACCTTGGGCTCGGGCGCGGTGGCCCGCGCCGGCGCCTTGCGGCGGGGCGGCGGCGCGCCGCGTTTGAGAGCAACGCTCGCCATCAGCCGGCCACCGCGGCGTCGAGCAGCCGCTGGACAAGGGCATCGTAGGAGATGCCGCGATACTTCGCCTGCTCGGGGACGAGACTTAGCGGGGTCATGCCGGGCTGGGTGTTGATTTCGAGCAGGTAGAGGCCGGCTTCGCCTTGCGCCGGGTCCCAGCGGAAGTCCGACCGCGACGTGCCGCGGCAGCCGAGCGCGCGGTGGGCAGCGAGTGCCATGGCGAGCGCCGACGCCTCGACCTCGGCGGGCAGCTGCGCCGGGCATTCGTGGACGGTCAGGCCATCGGTGTATTTGGCGTCGTAATCGTAGAAGCCCTTGACGGGACGGAGTTCGGTGACGGCGAGCGCCTCGTCACCAAGCACGGCGACGGTCAGTTCCTTGCCGGCGATGAAGGGCTCGGCGAGAAGTTCGGTGAATTCCTGCCAGGGCCCCGGCACCTCGCGAAGGATCGGATTGCCATAGTTGGACGCGTCGGTGACGATGGCGACGCCGACCGACGAGCCTTCGTTGACGGGCTTCAGCACATAGGGGCGCGGCAGCGGGTCGGCGGTGTAGAGGCTTTCGGAGGTGACGATGCGCCCTGCCGGCATGCGGATGCCCAGCGGTTCGAGGATGCGCTTGGTCAGCTGCTTGTCGATGGCGATCGCGGAAGGTGTGACGCCGCTATGGGTGTATTTGAGTCCGAGAATGTCGAGCAGGCCCTGGACGCGGCCGTCCTCGCCGGGGGTGCCGTGGAGCGCGTTGAAGACGACATCGGGGGCAGCGGCGCGCAGGCGCGCGGCGACATCGCGGTCCATGTCGATTGGGGTGACGTCATGGCCGAGGCGGCGGCAGGCCTCGGCGATGCCGGCGCCCGAGGTCAGCGAGACCTCGCGCTCGGCGGACCAGCCGCCCATGAGAACGACGACTTTCACAAGGCCTCCTCCCCCTGGAGGGGGGAGGCGACTCGCGCGCAGCGCGGCGGGAGGGGGTGGTCGCCGACCGCGCGATCTTCGATCTGGAGCCGCCGGTCGAAATGGCCCGCGGATGGTCGCTGGTGGTGAGAACCCCCACCCGCCGCGCTGCGCGCGAGTCGCCTCCCCCCTGAAGGGGGAGGAGAGGGATTGTTCGCCGGAACGATGCTCATTTCGGCACCCCCAAACGGGCGATTTCCCACTCCAATTCGACGCCGGCGCTGTCCCGAACGCGGCGGCGCACTTCCTCGCCCAGCGCCTCGATGTCGGCGCTGGTGGCGGTGCCGGTGTTGATCAGAAAGTTCGTATGCTTCTCGGACACTTGCGCGCCGCCGAGCATCAGCCCGCGGCAGCCGGCGCGGTCGACGAGTTCCCAGGCCTTGTGGCCGGGCGGGTTCTTGAAGGTCGAGCCGCCGGTACGGGTGCGCAACGGCTGGCTCGCCTCGCGCGCCGCGGCGATGCGGTCCATTTCGGCCTGGATGACGGCAGGCTCGCCCGGCGCGCCGCGCAGGCGGGCAGCGACGACAATGGCGCCCTCGGGCAGCCCGCTGTGGCGATAGGAATAATCGAGGTCGGCCACCGCCAAACTAGCGATTTCGCCCGAGCGCAGCACGACGTCGCAATCGACAAGAACATCGGCGACCTCGCGGCCATAGGCGCCGCCATTCATGCGGACGAAGCCACCGACCGTGCCCGGAATGCCGCGCAGAAATTCGAGGCCGGCAACGCCGGCATCGCGCGCCGCCGACGATACCGCGATGCCCGAGGCGCCGCCGCCGGCGGTGAGCGTCATGCCGTCGGCGGCAACCTGCCCGAAGACCTTGCCGAGCCGCACGACGACGCCGGGTACGCCGCCATCGCGGACGATGAGGTTCGAGCCGAGTCCCAAGGCCATCACCGGCACCGCCGGATCGAGTGTCGCCAGAAACCCTGCCAGATCGTCGACATCGGCGGGCTCGAACAGCCATTGCGCCGCCCCGCCGGTCTTGAACCAGACAAGCGGCGCCAGCGGCGCGTCGGGCGTGAGCTTGCCGCGCACTCGTGGTGTCGCCGAGGCAGCGCTTGCCATCATCCGCCGCGCCGCCCGGAAATGGCCTCGGCCAACCCAGCGGCCCATTTCGTGATGTCGCCCGCCCCCAGGCACACGACCATGTCGCCGGCGCGCAAGTCGGGCGCCAGCTGCGCCGCCAGATCGTCGGCACCCGTCACCGTCACCGCGGCCCGATGCCCCGCCGCGACCAGCCCCGCCGCCAGCGATTCGGCCGAGACGCCGTCGATCGGCGCCTCGCCGGCGGCATAGACCGGCGCGACATAGACCGCGTCGGCGTCGTTGAACGCCGCCTGGAAGTCGGCCATCAGGTCGCGCAGCCGGGTAAAGCGGTGGGGCTGCACCACCGCCAGCACGCGGCCGCCATTCTCGCTGTTGGCGCCCTCGCGCGCCGCCGCCAGCACGGCGCGGATCTCGACCGGGTGGTGGCCATAATCGTCGATGACCACCGCCTCGCCGCCGGGCAGCGCCACCGTGCCGACCTTGGTGAAGCGCCGCTTGACGCCGCCGAAACGCGCAAAGCCGCTGCGGATGGCGTCGTCGTCGATGCCGAGCTCGATGGCGACGGCGATGGCGGCGAGGCTGTTCTGGACATTGTGGCGGCCGGGCATCGGCAGCATGATGTTCTCGATCCGGCGATCCTTGTCGCGGCCGCGCACGACGACGTCGAAGCGGTTGCCGCCGGGCACCGGCGTGACGTTCACCCCCCAGATGTCGGCGGTGGCGGCAAAGCCATAGGTGATGATGCGGCGATCGGAGATGCGCGGGATCAGCGCCTGGACTTCGGGGTGATCGATGCACAGCACGCCGGCGCCATAGAAGGGCACGGCGTTGACGAACTGGCGGAAGCCTTCGCGCACCGCGGCGAAATCGCCCCAATGGTCGAGATGCTCGGGGTCGATGTTGGTGACGACGCCGATGGTGCCGCCCAGCCGCAGGAAGGAGCCGTCGCTTTCGTCGGCCTCGACGACCATCCATTCGCCGGCGCCGAGCCGGGCGTTCGAGCCATAGGTGTTGATGATGCCGCCATTGATGACGGTCGGATCGATGCCGCCGGCGTCGAGCAGCGCCGCGACCATCGAGGTCGTCGTCGTCTTGCCATGGGTGCCAGCGATGGCGACGCAGCTTTTCAGCCGCATCAGCTCGGCGAGCATTTCGGCGCGGCGGACGATCGGCACGCGGCGGGCGCGCGCCGCGACGACCTCGGGATTGTCGGGGCGAATGGCGGTCGAGGTCACCACCACCGCCGCCTCGGCGACATTCTCGGCGGCCTGGCCGATGAAGACGGTGATGCCCTTGTCGCGCAGGCCCTGCACCACATAGCCCTCGGCGGAATCGGAACCCTGCACGCGGAAGCCGAGATTGGCCATCACCTCGGCGATCCCCGACATGCCGATGCCGCCAATGCCGACGAAATGGATAACGCCGATTTCGGTGCGGAAGCCGGGGGTGAGGGCGCTGGGGCGAAGTGGCGTGATCATCGTTTTCCAGTCGCGACGACAAGATCGGCAAGGCGCGCCGCGGCATCGGGGAAGCCGGCGCCGCGCGCCCCGGCGGCGGCAAGGGCGAGGGCTTTCGGGTCCCCCAGCCAGGCGGTCAAGTGGCGCGCGAGGCCGGCCGCGGTGAATTGCGGCTGGCGGATGACGATGGCGCCGCCGGCCGCCGCCAGCCCCTGCGCATTGTCGGTCTGGTGGTCGTCGGTGGCGATCGGCAGCGGCACCAGGATGGCGGGGCGGCCGGCGACGGCGAGTTCGGCGACGGTCGACGCGCCGGCGCGCGCGACGACGATGTGCGCTCGCGCGATCTCGGCGGGAAGGTCCTCGAAATAGGCGCGGATTTCAGCGGTGACACCAGCGGCGGCATAGGCCTCGCGCATCGCGCCGGCATCCTCGTCGCGGCCCTGGTGGGTAACGTCGAGGCGGGCGCGCAGCAGTTCGGGGAGCAGCGCGACGGCGCTCGGCACGATGTTGTTGAGGACGCGCGCGCCCTGGCTGCCGCCGGTGACGAGCAGCCGCAGCCGCCGCGCATCGTCGTCGAAGGCGACGCCGCGCGCCGCGACGATTTCGGCGCGCACCGGATTGCCGGTCAGCACCGTCTTGCCCGCCCAGCCGCGATCGAGGCGGCGGACGTCAGGGTAGGAGGTGGCGATCGCCGCGACACGGGGGGCGAGGAAGCGGTTGACGCGGCCAAGGACGGCATTCTGTTCATGGATCAAGCTGGGCAGCCCCAGCGACAGCGCCGCGAGCAGGCCGGGGAGCGCCGGATAGCCGCCGAAGCCGATCACCGCATCGGGCCGAAGCTCACGGAACAGCGCCCGCGCCGTGGCGCGGCCGCGCCAGATGGCGAGCGCCACCGCCGGCAGGCTGCGCCAGCCCGTCCGCCCCGGCGACCCCGCCTCGACGACGGTGCGCGGCACGCCGTCGAACAGCCCTGGGAAGCGCAGGCCGCGCGCATCGGTGACGAGATGGACCTTGTGGCCGCGGCTCGCGAGTTCGAGCGCCAGCACATGCGCCGGCACCATATGGCCGCCAGTGCCGCCGGCGGCGAGAACATAGGTGCCGCTCATGCCGATCGCCACGTCGCGGCATAGGGCGACGCCTTGAGGAAGGGGTTGCGCCGCGTCAGCGCCAGCAGCAGCCCGATGCCGAGACACAGCGCCAGGAACGACGACCCGCCATGGCTGATGAATGGCAGGGTCATGCCCTTCGACGGCAGCAGCTTGACGTTGACGCCGATGTTGATCGCCGCCTGCAGGCCGAATTCGGTAGCGAGCCCGGCGGCGGCGAGCAGGACGAAGGGGTCCTCCTCGTCGAGCAGCAGCAGGAAGACGCGAACGACAAAGGCGACATAGAGCCCGGCGAGGCACAGGCAGGCGATCATGCCAAATTCCTCGCCGATCACCGAGAAGATGTAGTCGGTCTGCGGTTCGGGCAGGCGGAATTTGGCGACGCCCTCGCCGGGGCCGACGCCGAACAGCCCGCCGGCGCGGAAGCAATCGAGCGCGCGATCGATCTGGTAGGTGTCGCCGCCGCCGCCGATGAACTTGTCGATGCGGTCAGCGACGTGATCGACGCTGAGATAGGCAACCCCGGCAAGCAGCGTGCCGCCGACGACGAGGCCGCCGAGCACCCAGAGCGACATGCCGGCAAGCACCGCCTGAACCAGCCACACCGTGCCGATCAGCGCCGTCTGGCCATAGTCGGGCTGGCGGATCAGCAGCAGCGAAATCGCCACCAGCATGGCGAAGCTGACCTCCATCGTCGGCAGGCTGCGATCGTCGAAGCGCAGCGCCAGCAGCCAGGCGGTGGTGACGACGAACAGCGGCTTGAGGAATTCCGACGGCTGCAACTGGAACCCGGGCAGCGCGATCCAGCGCGCTGCGCCGTTGGTGCCGGTGCCGATGAAGGCGACGGCAATGAGCAGCACGAAGAACACGCCGGCGCCGAAGATGGCGACGCGCTTGGCCTGGGCGATCGACAGCATCGACACGCCGATCAGCAGCGGCACGCCGAGCACCACCCAGCCGACCTGGCGGCGCAGGAAGTGGAAATCGTCGAAATGCACCTTGCCGCCCGACAGGCGGTGCGCGGCGGCGGGGGAAGCGGCGGCGACAGCGATGATGCCGCAGCCGATCAGGATCAGCACGAAGAGCAGCAGCAGCTTGTCGACCGTCCAGAACCAGCGCCCGGCCCAGGAGCGATTGCCGCGCGCGACGGGGGCGGAAAGCCAGCTCATGCCGCGGCTCCCAGCGCCATGACCGCGGCGCGGAACGCCTCGCCGCGGTCCTCGAAATCGCGGAACTGGTCGAAGCTGGCGCAGGCCGGCGACAGCAGCACCGTCTCGCCGGGACGCGCCGCGGCGGCGGCGTCGGCGACGGCGCGGGCGAGCGTGCCCGATTGCGTCACCGGCACATGCGGCGCGAGGATCGGCGCGAACAGCGGCGCCGCCTCGCCGATGAGATAGGCGGCGCGGAGCCGGCCGAGATGGGGAAGCAGCGCGGTCAGATCGGGCTCGCCCTCGGGCCCGAGCTTGGGCCGGCCGCCGGCGATCCAGTGGGTGCCGGCGAAGGCGGCGAGCGCCGGCGCGGTGCTGTCGGCGTTGGTCGCCTTGCTGTCGTTGACGTAGCGGACGCCGGCGATGGTGGCGATCGGCTCCATGCGATGCGCGAGGCCGGGGTAGGAGCGCAGGCCGGCGGCGATCTGCGCCTCGTCGAGACCGAGGGCGCGCGTCGCGGCGACCGCGGCGCGCGCGTTCTGCAGATTGTGCGGGCCCTGCAGCGCCGGCCAGTCGGCCTGGGGCCCCGCGTCGACATCCTCGATGAACTCGATCAGCGGTTCCTCGGCGTCGTCGAGGACGTCGTGATCGGTCTCGGCATCCCAGCCGACGATCGCGGTGCGGTGCGGCGACTGCATGGTGAAAAGCCGCGCCTTGGCGGCGGCGTAGTTTGCGAGGCTGCCGTGGCGTTCGAGGTGGTCGGGGGTGATGTTGAGGAGGATCGCCACCTCGCAATCGAGGCTGAAGGTGATCTCGAGCTGGTAGCTGGAAAGCTCGAGAACATAGACGCCATTTTCGGGCAGCGGCGACTGGGCGAGGATCGGCAGGCCGATGTTGCCGCCCATCAAGGTCGGCACGCCGGCTTCGCGCAGGATATGGTGGATCAGCGCCGTCGTCGTCGACTTGCCGTTGGTGCCGGTGATGCCGACGACCTTGTGCGCGGGCAGGTCGGCGCGCGCCTGGGCGAAAAGCTCGATGTCGCCGATGACGGGGATGCCCGCGGTGGTCGCCTTGACGAACAAGGGGGCGTTGTGCGGGACGCCGGGGGAGACAATCAGCGCGTCGAGGCGGGCCAGGTCGAAGTCGTGGAGGTTGGTTAGCGCGCCTTCGAAGGCGGCGCGCGCCGGCTCGCCATCGTCCCAGTTGAGGGTCGTGGCGCCCGAGGCCGCAAGCGCGGCGACGGCGGCACGGCCAGAGCGGGCGAGGCCATAGACGCCATAGGTCTTCCCCGCAAAGGCCGGCGAGGTGATCATGCGGCGCGACCCGGGGGGTGACGGTGCTGACAGGGCGTGCCTCGACTGCGCTCGGCATGAGCGAGTTTCGCTGAACCATGGAAAACTTCGGCAATGCGGGTAGGCCATTCGATGTCCGCGCGCGCCTCGGACCCGCTCATGCCGAGCGAAGTCGAGGCGCGCCCCGGCCGGACCGTCCTGTCGGGCCGGTCAAAACCGCTCATGGCGAGCGAAGTCGAGGCACGCCCAAGCCTCACCGCAGCTTCAACGTTGCCAGCCCGGCCAAGGCCAGGACGATCGAGACGATCCAGAAGCGGATGACCACGGTCGATTCCGCCCAGCCGAGCTGTTCGAAATGGTGGTGGATCGGCGCCATCTTGAAGACGCGCTTGCCGGTCGTCTTGAAGCTGACGACCTGGACCATCACCGATACCGTCTCGAGGACGAACAGCCCGCCGATGACGATCAGCACGAGCTCATGATTGGTGACGACGGCGATGGTGCCGAGCGCGCCGCCCAGCGCGAGGCTGCCGGTATCGCCCATGAACACCGCCGCCGGCGGGGCATTGTACCACAGGAAGCCGAGACACGCGCCAATCAGCGCCGCGGCGAAGACCGCCAATTCGCCTGACCCCGGCACGTGATGAATGCCGAGATAATCCGAAAAACGAATGTTGCCGACGAGATAGGCGATGACCGCAAAGGCTGCCGCGGCGATGACCACCGGCATGGTGGCAAGCCCGTCGAGGCCGTCGGTCAGGTTCACCGCATTGCCGAAGCCGGCGACGATGAAAGCGGCGAAACCGATATAGATGAAGCCCAGGGCGACACCTGAATCTTTCAGAAACGGCAAGTACAGCGTGGTCCCGGTCTTCGATGCGATCCAGGTGCAGGCGAGGCCGGCGATGAAGAATTCGGCGGCGAGACGGACGCGCCCCGAAACGCCCTTGTGGCTGCGCTTCGTCACTTTGTCGTAATCGTCGAGAAAGCCGATCCCGCCGAAGCCGAGCGTCACGAACAGGCAGGCCCAGACAAAGCCGTTGCCGAAATCCATCCAGAGCAGGGTCGAGGCCGTCAACGCGATCAGGATCATCAGCCCGCCCATCGTCGGCGTGCCCTTCTTGGTGAGCAGGTGCGACGCCGGGCCGTCCTCGCGGATCGGCTGGCCCTTGCCCTGGCGAACGCGCAGGAAGCCGATGAAGCGCGGGCCGATCAGCAGCGCGATCGCCAGCGCGGTCACCAGCGCCGCCACCGACCGGAAGGTGATGTAGCGGAAGAGGTTGAAAACCCCTTCGAAATCAGCCCAATGGGCGATAGCGTTGATCACGCGCGCTCCTCCCGTCGGTCCGCGGTGCGGGTTCGCAGGGCCGCGACAAGGTCGCCGAGCCGGACACTGTTGGAGCCTTTGACAAGCAGAACATCGTCCGGCCGCAACAGCCGGTCGACTTCCGCCCGGGCAGCGGCGGCATCGGAGACGTGGCGGACATCTAGGCCCGACGGTAGCGCCGCCGCCAGCGCTTTGATCGCGTTACCCACAAGAATTATGGCCTCTGCTTTCGCCGCCACAACATGTGGTGCCAGCTCGGCGTGGAAGGCGTCCGACAGATCGCCCAGTTCGAGCATTTCGCCGAGCACGGCAAGCCTTCGCCCCTGCCCCGCCGGCACGACATCGCCGAGCACCGCGAGGCTCGCCGCCATGCTCGCCGGATTGGCGTTGTAGCTTTCGTCGATGACAATGGCCTGGCCGTCGCCGACCGGGGTGCGGAAGCGCTGGCCGCGCCCCGGCAGGTCGGACAGCTCGGCGAGCGCCAGCCCGGCCATGGCGAGATCGCCGCCGGCGGCATCGACCGCGGCGAGCACCGCCAGCGCGTTCGACACCCAGTGGCGCCCGGCCATGCCGATCCGGCAGGTGACGCGATGGGCGCCGACGCGCGCCGTCAGCGTCGAACCGTCGGGCTCGAGGGCAAAGCTTTCGGCATGGACATCAGCCTGGGGCGAGAAACCGAACGTCACGACGCGGGTGCCGGGCGGGCGCGGCGACGCGAGCAACAGGGGGGCATGGAGGTTGTCGAGGGGCACGATCGCGGTGCCGCCGGGGGTGAGCCCGGTGAAAATCTCGGCCTTGGCGCGCGCGATGTCGGCCTCGCTGTCGAAAAACTCGCGGTGCGCCGAGGCGACCCAGGTGATCAGCGCCACATCGGGGCGGACGAGCGCCGACAGCGCGGTCAGTTCGCCGGCGTGGTTCATGCCCATTTCAAACACGCCGAAGCGCGTTTCGCGCGGCATGCGGGCGAGGCTGAGCGGCACGCCGGTGTGGTTGTTGTAGCTTTTGACCGACCAGTGCACGGCGTCGGGCGCGGCGCGTTGCAGCGCCAGGCGGATGGCTTCCTTGACCCCCGTCTTGCCGACCGAGCCGGTGACGCCGATGCGCAACGCCGGCGCGCGGTCGCGCGCCGCCGCGGCGAGGGCTTCGAGCGCCGCCATGGTGTCGGCGACGCGGACATGCGGCGCGTCGCTCGCTTCGCTGACCAACAGCCCGGCGGCGTCGCGCGCCATCGCCTGACCCACAAAGCGATGGCCGTCGGTGGCCTCGCCCTTCAGCGCGATGAAGAGTTCGCCGCCGATGATCTCGCGGCTGTCGAAGGCGACGCCCGAGACGTTGAAGTCGGCCGACGCCGTCCCGCCGGTGGCGGCGGCGATTTCGGCGGAGGTCCAGAGGGGCGTCACAGACCCTCCTCCTCCTGGAGGAGGGAGGCTCTACGCGCGTAGCGCGGCGGGAGGGGGTGGGCGCCCCACGACGAAACTTCGGCGGGTGGCGACCACCCCCTCCCGCTCGGCGAAGACGCCGAGTCGCCTCCCCCCTCAAGGGGGA